>NZ_JBQXFW010000019.1:0-1901 GCF_052615405.1 Lactobacillus sp. PSON | reverse complement strand
AAGTCTTGCCATCTGCACTGACTTTTCCGTAGCCTACAAAGTTGCCGTTATTATCAGTGATACGATCACGGTGAAGAGTTACCTTTTGAGTCTGTGGCTTAGCCAAACTGCTTGGGATATCTTGACCAGTCACACTGTCTTTGTAAGTGATGGTACGAGTTACATCCTTGGTTTCATCAGTTGCCTTATAAGTAGTTACTGGTGTTTGTGGTGTATGACGGTAAGTTACAGTAATGTCTTGGAACTTGCTATCTGGCAAGACACTAGTTGATGAAACTGTTGGCACATCTACACTGTCAAACTTCTTGCCGTCCTTGTCTTGAACACTGGCTGGAGTTTGTGAATCAACTTGGTCAAAGCTTGCGCTGTTTGGCATCCAAGCACGACTTGCATCTTGAGTATCTGCCTTGCCATCGTTATCAGTGTCGTACCCTACGATCTTGCCAGTTACCTTATCAACGATCGCATGCTTAGTGAAAGTTACACTTTGAGTATAGTCACTCTTGCCATCTGGAGCACCATTTACTGCAGTAATTGTGCCATCATCGTTTACACCTACATAGTGGATGTTACGAGTTACAGTCTTTTCAAGGTCTTCTTTAGTCAAACCATCTGGATACTTAGGACCTTCTGGGTCATCTGGGTTGACTGGATCAGTTGGCTTCTTAGGATCATCTGGAGTTACTGGAACATAAGTATGGTCATAGTAAACATTAATTACTTGATCCTTAGTATTGCCGTCAACTGTCTCGTGATCGACCTTTTCTTTATCAGGAGCAGTATAACCATGACTTGATAGATCAGGTGACTTAACTTCTGCCCATGACTTGTCATCAGTTGTCCAATCATCACTTGGAGTAAATGTCTTGCCATCTTCAGAAATAGTTCCGTGACCAACTACCTTGTTATTGTTGTCTAAAACTACTTGACGAGTGATCTTAGCAGTTTGAGTAGTTGGATTGTCCTTGATCAAGTCTGCTGGGATCTTTTCTCCAGTTTGCTTGTCATAGTAGTTGATCGTTCTAGTGACAGTCTTTTCTTCTGGAGTAGATGCATAGTGGTAAGTAGTATCAGCTGGTTTCAAGCTGTAGATAACATTAACTGTTAAATCATTTGCATTATCTGGAGCTGATACTTCATACTTCTTAACGCTACCGCTGCCACCATCGTATTCCTTCTTATCTACATGGTTAAAGATGTAGTCATTACTATTGAATTCAATGTTTGGACGCTCTTGAGTTGAAGCAAATTCATAACTGTTACCATCAGTAGTCTTGCCATCAACTGTCTTAGTCCAAGTAATGCCCTTTGATTGGTCTTCAAGCGGAGTTAAATCATCAGCTGACTTGACAAACTTGTTAGTTACCTTGTCAATGATGCCGCTACCCTTGAATTCAACAGTTTCTGTCTTAGAATCTGCGATCTTGTTTCCTTGTTCATCAAGGTAGTTGATCGTACGAGTAACTGTCTTATCAAGGTCGCTCTTGGCATATCCTGCACCTGGATGGTCTGGATCTACTGGAGTTGTATCATGAACTAAGTAAATAGTGAAGTCTTGGCTCTTTGAAGCATCATTATCAAATACTGGGAACTTGATGCTGTCTTGAGTATCGCCAATTGAGCTATTGTCGGCATCATTTACAGCACTATCAAACTTATATCCAGCATTGATAAAGGTATCTACCAAACTCTTCTCACTTGGGAAGGAGATCTGAGTGCCGCTGTTGCCATCAGATGTCAAACCATCGATCAAAGTCTTGTTAGCAGTCTTATCAACGATCTTCAAACTTGCATGTTGGGTATCTGGAGCTTGAGGTGTGTAGATAACATTAATTATTTGGTTTTGACCAGCAACAGGCTTGTTAAAGCTTATATTAGCGTAATCTGGAGTATAGCCTTTG
>NZ_JBQXFW010000018.1:0-4084 GCF_052615405.1 Lactobacillus sp. PSON | reverse complement strand
TCCACTATGAAGGTGCAGGAGAATATACTCCAGATGATATCAAGCAACCAGTCAACTTCACAGCTAAGGGTGTGCTTGATAAGGTAACTGGCAAGTGGACTACTCCGCTTACTTGGTCAGGCGAACAAGAATTTAACGCTAAGAACACACCAAAGATCCCAGGCTACCATGTTGTAAGTGTTGACAAGGATTCAAGTGATAATACTAATGTAGATTCTGCTAAAGTTTCACATGATGACTCAAATTACACAGTAACTGTAACTTATGCCCCAGATAAGAAGGCTGAGCAAGGTTCATTAGTAGTTAAGTTCCATGATGATACTGATGATGTAGATATTCCAAATGTTGGTACTGACACTGGTAATGTCGATGAAGGAACTAAGGTAACTTATAATTCAGATAGTGATCTAAAGAAGCTTGAAAATCGCGGCTACACTTATGTTTCAACTGATGGCACTATCCCAGCTGAGATCACTAAGGGCAATACAGTTGTTACAATCCACGTCAAGCATGGAACTCGTCCAGTAACTCCAACTGATCCAGTTGACCCAGATCATCCAGTAGATCCAAATCATCCAGACAATCCATCTAACAAGAACCCTCAACCAGGACTTGCCAAGACTGATCTGGAAAAGACTCTTACTCGTAACATCAAGTACATCTTTACTGATGGCACTAAGCCAGAAGCTCATGATCTAGCTGATCAAGTTCAAACAGTCAGCTTCCATGGTGAAGGTACGATCGACTTGGTAACAGGCAACTTGGTAAGCGTTGATAAAGATGGCAATATCACTGGAAAAGGCTCGATCAAGTGGACTAGCGATAACGACAAGATGGCTGAAGTTGCAGGCCACAAGGTTGATGGTTACTACATCTCAGGTACTATCAACGCTAATGATGATGGTAGTGTTGCTGGTTTGACTCTTAAGCCAAGCGATACAGTTCAAGATGCCACTATCATTTACACTCCTAACTCTAAGCCTGTTGTAAGTGATCAAAAGGCTAACTTGACGATCATTGATAGAAATGATACAAGTCACCCGATCACAATGAACACTTATAGTGATGGCGGCAAAGAAGGAACTGTAATTTCATTCAGCGGTTCACAAGATTACGTTCAAGATCTGATTAACCGCGGATATATCATCGATGGCTTTAAGTCAGCTAATGGCGAAGAAACTAAGCCAAATTCATTCAATGATGTCAGCTTTGGCAATTTTGATAATGATCCTAAGACTGATCAAGACTTTACTTTATACTTGGTACACGGTACAACTACTGTAACTCCAGATAAGCCAGGTCATCCAGGAGATCCAGTTGACCCAGATAATCCAACAGGTCCACGTTACCCAAGCGGCACTGATGAACACAGTGTAAAGCGTGTTGGTACTCAAACAGTCCACTATGTTGGTGCAGGTGAAGATACTCCAGCAGATAAGGTTCAAAAGACTACATTTACTAGAACTATCACCTTTGATAATGTAACTGGCAAGATCGTTGAAGATTCTGGCTGGAATGAAAATAGCCACAAGTTTGGCGAAGAAACTACTCCAGTCGTTCAAAACTACCATGCAGATAAGAAGACTGCTGGCGGAGTGACTGTAACTCCAGATGATTTGAACAAGACTGTGATTGTAACTTACACACCAAACGGTAAGATCGTTCCAGTAGATCCAAACGGCAACCATATCCCAGGAACAGATACCCCAACCTTCCCAACCGATCCAAAGGATCCAACTAAGGTAGATACAGGTATCGTGCCAAATGTTCCAGATAACTGGACACCAAAGGATCCAAACAATAAGCCAGGAAACAATATCAATCCAGATCCAAAGGATCCAGGCAAGGATGTTCCAGTACCATTCAATCCAGTAACTCCAGCACCTGATCAAGGTTCGATCACAGTTGTGGTCCATGATGTAACTGATAATGTTGATCTACCAGACTACAGTAAGAATTCTGGCAATAAAGATGTTGGAACTAAGTTTGATTATGATAAGACTACAACGATCACTGATCTTGAAAACAAGGGCTACAAGGTGATCAACCCAGAAGTAACTATTCCAGGTGAAGTAACTAAGGGCAATACCAATGTAACTATTTACGTAGAACACAATATTGTTCCGGTAAACCCAGATAACCCAGGCAAGCCAGGTGAACCGATCAACCCTAACGATCCAGATGGACCTAAGTGGCCAAGTAACACTGATAAGGACAGTTTAACTAAGACTGGTACTCAAACAGTTCACTACACCGGTGCAGGTGAGGATACTCCAAAGGATAATGTAACAACCATTACATTTACTCACTCAATGACGATTGATAAGGTAACTGGAAAGACAACTGATAACGGCTGGACTCCAGCTACTCAAACTTACAAAAATATCAATACGCCAAATATCCCAGGCTACACTGCAGATAAGGTAAATGTTGGTGGAGACACAGTTAACGCAACTAATGGCAACGTTGACCGTGAATACACAGTTCACTACACTAAGAACCCAGTAGTTGAAAATACTAAAGGTTCTGTAACTTACATTGATGAAACTACTGGTAAGCAGCTTGAACAAGCTAAGTTCAGCGGACAAGTTGGCGATAAGATCGACTACACAACTAATAACCGTGTCAGCTACTATGAAGGATTGGGCTACAAGTTAGTTGGTAATAATCCATTCAAAGATGGCGAGCAAACTTATGTCAAGGATCCAAATGGCAATACTTTTGAACTTAAATTTGTTCATGATACAACTCCAGTAAATCCAGATAATCCAGGTGCAGGTTACACTAAGGATGATCTAGACAAGACCATCACTAGAACAGTAACTTATGTTTACACTGATGGAACAGTTGGTCCAAAGCCAGTTGTTCAAAAAGTTCACTTCACAGGAACAGGTACTTATGACAAGGTAACTCATCAATTAGTAACTGTAGGTGAAGATGGCAAAATCACTCAAGGCGGCCAGATTACTTGGACAGTAACTTCAGATGATAACGATAAGCCAAGTTATGAACCAATTGCAGGAATCAACTTGAATGGTTACTACATTTCAAGTGTTAAGGAAAATGGTACAAATGCCGATGTAAACATGGATAATGCTTCAGTAAGTGGTGAAGATGTAACTCACAACAGTACTGATAGTCATATCATCATTACTTTGACTAAGAAACCAGAAACCCCAGTTGCCGCAAATGGTTCGATCACTTATATCGATGACACAACAGGCAAGACACTTGAAGGCGGAAACTTCAGTGGTGTAGTAGGACAAGTCATTTCTTACACTACTCAAGACAGGATCAAGCATTATGAATCAATTGGTTACAAGTTAGTATCTAATAACTTTACTGATGGTAAGGAAGTATTTACTAACGGAGAAAACAAGTTCGAAGTTCACTTGGCTCACTTGACGACTCCGGTAACTCCAGATAAGCCGGGCAAGCCGGGAGAACCAGTGGATCCTAACAATCCAGACGGACCTAAGTATCCAGACAACTACCAACCACAAAACTTGGATAAGACTGTAACTCGTGATATCACTTATGTCTATGCAGATGGCACACAAGCACAATCACCAGTTCATCAAGAAGTCAAGTTCAATGGTAAGGGAGTAGTTGACTTAGTAACTGGTCACTTGGTAACCGTTGATAAAGACGGCAATGTAACTGGTAGCGGTCAGATCACTTGGACACCAGATGATGGCAATTTTGAAGAAGTTCCGGGTATTGATACTACTAAGTACAATATTGTGGGTGTCAAAGAAACCAATACTAATGCAAGTGTTGATTCTAAGACTGGTAAAGTAGCTGGAGAAAGCGTAACTCCAAACAATAACAATAGTGCAATTGTTATTACAATGGAGAAGAAGGCTCCAGTTGAAAATGCACAAAAGGCAAGCTTGACGATCATTGATAGAAATAACCCATCAAGTCCAGTCACAATGGGCAGCTACAGCGATTCTGGTATGCCAAACACAGCTATTGAATTTAATGGTTCAAAGAGTTTTGTAGATCAATTGCTCAAGAAGGGCTATGTAATTGATGGCTATCAAGTAGGTAATGGAGAAGAAAGCAAGGTCGACTTTGACAC
>NZ_JBQXFW010000017.1:0-12874 GCF_052615405.1 Lactobacillus sp. PSON | reverse complement strand
GGGTAGGCAGCTGCCGTGCATATGGAGGATTAGCTCAGCTGGGAGAGCATCTGCCTTACAAGCAGGAGGTCACAGGTTCGAGCCCTGTATCCTCCATCTCGAGTCGTTAGCTCAGTTGGTAGAGCAACGGACTTTTAATCCGTGGGTCGAGGGTTCAAGTCCCTCACGGCTCATTGACCCTAATGCGGGTGTGGCGGAATTGGCAGACGCGCTAGATTTAGGTTCTAGTGTTTTCGGACGTGTGAGTTCAAGTCTCACCACCCGTATATGCCAACCACATGTTGACATTAATGCCGATTTAGCTCAGTTGGTAGAGCATCTGTCTTGTAAACAGGGGGTCGTACGTTCAAGTCGTATAATCGGCATTTATATTTTGCGGAAGTAGTTCAGTGGTAGAACATCACCTTGCCATGGTGGGGGTCGCGGGTTCGAATCCCGTCTTCCGCTTTTCATTAAAATATGCCGGGGTGGCGGAATTGGCAGACGCACGGGACTTAAAATCCCGCGGTTGGTTTCAACCGTACCGGTTCGACTCCGGTCCTCGGCATTTAATGAAGCGCCCATAGCGCAACTGGATAGAGTGTCTGACTACGAATCAGAAGGTTGAAGGTTCAAATCCTTCTGGGCGCATTTATTAACGGGAAGTGGCTCAGTTTGGTAGAGCACCTGGTTTGGGACCAGGGGGTCGCAGGTTCGAATCCTGTCTTCCCGATTAGTAATCTATATAAATCTAATGGTTACAGTTTTTGGCGGTGTAGCTCAGCTGGCTAGAGCGTCCGGTTCATACCCGGGAGGTCGAGGGTTCGATCCCCCCCGCCGCTATTTTGTAAGCTTGGACCTTTAGCTCAGCTGGTTAGAGCAGACGGCTCATAACCGTCCTGTCGTAGGTTCGAGTCCTACAAGGTCCATAAAGACTAAAAACTTTAATTGTTATTTTCATCGCGGGATGGAGCAGTCTGGTAGCTCGTCGGGCTCATAACCCGAAGGTCGTTGGTTCAAATCCAGCTCCCGCAATATGGTCCATTGGAGCAGTGGTTTATCTCGCCTCCCTGTCACGGAGGAGATCATCGGTTCAAATCCGATATGGACCGTAAGATGGCTCGGTAGCTCAGTTGGTAGAGCAAAGGATTGAAGCTCCTTGTGTCGGCGGTTCGATTCCGTCCCGCGCCATTCGTTTTTTTATACATTGCGGGTATAGTTTAGTGGTAAAACGAAAGCCTTCCAAGCTTTAGTCGCGAGTCCGATTCTCGTTACCCGCTTTTTTGGGCCTATAGCTCAGCTGGTTTAGAGCGCACGCCTGATAAGCGTGAGGTCGATGGTTCAAGTCCATTTAGGCCCATATGGAGTAGTACTCAAGTGGCTGAAGAGGCGCCCCTGCTAAGGGTGTAGGTCGGGTTTTCCGGCGCGAGGGTTCGAATCTCTCCTACTCCGTAAGTGTAACCACCTAATCATTTGATTAGGTGGTTTTTTTGTATTTTAAAATGGAGATTATTATTATGGCTTTTGAAAATTTAATTCATAGTAAAAGTATTGCTCAAACCAAAGAAATTGCGTGGGCTTTGACTTTTTGTGGAGGATTTATTGATGCATATACTTATATTCAAAGAGGTCATACATTAGCTGCTGGTCAAACTGGAAATATAATTTTCTTTAGTGCATCTTTAGCTAATGGAAATATAATTGGAATGATTAATAGATTATCAACTATTTTAGCTTTTATTTTTGGATTGATGGTGGTAACAGTTATTCATTCACATACTCAAAGCCGTTATTGGAGAATATTTGAAATGATTCCAATAATGATAATTTGTGCTGTAGTAAGTTTTTTGCCTAAGAGTGTACCGGACTATTATGTAGTACCTGCTTTAGCAATTGGTCTAGCAATGCAAAATGGAGCATTTAAAAAAATAGAAGGATTAGGCTATAGTAATGCTTTTACTTCTGGAAATTTAAAGAAAACCGTTATTGCGTGGAGTGAGTATTATTTTGATAAAGATATCGATCAAAGAGAGCCGGCACGTAATTATACTGTTTTAGTGCTTGCATTTGCGTCAGGAGCCATTATTTCAGCTTCATTTCAAAAGATTATAGGGTCCTATACCTTATTAATTGCTACGGCGCTTTTAGCGCTTATAAATGCGTTTTATGGCTATATGGTATATAAGAGACATAAAGAGTGGGAAAACAGAAAAAAATTGTCCCAGAAACGTTGATTTAATAGCATTTTTGAATGCTTTTGAAATTTAATTCAAAAAAAGTTGAAATTTCTCTTGCCAAAAGCAAAATTATTGTGTATTATTAAATACGTCTTGTGGCACAGGTCACTTAAATAAAAACTTTAAATAAAAAAAGTTAAAAAAGATGTTGACAAATGATTTAAAGTTAGGTATTATAATTAAGTGCCTTGCGTCAGTAAGGAATGACAACGACCCGTTGGTCAAGTGGTTAAGACACGGCCCTTTCACGGCCGTAACATGGGTTCAAATCCCGTACGGGTCATTACCAATTTAATATATTTGGTACTTTATTTTCACGATGGAGGATTACCCAAGTGGCTTAAGGGAACGGTTTTGAAAACCGTCAGGCGGGTTATGCTCGCGCGTGGGTTCAAATCCCACATCCTCCTTAACATCGCGGGATGGAGCAGTCTGGTAGCTCGTCGGGCTCATAACCCGAAGGTCGTTGGTTCAAATCCAGCTCCCGCAATATGGTCCATTGGAGCAGTGGTTTATCTCGCCTCCCTGTCACGGAGGAGATCATCGGTTCAAATCCGATATGGACCGTAAGATGGCTCGGTAGCTCAGTTGGTAGAGCAAAGGATTGAAGCTCCTTGTGTCGGCGGTTCGATTCCGTCCCGCGCCATCAATAACGGAGGAGTAGCGAAGTGGCTAAACGCGGCGGTCTGTAAAACCGCTCTCTCTGAGTTCGGCGGTTCGAATCCACCCTCCTCCATATAATAGGGATATCGTATAATGGTAGTACATCGGTCTCCAAAACCGCTGATGTGGGTTCAATTCCTACTATCCCTGTTTTATACTTCACGGCGGAATTGGTGAAGGGGTTAACACACCGGTTTGTGGATCCGGCATACATGGGTTCGAATCCCATATTCCGCCCTAGCATTGGGATATAGCCAAGTGGTAAGGCATTAGACTTTGACTCTAACATGCACTGGTTCGAATCCAGTTATCCCAATCTATCTAACAAAATATTAAGCTCATGGCAGGGTAGCCAAGTGGTAAGGCAGAGGTCTGCAAAACCTTTATCGTCGGTTCGAATCCGATCCCCGCCTTTAAGCTAACAGAAAACATTATGGCGGTGTGGCGGAATTGGCAGACGCGCCAGACTCAAAATCTGGTGTCCATTACGGACGTATCGGTTCGACCCCGATCACCGCTATTTTCAAACAGTTCACGGAAGTGAGCTGTTTTTTTGTTTTATAACTTTTGTATATATTTCCTATTAAAAATTGCTAATGTTTTCTTGAATCTCTATAATATTTATTATGGAGGTATTTTTGATGAACATTGGTATTTTCACCGATACATATTTTCCCCAATTAAGTGGGGTTGCAACGTCCATAAAAACGTTGAAAGATGCTTTAGAAAAACAAGGGCACAATGTATTCATATTTACGACGACTGATCCTCATATGAAAAAAGGAACCATTGAACCAAATGTTTTTCGGTTTAGTAGTATTCCATGGGTATCGTTTACTGATCGTAGAATTGCTTTTAGGGGCTTTTTTGAGGCGGCGAAAGTTGCTAAAGAAGTTAAATTAGATATTGTACATACTCAAACAGAATTTGCATTAGGCATGATGGGTAAATATGTTGCTCATCAATTGAAAATTCCTGCAATCCATACTTATCACACTATGTATGAAGATTATTTGCATTATGTACTTAATGGTCATCTTCTTAAGCCATATCACGTTAAACAATTTACAAAAGGATATTTAAAAAATATGGATGGAGTAATTGCTCCAAGTGAAAGGGTAAAAGATTTACTTATTCGTTATGGGGTAAAAATTCCTATTCAAATCATTCCTACTGGGGTAGATATTGAAATTATGAATAGGGAAACTAATAATAATTTACGAAGCGAATTAGGAATTAATTCTGATACATTTGTCATTTTGACTCTAAGTAGAATTGCAGCAGAAAAGAAAATCAACCATATTCTGAATGTTATGCCTCAGGTAATTGAAAAATTTCCAAATGTAAAATTAGTAATTGCTGGAGATGGTCCAGATGTTAATGTTTTAAAAGAACAGGTTGAGAGATTGACCTTAGAGGACTATGTGCTTTTTACTGGACCAGTGGAACATGAAGATGTAGGTAATTATTATCGAATGGCTGATTTGTTTGTTTCTGCCAGCGATACAGAGACCCAAGGCTTAACTTATATAGAAGCTATGGCATCAGGTACACCTTCTATTGTTTATGATACTGAATATACTAAGAATATTTTTAATAATAAAATTTTAGGTCAAACTTTCACTACCCAAGCTGAGATGCTAGCTGAAATTTTAGATTATTTAAGTATGGAAAAGAAAAAAATTCCTAAAGATATACTAGAAGCAAAATTAGAAAAAATTTCTGCTAACCACTTTGGTAAAGAGGTGTACAATTTTTACCAGGAAGTAATTGAAAACTATAAGAAAAATGAAGAGGATTTAGATGATTAGAATTAATATGTTTTCACAAGCTGATTCAGTCAAAGGACAGGGAGTGGGCTCAGCTTACAATGAATTGATGACCTTATTAAGAAAAAAGCTGGTCGATGAATATTACGTTACTGTTAACAAGTATGGTGTTTCTGATTTAACTCATTATCACACTATTAATCCGACATATTACTTAAATAGTTTTTCACCAGCACGTGGCAGAAAAATCGGTTATGTTCACTTTTTACCTGATACTTTAGATGGATCAATTAAATTGCCGAATACTGCTAAAAAAGTTTTTTATAATTATGTGATAGATTTTTATAAAAGAATGGATCAAATAGTAGTAGTTAATCCAATTTTTATTGATAAACTCGCAGAATATGGAATTGATCCAAATAAGGTTCAATATATTCCAAATTTTGTTTCAAAATCTGAATTTTATCCTCAGAATCAAGTTGAAAAAAATGCTTTTCGTAATAAATTGGGTATTCCTCTTGATAAGTTTGTTGTTTTTGGAGATGGACAAGTTCAAGAGCGCAAAGGTGTAGATGACTTTGCTAAAATGGCGGAAGCTAACCCGGATGTGGAGTTTATTTGGGCTGGAGGTTTTTCCTTTGGTAAAATTACCGATGGTTATGATCATTATAAAAAGCTTGTAGATAATCCACCAAAGAATTTAAAGTTTACTGGAATTATTGATCGAAAAGACTTAGTAAATTATTTAAATATTGCAAACTTATTTGTTTTACCTTCATATGATGAGCTTTTCCCAATGTCAGTTCTTGAAGCTTTCAGCTGTAGTACTCCCGTACTATTAAGGAATCTAGACTTATATAAAGCTATTATTGATGGATATTATCTTAAAGGCGATAATTTTGAAGAAATGAATAAGCAACTTCAAAATGCAATTAAGAATCCGCAAATTTTGCAGCAATACAAAGAATTGTCTTTGAAGGCTAGTGAGCAATATTCAGAAGATAATTTAGCTAAAATTTGGAGTGATTTTTATGCTCAGCAATATGCTATTGGAAGGGAATTAGGACAAATTCATTAATGAATAAAAAACACTTATGGGGCATACTGATTGTTTTAGCAATCAGCGCCTTTGTACTTTATACAGATTTAAAGACAACTCCGATTCATGAAATTCAAAAGGCAGCTCAAGGAATGAATTGGTTTGCCTTTGTTTTAGTTTTTGCATTGATGCTTTTATCTTATATTTGTGAGGCTGCTATTTTAGCAACTTTAGCTAAAAGAAAAGATGAGCCAAAAAGAAGCAAATGGTCATTTTTTAGAATACCAATCATTCAAGCTTTATTTAATGCTATTACTCCAATGTCTACAGGAGGGCAGCCTTCCCAACTTGCAGCAATGGTGCAAATGGGAATTGAAGGTGGAAGAGCCACGTCGCTTTTATTAATGAAATTCATTATTTATCAAGTTGTTGTATTATTTGCGTATGTCTTAACTATTATTTTTGGCTTTCACATGGTTGCTACTAAATTTTCAGCGTTAGCGATTTTTATCGTTATAGGCTTTATTATTCATATTAGTTCTATTTTATTTTTATTAGCAATTATGTTTGCTTATAATTGGACAAAAAATACGACTAACTTCTTTATGAATCTACTAGCAAAATTTATAAAAAAAGAGCGTGTAGAAAAATGGCGATCAGCTACAATGGAAAAAATTGAAACATTTTATTCTGAAAGTCAAAAATTAAAAAAAGAAAAGAAAAAATTACTTGTTTCAACATTTTTAACAGTATTACAATTACTGATTTTTTATTCTATTCCATATGTAGTGTTAATGGCGCTCAATGTTAATGCTTCATGGCTTGCAGTTACTCAAATGAACATTATGATTATTATGTTTATGGCAATTATTCCAATTCCAGGAGCATCTGGGGGAGCAGAATATAGTTTTCAGACGCTTTTTGCTACTTTTGTTTCTTCGCATGGTGCTCTTGTACTGGGAATGTTTTTATGGAGATTTGCAACTTACTTTTTTGGCATGATTTTAGGAATTTTTGGTTGGATTTTTAAACCTAAAAAAATAAGTAGTAGAAAAAATAATTAACATTCAGTAAAATAGCTAGTTATTAATTAAGTATAAGTAGTAATATGATTGTCATAAATGAAAGGGGGAGCATTGGGTGAAGAGTATAAAATCTTCTTTTAATTGGTTAACTAATACTAAACTAGGCTTTTTTACGATTGTTTTAGTATTATTTTGGCTAAAAACGTATTGGGTTTACTTAAATAAGTTTAACCTGGGTGCTGTAGGTCCAATGCAAAATTTTTTACTATTGATCAATCCACTTCCAGCAGGGATGCTGTTACTTGGAATTGGATTATTTTTTAAAGGGCGTAAATCATACTGGATAGTAATGATTATCGACTTTTTACTTAGTTTATGGTTATTTGCGAATATACTGTATTATCGTGAATTTTCAAATTTTTTATCTTTTTCGATTATAAAAACATCTGGCTCAACTTCAGATAATTTAGGGAAAAGTATTGCGGGAATTACTCAAGCTAGTGATTTTTTAGCTTTTTTAGATGTTGCGTTAATTATTGCATTATTAATTTTTAAAATTATTCATATTGACATTCGACCATTAAAATTACGAGTTAATTTGATGATTGAAACTTTAGCATTAACGCTTATGGGAATCAATTTATTAATGGCTCAAGAAGATCGTTCAGGTCTTCTTACTAGAACTTTTGATAATAATTATATTGTTAAATATCTGGGAATAAATGAGTATGCTGTATACGACGGTTTTAAAACTGCTCAAACGAGTGCTCAAATGGCTAAAGCAAATGTTTCAGATATTAATTCTGTTCAAAAATATTTAAAAGCTAATTATGTTAAGCCTAATCCGGAATATACTGGTGTAGCTAAAGGGAAAAATGTTTTGGTAATTCACTTAGAAAGTTTCCAACAATTTTTGATTGGTTATAAGTGGAAGGGAAAAGAAGTTACTCCTAATCTAAATAAGATTTATCATGCAAAAGATACTATAAGTTTTGATAATTTCTTTAATCAAGTAGGTCAAGGAAAAACTTCCGATGCTGAAATGATGCTTGAAAATTCTCTTTACGGTTTGCAATCGGGAAGTGCAATGTCTAGTTATGGTACAAGCAATACTTTTCAAAGCGCGCCAGCAATTTTGCATCAAGAAGCAGGTTATACCACTGCTGTAATGCATGGAGGAGCTGGATCATTTTGGAATAGAAATAATGCTTATAAGTCATTTGGCTATCAATATTTTATGCCACTTTCTTATTATGAAAATAAACCAGACTATTACATTGGATATGGTATAAAGGATAAGATTTTCTTTGATCAATCTATTAAGTACATTGAACGTTTACCACAGCCATTCTATTTAAAGATGATAACTGTTACTAATCACTATCCATATGATATTGATAAGAAAAATCAAACAATTTCTAAAACCAATACTGGGGATGAAACTGTTGATGGCTATGTACAAACTGCTCATTATCTAGATCAAGCAATTGGTCAATTAATGAAGTGGATGAAAAAGACTGGTCTAGATAAAAATACTTTGGTCATGTTTTATGGTGACCATTATGGTATTTCTGGTAACCACCACAAAGCTAGTGCCGAACTTCTTAAAATGGATAGTTTTAACGATTTTGATAATTTGAATTTTCAAAGAGTTCCATTAATGTTTCATATGGAGGGGCTTAAAGGCAAAATCGATCATACATATGGTGGAGAAATTGATGTTTTACCAACTTTATTGAATCTTTTAGGTGTAAAAGATAATGATACAGTTCAATTTGGTCATGATTTATTGAGTAAAGATGCTCCTCAAATAGTTGCTCAAAGAAATGGTGACTTTATTACTCCAGAATATGCAAAAGTTACAGGAAGCTACTATTACACTAAATCCGGAAAGAAAATTACTCACCCAGATAAAAAGTTAAAAGAGAAGTTATTAACTTTATCAAATCAGGTAACTACTCAACTTTCATTGTCGGATCGTGTAATCAATGGTAACCTTTTGAGATTTTATCAACCAAAATGGTTTACTAAAGTTAAACCAAGTGATTATAATTATAATAAAGATGAGTCTTTAAAGACTTTATATTCAAAAGACAATAAAACATCATTGTGGTATAAAAATCACAAGAAGACAACACAATCAAAATTTAAGACTGATGCGCCTGAACTAGAAAAATAAGCCTGCAAAATTTTCTATTTTGTGATAAAATTGTTCAGTAATCGTATCTGTGTATTGGAGGCAGCGCATTGTACAATTTATTTATGACGCTACTAATCATTGTTTCAATTTTAATCGTTATTGCAACAATGATGCAGCCACAAAAGCAACAAGACGCTTTAAACGCCCTTTCAGGTGGTGCAGTTTTTAGCGGTCAAACCAAAAAACGTGGTTTTGAAGCATTTATGGAAAAAGTAACCGCAGTTTTATTGGTACTATTTTTCGCATTTGCTATTGTATTAGCAATAATGTCTTCAAAATAATTTTTGTTTAAAGTCTCCCGATCAAATGTGTTGGGAGGCTTTTTTTATAAATATTTACTTAGATAAAGAAATGGAGAAATTAATTAATGGTACAAAATGAAAAGACTTTAGGCGGTGTTTTAGAAATATTTCGCCATGAGCCGCAAAAACAATTTCGAATAGATCAAATTGAAAAAAGGGCTCGAAGAGAGCGTTTAGGTAATTTTACTGAACTAATTAAGGCATTATCATTTCTAGAACATGAAAAAAAGATTATTACAGATGGTAAAGGACGCTATCAATTAGCTCAAGCTAATACGATTGTTGAAGGTGAATTTAGAGCAAATGAGCGTGGATTCGGTTTTATAAGACTTGATGATGAAGAAGCCGATGATGTATTTGTTGATGCTGATTATACTAAATTTGCAGTTAATGGCGATCGTGTAAAAGTAAAAATTATTGCTGATGGCAATCCTTGGAATGGTAAGGGACCAGAAGGTCATATTGAAGAAATTTTAGAACGAGGAACCACAACATTAGTTGGTGAATATCATCCATTAACTGATGAAGAAGTTAAGAGCAGTCATTTTATTGGTTATGTTTTAAGTAACGATAAAAAACTCCACAAATATCGAGTTTATGTTTCTGAGAATGGTATTGTGCCTCAAATGGGCGATATGGTTAAGGTTTCAATTAAGGATTATCCTAATGAAGCAAATCCAGAATCAATGACTGGGGCAGTTATTGAGGTAATTGGTAATAAAAATGATCCTGGTGTAGATATTATGTCTATTGTTGCTTCACATGATGTTCGTACTGAATGGCCAGAAGAAGCAATGAAGCAAGCTAATAGTATTCCTGATCATGTTACTGATGAAGACAGAAAAGGCAGAGTTGATATTACTGATCAACCAGCTGTAACAATTGATGGGGATGATTCAAAAGACTTTGATGATGCAGTAGTTGTATGGAAGTTGCCTAATGGTAATTATCATTTAGGTGTTCATATTGCTGATGTATCTCACTATGTTAAAGAAAATACTCCATTAAATGCAGAAGCTTTTGCTCGTGGAAATAGTACTTACTTGGTAGATCGTGTTATTCCAATGCTTCCATTTAGATTGTCTAACGGAATTTGTTCATTGAATGAAGGTGTGGACCGTCTTGTTTTGTCATGCGATATGGAAATTACACCAGAAGGTAAGCGTGTTAACTATAAAATTTACCCATCAGTTATGCGTTCTCATGGTCGAATGACTTATAATAAGGTTAATAAGGTCTTAGCAGGTGACATGGATGGTTTAGAGGATAAGTATGTAAAATTACGCTCAATGCTTGAAGATATGTCAGACCTTCACAATGTTTTATATAAGCAACGTCATAAGCGAGGAGCAATTGACTTTGAAGAGCCAGAAGCAAAAATCATTGTTGATGATAAAGGCAAGCCAGTAGATATTGTATTGCATGAACGTGGCACTGCTGAAAAAATGATTGAATCCTTTATGTTGATGGCAAATGAAACCGTAGCAGAAGATTATTATAAAAAACACGTTCCATTTTTATATCGTGTCCACGAAACTCCAGATGGAGAAAGAATTAAGAACTTCTTTGAGTTTTGTAGTGCTTTTGGACTTAATGTTAAGGCAGACCCTAATAATGTTAAACCAATAGATTTACAAAAAGTAGTAACTAAAACAGAAGGTACGCCTGAAGAAGCAGTTGTCCAAATGATGATGCTGAGAAGTTTAAAGCAAGCACATTATTCAGAAGATGCTCTTGGACACTTTGGTTTGGCTGCAGAGTTCTATACTCATTTCACTTCTCCGATTCGTCGTTATTCTGACTTGATGGTTCATAGAATGATTCATCAATATGCAGATAAGGGAATGGGAGAAGATACTCAAAAGCATTTTGCAAGTTATTTGCCAGAAGTTGCTGAACAAACTTCAACTCAAGAACGTCGCTCAATTGATACCGAGCGTGAAGTAAATGATCTTAAGATGACAGAATTTATGGCAGATAGAGTAGGTGAACATTTTGACGCAGTCGTTTCTTCAGTTACTAGCTTTGGAATGTTCATTCAATTGCCAAATACTGTTGAAGGTCTTATTCACATTTCTAATTTAGATGATGATTTTTATAGTTTTGACGAAAAGACTTTAACTTTAACTGGACGTGGCACTCATAAAAAGTTTAAGATAGGGATGCCTATCAAAGTTACTTTAATCAATGCTAATGTTGAACAACATCAACTTGACTTTGAAATTTATGATCCAAATGCTCCTAAGCGTAAGCATAATGATCGTGGAATGAATAATCGTCGTCGAGGTAATCGTGGTTTTAAGAATAATCAAGGTCGTCGCGGTGAAAAACAACACAACTTCCGTGGTCGTAAAAATAATAAAAATCACAATAGTCGTAATTTTAAGCATTAGGTGAATTCTACCATGAAACAAAAAAATGAAAATCTGATTGCTCAAAATAAAAAAGCCGGGCATGATTATTTCATTAAGGAAACTTTAGAAGCTGGTATTGCACTTACAGGAACTGAGATTAAGTCAATTCGTGCACGTAGAATTAATTTGCGTGATGGTTATGTGCAAATTATTGATGGATCTGCTTTTTTGGAAAATGTTCATATTAGTGAGTATAAGCAAGGAAATCGGTATAATCATGATCCTTTAAGAAGTAGACGGCTTCTTTTACATAAAAAAGAAATTACTCGCTTATCTAAAGCTCAAGCTGAACGTGGGATTGCTATTATTCCTTTAAAGGTTTATCTTAAGCATGGCTTTGCTAAAGTCTTAATTGGAGTAGGACAAGGTAAAAAGCAATATGATAAGCGTGAAACAATTAAAAGAAGAGATCAAGATAGAGAACTTCGTAGAAAATATAAAGTTTAGTGTTTTAAGTACTGCCTTTTTGAGGTAGTGCTTTTTGTATAAATATAATTTTATAATTGTATAGTATAAAATGGATTAAAAATATACATTTAATTATTGAATAATATAGTCATAGATAGTAATATATTTTTAAACGCTTATTGCGTATAGCTTTAAAAAATAAGAAAGGAAAATATATGTATTATGTCTATGGTGGAGTATATTGATGGGTTGGAGAGTTTGATCAGTGCAGGGGAAAGAAAAATTACTATTACTAAGTTGTGTAAAATGAGCGATAAAAGATTAAATGACTTTAAATATCGCTTTAAAACTATGGGAGAGTTTGTAACGCATGTATTAGAGTATGAGTTGTGTAATAATTTGCGTGAAAATACCGCAAAAGATTTTTCTCGAGTGTTTTATGACATTTTAAAAGAAATCTATAGTAGAAAGTATTATTATCATGCTGTGATAGGTTTATTAAATACTGGGCATTTTGATAAAAGAGTAGAGCACAAAATTGATGCATATCACAAAATTGAAAAAATTTTTATGATGGAAATAGAAGAGTATGTAAAAAGCACTGGTGTTTTACGTATGAGGGATGTAAGAGGATGTGCGAGTCACATTTGTTCTAGAATTCAGGTTTGGTGGACGCATGAATTTAAAGAAGATCCACAGACTATTTTTCAAGAGTTACGTTCATCGTTAGATATAGTTGAAAGAGCAAGACAAGAAAAGTATTAGAAAGAATGCGTAATTTGGTGCCGAATTACGCATTCTTTTATTTAATTTAAAAAAGTTACAAAAAAGGGTTGCA
>NZ_JBQXFW010000016.1:0-4249 GCF_052615405.1 Lactobacillus sp. PSON | reverse complement strand
TGTGTATATTGAAATATAAGATAATTAAATAAATAATATCTACTTAGTATACTAATTAATTTACTGAAACAAGGAAAAATAAAACTAAATAATTACACTAATGCTTTAATAATTATATGCCCATATTAGGAGCAATATATCCATATGTGGTATAATTAAATAAAAATGGAGATGATGTATATGACAACTACAATTTCAGCAATCTTGAATAATAATAATTTGACAGTTGCAGATATTGCATCCAAAAGTGGAGTTGCTCGATCAACATTAGGAAATGCTATTAAAAAGCCAATTGAATCTTGGTCAATCAGAGTATTAAACGCTTTTGCTAAAGGATTGGGAATGCAATCACCTGATTTATTAAGTAAATTACAGTCTGACAACTATGAACTAAAGATTGATGATAAAAATCAAATGATTCAGGGAATTCAAATAAGTGATAAAGAACTATATCAACAAGTTAAATTTGCTGTAGTTAATAATCACTTGGAAGGATGGCAACCCACTAGAGACGATATTTTGTACTTACTTAAAGAAGTACAAAAACCTGATCCCGAATTTGATGAAATGTACAGAGATCTTTTTGAAAATGAGTAATTGGATTGAAGAAACAATTTATCCTAACGGTGTATTAATTAATAAATTAAATATTCATGATGCAAAAAAACTTGCAGCATTAGAATATGAAGAAACTGCAGTAGCAGCAATTAAGATCTTACAAAGAAAGCCTAAAGTTAATAATATTATGCAATTAACTAAATTGCATAAATTAATGTTTTACAAGCTTTACGATTGGGCTGGCAAATATAGGTGGGGAAATTTTCAAAAAGATGGCTATACTTTTTTTGACTACAAAAGATTTAGATTTGCCGAAATTGATATAAATAATTTATTGCAAGAACAAAGTAATAAGAGAACGCTGTCTGCTTTAGATTACGCACAATTGCTAGATTTAATTAATTATATGCATCCTTTTAGAGAAGGCAATGGACGTAGTGCTCGTTTATTTTTACAATGTTACGCTGCAAATCATCAACAGATTATTGATTATCAAAGAAATAATGATCAAATGATTTTAGCCCAACAAAATGCTGATACAGAGGCAATGGCTAAACTGATTAAAGTTGAAAATACTATGACACGTGAGATTGCATTTCAACAACTAATTATGAAAAGAAATGCCCAGCATAAAAATAAGCATCTCTAATATCTATATTTTTAGTCAAGCACATTCTGTTTTTATCTTGTAAAATAAGATAATTAAATAAATCATAATATTAAGGGAATATAATTCATGAAACTAAATAAGAAATTAACAGCTATCTCGGCCGTTGCACTAATGGGAATTGCTCTATTTACTTCTAAGACAGTACAAGCTGTAGATGGTTCAATTATTAAAACAACTATGCACAATTCAGCTGTTTATGATAAAAATGGTAAAAATACTGGAAAAACATATTCATCATATCAAAAGATCACTGTAGATCCTGATACAGTTGAAATTAATGGAAGTCAATATTACAAATTAACTGGCAAGAATCAATATATTAAAGCAACAAACATTGATGGTGTTAAGCGAACAGTTGAACATAATGCTTACGTTTACGCAACCAGTACTAGACGTGCTAACAGCAGACTAGTTAAAAAGGGTACTACTATTGTTACTTATGGTGGAAGCTATAAGTTTAAGAATGGTAAGAGATATTACCGAGTAGGTGGACCAGCTAAGCAATATGTAAAAGTTGCCAATTTAGGTAATGTTGTAAAAAAAGATGAAAATAAAAATATTAATTCTGTAACTGACCCTACTCAAGAAGAAACTATAGTAACCGTTACTTCTCCAGACACTGAAATTTGGACCCCAGATAAATATAATAATCCAACAAGTAATGGAAAAACTGTTCCTGTAGGAACTAAATTTACAGTAGACCGATTAGAATATAACAAAATGTCTGAGAAGTCACCTTTAAATGAAAAGACAGGTTCAAATCCGTACTATTATAGAATAAAAGGTACAAATAAATGGTTAGATGAAAGTGATGTTACAGCTAATAAAAAGTTAAAAAAACATAATTATTCTTTAGAAAACTTTACTTATATTAACTTTATTAAAGACACAGATGTTTATGATGCTAAAGGCAATATTTTGGATCCTAATGGAAATGGTCAACGTATAACAAAGCAGCTGGGAGATATTAAAGTGAATAAATTACTTTATATTTGGTTACCAAAGGAAAACAAAGCTGAATTGTTTTACCATTTAGTAGGCAAATCATTTTATGCCACAAAGGGAGAATGGTCAGCAATTACTGTAAAAGATGGTTATGTAAAAGCTGATGATGTAAAGTACTCCATGGGTATTAAATTAGCACCAAGTAATACTCCAGAAGAAGCCAAAGCTGCTTATGAAACAAGTAATAGTTCAAATAACTAGTAAGTAAAAAGTATAGATATGATATATATCTATACTTTTGTTATATTAATGAAAGTAGAAGCTTATGATTCTTTTTATTGTGGGAAACGGTTTAGATAGAAGCTTAGGACTACCTATAGATTATCGAAATAATTTACTTTCTATCTTAGAACAGATGGATACTAAAAAGGCAGAGTTTATTAGTAAGGTTTTCTTTTTAGATGATGAAAAATTATGGAGTGAGTTTGAAAACAATATTGGTAATATAAAAGATCTCCATCCTAAAAGCAAACTATCTAATCATTAATCAGTATCTTTAATATTTCTACAATACAATTATTTTTGTTGACTATGAACTTGCAACCAATCAGCAATAAACTTCATAGTTTTATCGTCATCAGGATTATTAGTGACTGTTAAAATAAAATCTAAACTTTCTTTTCTTGGCAAATTTAGTTCATAACCATTAATTTTTAAAAAGAATGCTGTTGAAAGTAAAGCAGTTCTTTTGTTGCCATCGTTAAATATATGCTTTTTAGTAGTCTTTTGCAGGATAAATGCGGCTTTAAGCCAAATAGTAGGATAAAGTTCACGTCCAAAAAGAAATTGCATAGGTTGCTTAGATACAATATCTAATCCTTCAGAATATTGAATACCAAAGTTATCCGAAGTTGAATGCTTAACTACACTCTGATTAATATGAATTAAGTCTGTTTTAGTAAGATATTTCATTATTTAGTTTCTAAGTCTCTCATTAAATCACTATTTTTAGCGTAGAAATCGTTGATAAAATTATCTAACTCAGGATGAACAGCTTCTAACTTCGAAAATGTAATAGTATTACCATCTGCACTGACCTTTTTTTCAAAGATTGTATTATTATCAGCATGTAATAATTTCCGGTCTTCTTTAGTAAGTCTCAAAGCATAGGAATTTCCTGCTTTGAACATTTTTGTTTTTTCTAATGTATTTTCTGCCATGTTATTACTTCCTTTCATTATGTAATCACATTTTATACTATAATTATTGAAACAACAAGAAAAGTACCTTGACTTGGTTAGTTTTCAATAAAATTGGAATTATATTAAGTTGAATCAATAAATCCTGTTCAAAATTACTATCTAAACATAAAATAACTTAAATATAAAAATTGGAAAATTCTATGACTGAATCTAAAAAATTTATAGTAAACAAAACATCAAAATGCTACATTTATGAATTTTAAGATATTGAATAATACCTTCTAATTTTTCTTCAGCTGCACATTTAGATTTTCTAAGCATAGAAAAATCCCACCTCCATAGATAAGCTCAATTTTTCATTTTTGAATTATTCATGGAGATGGGATTGTATCACAATTTGCTTCTTTTTTATTTTGCCTTTATTTTTGCTTTTGTATATCAGCATTATATCGCTTTTTAAAATAATGATTAATTGGATTGCGTAGATTTTCATCAAGTACGATTGCTTCTTCTGGTATTTCAGCTGGTGAAGTTTCAGTAAAAGTATCTGAAACCAATGGAGTAGATTATAAGTTAACAATCAGCTGCAATGTCTACAAGGAAGACAATAAATTAGTTACTAATGAGTTATCTCTTGAAATCGGCATTACTGTAAAACCTACTGACTTATTGCATGGATTACCAAATAGTGATTTGGTAAAGGTTACAGCAGGTGCAGCTTTAGTATTGGCTATAGCTATGATTGCTGCATTTGTTAGTGGTGGAGCAATTATGGCTGGTGCAGGAGCAGCTGAAAAGTGCGTTGACCTTGAGATCAGCGACTGGAAGGAATTTACCAAGAAGAAAGAAGAAGCCAAGAAGATTGACAGCGCCC
>NZ_JBQXFW010000015.1:0-6740 GCF_052615405.1 Lactobacillus sp. PSON | reverse complement strand
TATATTGAAATATAAATATTAATATAAGATAATTAAATAAATCGTAATAGTAAGGGGATAAAATTCATGAAACTAAATAAAAGATTAACAACTATCTCAGCTGCTGCACTAATGGGAATTGCTCCATTTGCTTCTAAAACGGTCCAAGCTGCAAATGTTTCAATTACTAAAACAACTATGCACAATTCAGCTGTTTATGATAAAAATGGTAAAAGTACTGGAAAAACATATTCATCATACCAAAAGATCACTGTAGATCCAGACACAGTTGAAATTAATGGAAGTCAATATTACAAATTAACTGGCAAAAATCAATACATTAAAGCAACTAATATTGATGGTGTTAAACGTACAGTTGAACACAATGCTTATGTTTACGCAACCAGTACAAGACGTGCTAACAGCAAATTAGTTAAAAAGGGTACTACTATTGTTACTTATGGTGGAAGCTATAAGTTTAAGAATGGTAAGAGATATTACCGAGTAGGTGGACCAGCTAAGCAATATGTAAAAGTTGCCAATTTAGGTGATGTTGTAAAAGATAAGAATATTAATTCTACGACAAATACTGCTCAAGAAGAAACTACAGTGACAGTTACTTCACCAACTAAGCTTGTAGTGCCAGATAAGTATGGCAATCCTATTAGTTCTGGTAAGACACTAGCTGTAGGGACCAAGTTTACCGTCGATCGCCTAGAGTACAATATGATGTCAGAGAATACTATTCAAGATGATAATAGAGGAGTACGTCCTAGTTATTATCATATTAAAGGTACGGATAAATGGATAAATGAAGATTATGTAAAAGCTACTAAAAAAATTCCTAATCATGATATTTTTGGAGAACAATCTACATATATAACTTTCAATAAAGATACTGATGTATATAAGTTAGATGGTAGTTTACAAACCACCAATGATGTAAAGATTAGAAAACAACTTGGTACTTTTAGAGTAGACAAACTTATGTACATTTGGGTACCAAGTGAAAATAAAGCTGAATTATTCTACCATCCTGTAGCTAAGAAAATTGATAGTACTTCAAAGAAAGCAAACAGCTGGATTAATATGAACAATAGCTATGTAAAAGCCAGTGATGTTGAATTTTCAGGTGGAATTAAACTAGCTCCAAGTAACACTCCAGAAGAGGCCAAAGCTTTTTATGATTCAGGAGAAGCTACTAAGCAAGTAGAAGCTTCAGTTCCTTCACAAGAGGTAAAGCAAGTTAGAGTATCAATAGATACCGGTGCTTCTCTTTACGATGATCAAGGTAATGCCGTAGCAACTGGATTGAAAAAGGGTACACCTTTAGCTGTAGTTAAGTTAGAAACCACTTCCTTCAGTGATAAGTTTCCACAACAAAATGGTCAACCAGCAAAGTTTTACAAACTTTCAGGAAAAAATTTAGGAAAGTATAATTGGATTTTAGCTTCTGAAGTTACATTAGATAATTAACCGCTAAAATTTAATGAAATAAAAGAGCATAAACTCAGTAAGTTAATGCTCTTTTTTAACTTAAATTATATTCTCTAAAATAAGATAATTAAATAAATCGTAATAGTAAAGGAATATAAATTCATGAAACTGAATAAAAAATTAACATCTATCTCAGCTGTTGCACTAATGGGGATTGCTCCATTAGTTGTCTCAAATTATACAGTGCAAGCTGCCAACAGCAGTACTATTAATAAGACTATTATGCACAATTCAGCTGTCTACGATAAAAATGGTAAAAATACTGGAAAAACATATTCATCATACCAAAAAATTACTGTAGATCCAGACACAGTTGAAATCATGGTAGTCAATATTACAAATTAACTGGCAAAAATCAATACATTAAAGCAACTAACATTGATGGTGTTGAGCGTACAGTTGAACATAATGCTTACGTTTACGCAACCAGTACTAGACGTGCTAACGGCAAATTAGTCAAAAAAGGTACTACTATTGTTACTTATGGTGGAAGCTATAAGTTTAAGAATGGCAAGAGATATTACCGAGTAGGTGGACCAGCTAAGCAATATGTAAAAGTTGCCAATTTAGGTAATGAAGTTGCAAATACAAATAATTCTACTCAATCAGAAGCTGCATCAAATGTAAATAATTCTACCCAATCAATAGATACAAATAATGAGGAAACTACAGTAACAGTTGTTTCACCAACTAAACTTGTAATGCCAAATAAGTATGGCAATCCTATGGATTCTGGAAAGGCACTAGCTGTAGGGACTAAGTTTACTGTTGATCGCTTAGAATATAATAAGATGTCACAGAATTCATCTGAAGATGAAGATACAGGCGTAAAACCAAGTTATTATCATATCAAAGGTACCGATAAATGGATAAATGAAAATTATGTAAAAGCTACTAAAAAAATTCCTGAACATAACATTTTTAAAGAACAGTATACCTATATAAA
Organism: Lactobacillus sp. PSON; assembly: GCF_052615405.1. Taxonomy (NCBI): domain Bacteria; kingdom Bacillati; phylum Bacillota; class Bacilli; order Lactobacillales; family Lactobacillaceae; genus Lactobacillus; species Lactobacillus sp. PSON. The sequence continues at coordinate 4,318 of NZ_JBQXFW010000015.1, read as the reverse complement.
CTTTATTAAAGATACAGATGTTTATGATGCTCAGGGTAACGTTTTAGATCCTAATGGAAATGGTCAACGTATTATAAAGCAATTGGGAAATATTAAAGTGAATAAATTGCTTTATATTTGGCTACCAAAGGAAAACAAAGCTGAATTGTTTTACCATTTAGCAGGAAAGTCATTTTATGCTACAAAGGGAGAATGGTCAACAATTACTGTAAAAGATGGTTATGTAAAAGCTGAAGATGTAAAGTACTCCATGGGTATTAAATTGACTCCAAGTAACACCCCTGAAGAAGCAAAAGCAGCTTATGAAGCAAGTCAAGCTAATACTACAAAATAATTAACCAAAGTACAGATAGTTCATATCATGAATTATCTGTATTTATTTTTAGATAATTCATGATTTTGTGTATATTGAAATATAAATATTAATATAAGATAATTAAGTAAATCGTAATAGTAAGGGGATAAAATTCATGAAACTAAACAAAAAATTAACAGCTATCTCAGCTGTTGCATTAATGGGGATTGCTCCATTTGCTTCTAAGACAGTACAAGCTGCTGATAGTAGTACTATTAATAAGACTATTATGCACAATTCAGCTGTCTACGATAAAAATGGCAAAGATACTGGCAAAATGTACAAATCTTATCAAAAAGTTGTTGTAGAATCTGGTATCGTTAAAATTAACGGTGGACAATATTACAAGCTTGCTGATAAGGATCAATACATCAAGATTACAAATATTGATGGTGTTGAGCGTACTGTAGAACATAATGCTTATGTTTATGCAACCAGTACAAGACGTGCTAACCGCAGATTAGTTAAAAAAGGTACTACTATTGTTACTTATGGTGGAAGCTATAAGTTTAAGAATGGCAAGAGATATTACCGAGTAGGTGGTCCAGCTAAGCAATATGTAAAAGTTGCTAATTTAGGTGATGCAGTTACTACCTCTGCAAGTTCTAATTCATCTAACTCGACCGTGACCAATAAGAATAACACCTCATTAACCAATAACTCAAAATTGAGTCCAAGTGATGGTGAGACAACAGTTACTGTAGATGTACCACGTACTTCTTTATATATCGAAGTTTCGGGAAAGGATGCTGTCCAACCATCTGGTAAATATGCAAAGAAAGGTGAGAAGTTTATAGTTGATCGTTTAGAGCAAGGGACACGTGCAGATACAGGAAGCGACGGTGATGATGATTGGGAATTAGCAATTTATCATATTAAAGGTACTGATTATTGGATCTACAGTAATTCTGTTTCAGCTGCTAAAGAATTGCCAGTTCACAATTATTATCACTATTATAAGTCATACATTAAATTTTCAAAAGCTACAGATGTTTACAATGCAGATGGAACTGTACAAAATCATAACGGTCAAATGATACGTAAACAAAGTGGTTTGATGGGAGTAGATAAATTAGTTTATATCTGGATTCCCAGTGAACAAAAATCTGAATTATTCTATCATCTAGTTGGTACCAGTTTTTCAGCTACAACTAACTCAGCTAGTCAGGAAAGTACTATTAAAGTTGGACATAATGCATATGTAAAAGCAAATGATGTGAAATTTGTTGAAGAGAGTACAAAGTTAACTCCAAGTAACACCCCTGAAGAAGCAAAAGCTACTTATGAAGCAAGTAAAACCTCAAATGATACGGAAACAACAGTTACTGTAAAATATGGATATAATGTAAATATTTATGACAGTGAAGGAAAAGTAGTACAAAATAACTTAGCCAAAGGTACTAAATTGGTTGTAGATAAACATCAAGAAACTGTTCCTTTCGCGGATATATTTGTTCCAGCATGGAAATTAGATGGTTTTTACAGAATAAAGGGAACTGATAATTGGGTAGTTGGTGCGCTTGTTAAACCTAATAAAGAATTTCCAACAAGTAATTAATATTACTAAAAATATGCATATCATTATGTAAAGGATGGTAGCAATACAACATCACACAATAATTGCTTGGTAAAATAATAACTTCTTAGAGTAAAAAGGGATTCAATATTACTGAATCCTTTTTATGTTATAATTGATAATTTATGGAGGTAAATTTTATGAAAGTAAAGGCTTTTTCTGTAAGCATTTTATTGTCATTATGTATAGGACTTATAGGACTAGGTCTGTATAAAAGCCCAGCTTTAGCGGATACAACTACTAATAAATTAACTTTGAAAACAAAATCTTATACATATAATGCAAAGGGGCAAAGAACCAGTAATAAATTAATTAAAAAAGGATCTAAAGTTAAGTTTGTTGACAAAATTCAAAAAACTAATAAAGTAAGAAACTATTATATTTTCAAAAATCCACTTCCAAATGGTATTGATAATCCAATAAAAGAAAATTTATACTGGCTACCATATAAAAAGATAAAAGGTAAGCTTTACTATAAAATAGCTACAAACAAATATATTAGATGTATAAATGTTGAAAAAATCAATCAATATTATGTCTATGTTCCTCAATCAACAGTTATAGTAGCTGATCCTGCTAGATCTGCTCAAAAGCATATTTATGCTCAAGATGAAACAGGATACTTTACTTCACATGTTTTGAAAACAGGTAGCAAATTAGTTGTAGATGAATTTGCAGGACTTAAACATAGTCAATCAGCTGAATCTTATCATATAAAAGGTACAAACTTATACATTTATGCAGGCGATATTGTTAAGCGACCTCATGGTTTGATAAAGCAGGTTGAAATGAATAATAAGAATGCCTTTATAACACTAAACAAAAATGTTCATATTTACGATGAAAATGGCGATTTAAAAGAACCTAAAGATTGTGTTCTTCAATATAAGGGAAGCCCAGATAAGTATATATTTAAAATGGATAAACTGGAATATATTTGGCTACCACAAGAAAATACTGCAGAGTTATTTTACCATTTAACTAATGGCCAAGAAGTTTATACATATACTCCTAATTCTAATTTAGCTCAACCAGCAGAAACTAAGACAAAAGATAACTATATTAAAGCTGAAGATACTAATTTTATCCAAGGATTAAAATTAAAGCCAACTAATACTCCAGAAGAGGCAAAAGCTGCTTATGAAGCACGTCAAGCTAATACTACAAAATAATTAACAAAAATACAGATAGTTCATATCATGAATTATCTGTGTATTTATTTTTAGATAATTCATGATTTTGTGTATATTGAAATATAAATATTAATATAAGATAATTAAATAAATCATAATAGTAAGGGGGATATAAATCTATGAAACTAAACAAAAAGTTAATAGCTATCTCAGCTGTTGCACTAATGGGGATTGCTCCATTTGCTTCTAGCACCGTTCAGGCTGCTAATAAAGTGGTAACTAAAAAAACAATGCATAATTCTGCAATTTATAATAAAGATGGTAAAAATACTGGAACAGTATTTGCTTCATATCAAGATGTAGAATTTGATTCTGATCCTGTTAAGATTAATGGAGAATACTATTACAAGATCACATATCAAGATAAATACATTAAATTAACTAATATTGACGGTGTTCAAAGAAAAGTTGATTCAAATGCATATGTTTATGCAACAAGTACTAAGCGTGCTAATAAAAAAGTATTAAAAAAAGGCACAACAATTACAACTTATGGTGGAAGTTATAAATTTAAAAACGGTAAAAAATACTATCGTGTAGGTGGACCAAAGAAGCAATATGTAAAGGTTGCTAACTTGAGCAAATCAGCTAAAGAAGTTCCGACTCCTGTAAAAGAACAAGAAGCTACTGCTACAGTTAAATCAAGCGTGGCTGCAATTTATACTGGAGAAGGCAAAGACGATAAACAACTTAAAATAGTAAAGAAGAACTTAAAAGTTGGAACTAAGTTTACTGTTAATCGCTTTTCAGATACTCCGTTTTCAGGTTATTTCCCTTCAACTCCTTATCCCGGAAATGCACCAATGTATCGAATAAAAGGAACCAATAACTGGCTGCATTATGCAGATGTAAAGGTAGATAAAGAACTACCATTGTATACTTATGATTATGAACATTATTCATACATCAGATTTATTAGTAATGCAGATGTATATAATATAAATGGCACGGTACAAGATCATAATGGTCAGAAAATCAAAAAACAGCTAGGATCTTTCAAAGTAGATAAACTTACTTATATCTGGATTCCTTCTGAAAATAAGGCTGAACTATTTTATCATCCTTTAGCAAAATTAATTGATGGTACTTTTAAATATCCAAATAATGTAATTAAGATGGATAATGGATATGTAAAAGCAAGTGATGTTAAATTTATGGGTGGAATCAAATTAGCACCAAACAATACTCCAAAAG
>NZ_JBQXFW010000014.1:0-13143 GCF_052615405.1 Lactobacillus sp. PSON | reverse complement strand
GTCCTCTCTTTTTTGTTGTTAATTTCACATGCTATTCAGAAAGTACTGTACAAAATATAAAAATTCATATATACTATTTATAGTGACACTGTGTCATAATGCTGCTAGAGTAGAAAACTATGCCAATAGTATGATTTTTAGTTTTTTTAAAAAACTTTGCTCACTTTTTCGTTATTTTTCAGAAAACGCTATCAAATTTATGGATTTTATAGTACAATAATAGCGGATTCATTTTTTGATCTAGAGGAGGAAATAACATGGTAGGAATTGTTTTAGCCAGCCATGGTGGTTTTGCCGATGGTATTGCACAATCAGCACAAATGCTATTCGGTGAACAAGATAATTTTGCTCATGTCATCTTGAAACCAAGTGAGGGTCCAGATGATATTCGTGGCAAAATGGAAAAAGCAATTGCTTCATTTGATAGCCAAGATGAAGTGTTGTTTTTGGTAGACTTATGGGGAGGCACACCTTTCAATCAAGCTAATGGACTTCTTGAAAAACATGCAGATAAATGGGCAATTGTAAGTGGATTAAACTTACCTATGGTAGTTCAAGCATTGACTGAAAGAATGATGAATGCTAATGCAACTGCTCGTGATATAGCTACTGCTGTAATTGAACCTGCAAAAGATGGAATTAAAACAAAACCATCTGAGTTAATGCCTCAAACAGAAGCTGCACCAGCAGCTACTGCAGGTGATTCTTCAGCATCTAAGAAATCTATTCCAGAAGGTACTGTTATCGGTGACGGTCACATTAAGTATGTTTTGGCTAGAATTGATTCACGTTTACTTCATGGTCAAGTTGCTACTGGTTGGATTCCAGCAATGAAGCCAGATCGTGTAATTGTAGTTTCAGATAGTGTAGCAAAAGACGACTTGCGTAAGAGTATGATTCGTGAGGCAGCTCCAGCAGGTGTTAAAGCTCACACGGTTCCACTTAAGAAGATGGAAGAAATTGCTAAAGATCCACGTTTTGGTAATACTCACGCACTTCTTTTATTTGAAAATCCTGAAGATGTGCTTCGTGCTATCAAGGCCGGCGTTGATATTAAGGAAATCAATGTAGGATCAATGTCATATTCTGAAGGTGATGTTAACGCTAATAATGTATTATCAATGAATCAAAAAGATGTTGATACATTCCGTGAACTCGAAAAGATGGGCGTTAAGTTTGATGTAAGAAAAGTTCCTTCAGATAATCCTGGTAACATGGATGCTATTTTGAATAAAGCACAAACTTTACTTAATGAACAAAAGAAATAATAAAATTAATTAGGAGTAATTAAATGAACGCTATACAAATGATTTTGGTAGTGGGTGTTGCATTTCTTGCTGGTACTGAAGGTATCTTGGATGAATGGCAATTCCACCAACCATTAGTTGCATGTACATTGATTGGTTTAGTAACAGGACACTTGGACTTAGGAGTAATGCTTGGCGGTTCTCTTCAAATGATTGCCATGGGTTGGGCAAACATTGGAGCTGCCGTAGCACCTGATGCAGCCTTAGCATCTGTTGCTTCAGCTATTATTTTAATTGAAGGTGGTCAAGGAACAAAGGGTATCGGTACTGCTACTGGTATTGCAATTCCACTTGCTGTTGCTGGTTTGTTCTTGACTATGATTGTACGTACTATTTCTACTGCTATTGTTCACATTATGGACGCAGAAGCTAAGAAGGGTAATTGGCGTATGATTAACTTGTGGCAATGGATTGCAGTTTGTCTTCAAGGTTTAAGAATTGCTATTCCAGCTGCATTGTTATTAGCTATTCCTTCAAGTGTTGTTAAAGGCTGGCTTGCAATGATGCCACAATGGTTAAACGAAGGTATGACTATTGGTGGTGCCATGGTTGTAGCCGTAGGTTATGCAATGGTTATTAACATGATGGCCTCAAAAGAAGTATGGCCATTCTTCGCTATTGGTTTTGCTTTAGCTGCAGTTAAGGACTTAACTTTAATTGCTCTTGGTGCTATCGGTCTTTCAATGGCTTTGATGTACTTAGCACTTGAAGCCAAAGGTGGTAAAGGCGGTTCAAACTCAGGTGATGCTGGAACTGGTGATCCACTTGGCGATATTATTGACGACTATTAAAAAGACCAATAGAGGAGGATTTTTATAATGGCTGATAAAAAATTAAAATTAACAAAAGCCGACCGCTTCAATGTTATGTGGCACTCACAATTCCTTCAAGGTTCTTGGAACTATGAAAGAATGCAGAACGGTGGGTTTGCTTATTCATTAATCCCTGCATTGAGAAAGCTTTATCCAAATAAAGACGATATGTCTAAAGCTTTACAAAGACAATTAGTATTCTTTAACACTCACCCATACTTAGCTTCACCTGTTCTTGGTGTTACTTTAGCCTTAGAAGAAGATAAAGCTAATGGAGCAGATGTTGAAGATGAAGCAATTCAAGGTGTTAAAGTTGGTATGATGGGACCTTTAGCTGGTGTTGGTGACCCAGTCTTCTGGTACACTGTACGTCCAATTTTGGGTGCTTTAGGTGCTTCAATGGCCTTAACAGGTAATGTACTTGGCCCAATCTTGTTCTTTGTATTATGGAACATTATTAGACTTGCATTCTTATGGTATACTCAAGAATTTGGCTATAAAGCAGGTTCTGCTATTACTAGCGATATGTCAGGTGGTCTTCTCCAAAAAGTAACCCGTGGTGCTTCAATGATGGGTATGTTCGTTTTAGGTGCCTTAATTGAACGTTGGGTAAACATCAAGTTCACACCTATTGTTTCTCAAACTCCTATTCAAAAGGGTGGTTACATTGAATGGGATAAATTGCCAAAGGGTGCTGAAGGTATTCAACAAGCCCTTCTTCAATGGAACAAAGGAGACGGTATGTCTTTAACTAAGACTAAGACTACTACTTTGCAAGATAACTTGAATCAATTAATTCCAGGTTTAGCAGGTCTTCTTCTTACCTTCCTATGTATGTGGTTATTAAAGAAGAAAGTTTCACCAATTTGGATTATTATTGGTATTTTCGTAGTTGGTGTTCTCTTCCACGTATGGCACATTCTTTAATCAAAAATGGTTAAGTCAATTAATACAAAAGTCGATCTAACTAAAAATGGAACTTGGTTTAGAGGAGTTCCATCTTATGGAAAAATTATGATTGGCGATAAAGCATTTGAATTTTATAATGAGAAAAACATTGGTGATTTTGTTCAAATTCCATGGGATGAGGTCACATATGTGGTAGCGGATGTTAAATTTGGTGGAAAATATATTCCTCGATTTGAGATTCGAACTAAGAAAAACGGAAACTTTATATTTGCAGCAAGAGATCCTAAACAGACTCTTCATGCAATTAATAAATATATTCCATCTGATCATATGAGACGCTCACTTAGTCTTTGGCAAGGATTAAAACAACGTTTTACTCATCATAAAAAATAAAATAAAAACCTTCCTGAATTTTCAGGAAGGTTTTTTAATCTTCAGATATAGATGCGCGAATCCTATCAATAAAAAGTTGAGCTACTGGTGAAAGTGGAGTTTCGTGTTTCCAAATTATAGTAATTGGTGATGTCATTGCAGGTTTTAGTGGCTTAAAAAGGAGTCCAGAGTTTTTAGAAACATCTACTAACTTGTCGAAAGTTATAACTGTTGCGGCATGATTCTTTACCATTAGTGAAGCATTATAAATTAAGTTATAGTCACCAATAATATTAATATCCTTGTAATAGTTACCAAACCAATTTTGAAATAAATTTCTATCTTTGGCTTGAGCAGAAGTTAATATTGGTCGATTAATTAAATCCTTAGCTGTAACAAAGTCTTTGTCTTTTAAAGGATCATCATTAGCTATTAAAGCTCCCCAGACGTCTTTTTCAGGGAGTTTTAAAGATTCATAATTAGTTACCGGCAAGTCACCCATTATTACAGCAAAATCCAATGTGCCATGATTTAAACGCTTTTCAGTAATAGTATAATCTCCACTAAAGAGATGAAGTTTGACTGTAGGGTAATCTTTAATGATATTGCTGACAATATTCATAATTCTTTGCATACCAGCACTTTCACCAGCTCCAATTGTTAAATCGCCACTGATAACTGCTGAAGAACGTAAATTTTCTTTAGTTTTATTAGATAAGTTAATAATTTCACGAGCTTGCTCTTGTAGATATTGACCAGCTGGAGTAAGCGTTAATTGGCGAGGATGCCTTTCAAAAAGTTTAACCCCAAGCTCATCTTCTAAATCTGCAATTTGTCTTGAAAGTGCTGGTTGAGAAACAAGCAACTTTTCCGCAGCTCTCGTCATATTCAATTCTTGGGCAGTTGCTAAAAAATAATTTAATACTCTAATTTCCATGATTGCTATAAATTTTAGTTATCCTTTAACATAATTAATAAGTTTTTTACATTGTATGTTTTACATTTTAAACTTAATTCTAGAAATAATAAAGAAGAGAGAATAATAAAATGAAAGACATACATCAGCAATTAATTGCCCAAAATCAGCGCTTACTACAAAATTTAAATACAGAGCGTCATTGCAAATGTGAGATTAATCAATTAGTTGGAGAAATCATTGGTAAAAAAGTACCATCTTCAACTGAAATTCGTCTGCCTTTTTATACTGATTTTGGCAGAAATATTAAGATTGGTAAGAATGTTTTTATAAATTCAAATGTTATGTTAGTCGATGAAGGTGAAATTGAAATAGATGATAATGTTCAGATTGGAAGTGGAGTGCAAATCTTAAGTGCAGATCCTACATTGTATACTGAAAAAATTATAATTAAAAAAGGTGCCAAAATTGGTTCTGGCAGTATCATTTATCCAGGAGTAGTAATTGGGAGGGATGCAAAAATTGCCCCAGGAAGTGTAGTAAAACAATCTGTAAAGGATAATGTGTTTTTTAACAAATAAAAATAAAGCTTGTGTGAACTACAAGCTTTATTTTTTTACATATTTTTTTCTTTATCCCAAATTTTACTAATTGTATAAAGCACAATAAAGATAATCATTGCGGCAATCATCGGAATTCGGTGACTTGGCAATACTAAAAGTAAGATTATCATTAAAATAAAGAATGCTAAAATTAAATAATCTAGATATGGAAATCCTGGCATTTTATAATCGCTCAATTGATCTTCTGGAGTTTTTCGGCGATAGGCCATATGAGTTAAAGTCATCAAGCACCAAATAATAAGAAACATACTAGTTGAAGTTGATGAAATAAAGTTAAATGCTTGATCTCCAATAATTAAAGTGATTAACGGTGCAAGTCCCATTAAAATTGCAGATAAAATCAAACCATTTTGTGGCAATTGTCTATGTGATAAGTGACCAAAGGTTTGGTTCCATGTTCCTTTTCCATCATAAGTAACGGAAAATAGCAATCTACCTGCACTATATAAAAAACTATTTGTAGAAGAAACAGCTGCAGAAATAACTACAAAATTAATAATAGAACTAGCATTGCGAATTCCAGTTGCACCTAATGCTTGCACAAATGGACTTGAATTTGTAGAAATTTTAGACCAAGGAATAACAAGCAAAATTGCTAAAATTGCTAAAACATAAAATAAAATGATTCTAACCGGCAATTCATTGATAGCATTTTTTAAAGTAACTTTTGGATTTTTTGCTTCAGCTGCTGTTAACCCTACTAATTCAACACCAATAAAACTAAAGATAACCATTTGGAATCCTTGGAAAAATCCCTTGCTACCACGGGCAAAGAAGCCACCATTATCAGAAAGATTTTCAAAAGTGATTGGACCAAATGTAGTTTTACCACCAGTTATCAATAAATAGCCAATTAAAAGAACAAAAGCTACAATTGTTACGATTTTAATAATTGCAAAACTAAATTCTAAGTTTCCAAAAACTTTTGCGGAAATAAGATTAATAATCAATAAAACAATAATTGTAATCAGTCCTGGGATCCACGGCTTTAGGTTAGGAAACCAATATTGAAAATAAATTCCTAATGCTGTAGTTTCAGCCATACCTAAAGTAATCCAACTTAACCAATATAAGTAACCAGTAATAAAACCGATATTTTTTCCTAAATATTTTTCAATAAAATCAATATATGTGTGCTTGTTTAAATCAGACATAATAAGTTCGCCTAATGCACGCATCAATAGGAATAGGAAAAGACCTACAATGATATAAATTAGAATAACGCTAGGACCTGCCTGGTGGATACTGTCACCTACACCAAGAAATAATCCTGTACCGATTGTTCCGCCCAAGGCGATTAGCTGAATATGAGCATTACTTAAAGTACGCTTATATCCAGTATTATTCTGTGAATCCTTTTTTGTCATTCAATCGCTCCCATAAAATTATGTTTAATAGTATTTTACCATTACTTAAAAAAGCTGCTATATTTAGATTGATTTTTTAAGAAATTCTAAAAATCTTAATAATTCCTAAGTATTCTGAAATATGAAATAACTTTACTTACGAAAAGTTTGTTAATTCACAAACAAATATAAATAATAGCGCTTACAATATTGGAATGATAAACATTAGCTCCTAGTAGTTGTGCTTGTGCAGTTGCTTTTTAAAGGATTTAAGCATTTACATTTTTTTATTAAGTGCTATAGTAAAGATTGTAAAGAAGTTCACAATAACTAGTTAGTCTTAGAGGTAATAGAGAATGGCTAAAAAAGAACAAAAGCAAACTTTAACAGAAGAACAGAAAAATCAACAAATTTATGATATGGTTGACAACTTGGTGAAAAAATCACATGTTGCTTTAGATAAAATGGCAAACTTTACTCAAGAACAAGTTGATAAGATTTGTGAAGCAATTGCGACTGCAGGTGAACAAAATGCATATCCTTTAGCAAAGATGGCAGTAGAAGAAACTGGTCGTGGCGTTTTAGAGGATAAAACTACTAAGAACATGTATGCTAGTGAAAATATTTGGAACTCACTTCGTCATGAAAAAACAGTAGGTATTATTGAAGAAGATAAAGAACAAGGTTTAGTAAAAATTGCTGAACCCAAAGGTGTTATCGCTGGTGTTACTCCTGTAACGAATCCAACCTCTACAGTCATTTTTAAAACAATGCTAGCTCTTAAGACAAGAAATACAATTATTTTTGGCTTTCACCCTCAAGCTCAAAAGTGTTGTGTTGAAACGGGGAAAATTTTACAAAAAGCAGCTGTTGCTGCAGGTGCACCAAAGGATGCAATTCAATGGATTGAAGAACCAAGTTTAACTGCAACTAATGACTTGATGACTAATCCTGGAGTTCAAACAATTTTAGCAACTGGTGGTCCAGGAATGGTAAAAGCAGCTTATTCATCTGGTAAACCTGCAATTGGTGTCGGTCCTGGTAATGGTCCTTCTTACATTGAAAAAAGTGCCAATATCGACCGTGCTGTTTATGATATTGTATTATCTAAGACTTTTGATAATGGAATGGTTTGTGCTTCAGAAAACTCTGTTGTAGTTGATGATTCAATTTATGACAAAGTAAAGGAAGAGTTTAAAAAGTGGAACTGCTATTTCTTGAATAAAGATGAAATTAAGAAATTTGAAGAGCATTTTATTGATCCTCGTCGCGGTACTGTGGCAGGACCAGTAGCAGGTAAAAGTGCATATGATATTGCAAAGCTTTGCGGAGTTGATGTTCCACGAGATACTAAAGTGATTGTGGCAGAATATAAGGGTGTTGGGCGTGATTTTCCATTATCAGCTGAAAAATTGTCACCAGTCTTTACTCTTTATCGTGCTAAAAATCATGATGATGCGTTTAAGATTTGTACTGACCTTCTTAATTACGGCGGTCGTGGTCACACTGCAGGTATTCATTCAAGTGATAATGAAATTATTAAAAAATTTGCAATGAAAATGGATGCCTGCCGCATTTTGGTAAATTCTCCTGCTGCACTTGGTGGTATTGGTGACCTTTATAACAATATGCTTCCATCATTAACTTTGGGAACTGGTTCTTATGGAGCAAATACATTCTCACATAATATTGGAGCTATGGATTTGCTTAATATTAAGACTGTAGCAATGCGCCGTGATAATATGCAATGGGTAAAGGTGCCGGCTAAGACTTATTTTGAACATAATGCAGCTAACTATTTACGTCATATGCCAGATGCACACCGTTTCTTCATCGTTACTGATGAAGGTGTAGCAGATCAAGGATTTGCTGACGAAATTACTGATATAATTTCTAAGCGTCGTGGTACAAAAGAATACGAAGTGTTTAAAGCTGTTACACTTGATCCATCAACTGATGTTATTAAAGATGGTGTTCATAGAATGGAGATCTTTAAACCAGATGTTATCGTAGCAATTGGCGGTGGTTCTGTAATGGATGCAGCCAAAGCAATGCGTTTATTCTATGAAAATCCTGAGATGAGTTTTGAAGAAGCTTATCAAAAGTTCTTAGATATTAGAAAACGTGTGGTTCGCTTCCCAAAGACTAATGATGTAAAGTTGGTATGTATTCCAACTACTTCTGGAACTGGTTCTGAAGTTTCTCCGATTGCTATTATTAAAGATGCTAAAACTGGAATTAAACACACTTTATGTGATTATGCATTAAATCCAGATGTTTCCATAGTTGATGATCAATTCGTTGAAAATTTGCCTAAGCGTTTGATTGCTTGGTCTGGCTTTGAAGCACTAGGACATGCAATTGAGAGTTATGTTTCAACAATGGCAACAGACTTTACTCGTGGCTGGTCACTTGAAGCTATTAAAACAATTTTTGAAAACTTGAAACCTTCTTATGACGGTGATATGGAAGCTAGAAAACGAATGCATGATGCAGCTACTATTGCTGGAATGGCTTATTCAAATGCCTTTCTTGGTTTAGGCCACTCAATTGCCCACACTGTAGGTTCAACTTTTGATATTCCAAGTGGTGTTAGTGATGCAATTGCTCTTCCTCAAGTTATCCGCTTTAACTCAAAACGTCCTGAAAAGCTTGCTATGTGGCCTCATTATTCTGTTTATCGTGCAGAAAGTGACTATGCTAATATTGCTCGTGCGCTTGGTTTAACTGGTAAAAATGATCATGAGTTAGTTGAAAAATTAGTACAAAAGATTATTGATTTAGCTCATTCGGTTGATATTAAACTTGCATTTAAAGAGTATGGTGTTGATAAGAGCGAGTTTGATAAGAAAGTTAATGACCTTGCTGTTGAAGCTTACGGTGATCAAAACACAGTGACCAACCCGGTTGCACCGCTTATTAGTCAGATTGAAAGCTTAATGAATGATTGCTACGAGGGAAAAATATAAAATAATTTCCCAGGAAATAAATCGCAAATTTTGAATATATCTTATGAAAATAGCCGTATCTCTATGGGGATGCGGCTATTTTTTAGGTTTGTTACAATAAAGGTGGTGATAATTATGACAAGACGATTGATTTTTTCAGATATTGATGGGACTTTGCTTAATTCAAATTTGATTGTTTCAAAAGAGACTAGAGATGCAATTCGTAGACAAATTATTAAGGGAAATCCATTTATACCAGTTTCAGCAAGAAATATTAAAGCAATAAAAACAGCAACAGATTCTGTTGCAACAATATTGCCAATGGTTAGTTTAGGCGGAGCACTTGTAGTTGATGAAGTAGGGCAAGTCTTGATTTCTAAATTTATGAAAACTGCTATTGCAGTTGAAATTTGCAATTATATTGATCAAAAACAAAGTAATTGTGTTTGGAATGTTTATTCAGGATATGATTGGTTTGTTAATGATAAGAATAATCCTTTAGTTAAAGCTGAATCTGAAACTGTACAAGTTCAGCCGCTTGAAAGCAATCTAAGTGAGTTGAAAAATTTAAAAGGCGTGCATAAGATTCTAGTAATGGGAAAAGCTGAAGAGTTAGCAGTTATTCAAGATGAATTAATACAAAAGTATCCTAAGCTTTATTTTGTAAAGTCAGCTCCACATTTATTGGAAATAATGCTCAAGGGCGTCAATAAAGGTGAGGGAGTTAAGGCAATTTGTCAAGAATTTGATATTTCTCTTAGAGATGCTTGGGCATTCGGAGATAACTTTAATGATGAAGATATGCTTAATGTAGTAGGACATCCAGTGTTAATGGGGAATGCACCTAAAGATTTAAAGAGAAAGTTTTCTACTGTAACTTTAGATAATGACCATGATGGAATTGCAAAAATTTTAAATGAATTAAATTAGTAAACAAAAAATCATCAGATTGAAAAAATAGTCTGATGATTTTTATTATGGATCTTACTAATTTTAAATATTAACTTAATTCCTTGATAATGTCTTCCAAGGTCTTTTTAGCTTCTTCTTGGATTGGAGTTTCTGGATGTTCTTCATCATACTTATTGAGCCAGTCCAAACGATCTTGCATTCTTCTTGCTAAGGTCTTTTGGTATTCTGGGTCTTCAAGGTGTACTTCATAACCATCAATTGGTAAGTATTGAACACCCTTGAAATTGCCAAATTGTTTCCAGTCGCTATCTTTGATGGTGCCATTAGCTAAGTCTTCAACAATCTTCTTAGTAACTTCCTTAGGAATATCTTTGTCCATGAATGCATCAGTGTTTAAGATGTAACATTGAGCACCACGCTTTGTAAATAATTCTTTGAAGTCGCGGTAATCACCACTTACAGGATAGGCACGGAATGGGTCTGCAAATGGTTCAATTACCAAAGTATTCATGTCAAAGCCTTTTGGTAAGTTTTCAGCACTAGTACGCTTAGTTGCAAGAGTACAACCCATAGTAGTTGCTAAAACTGGGTCATCAATTCTAAGAAGTGGTGGAAGTGAACCATCTTTCATAATCCAGAATAAAGCTGTAATTGGAGACTTTTCAAAGTCTACTCGGTGAGGACTGGTGTAACGAGTCTTAATAACACGACCGTTGTTGTTTCTGAGGTCTTCAGTAACGATTACCTTCTTACCATCTTCATCTTGAGTAACATCACAGTTCATAATTGTAGTGTAGTACTTAGTTTCATGGTGACCTGCTGGATAGTCGTGGGTCTTGTCAAAATATGAAGGCTCAAGTGCTACAGAAGAACCATCTTCACGTGAAATAATAAATGCGTCATCGTGTAAAACAGTAATGTCATATTTACCATCGTACATTTCATGGGTTAAGGTTGATTTACCAGAACCAGATAATCCGTAAAAGGCAAATACTTTATCATCTTTATCATCAAAGTGGAATGATTTTTCACCACCGTGACAAGCAGTATAACCATGACGGTGAGCAATTGCCCAAGCCAAAGTTAAAGTACCTTTCTTGAGTTCACCAAAATAACGAAGGTTAAAGACAGCAGCACAGTTATGTGGTGCATCAAAGACACCTAAGCCCTTTGGAAATTCTGGGTCTTGAGTATTTGGATCAAAGTAGAAGTAAATATCTGGTTCATTGTAAGCCTTTGATTTCTTGTACATTTTTTCAGCTTCATCATCAAAGAAGTGGAAGTTTAAAATGTAAGAAAGTAAGTTAAATGCTTGATCTTCTGGCATCATTACGTGAGCTTTAACAGTGAAAGTTGGATCAAGACCAACTAAAACAGTTGCCTTTAAAAATTTTTGATTATGACCGGCGTAAATATCTTCGCGTAGGTTACCTGCAAGAGCTTCAGCATCTTCTTTTGGATCATCGACAAAGTGACGTGCACTAGCAGTTCTACCTAAAATTTTACCGTGGTTGTAAACAAGTTGCTTTGCATCTTTTGGTAAGCCTAATTCTTTAGTATGTAAAATTGGCAAATCAGTAACAATAACACCAGGTTGCTTTTTTGCAAGTTCGTATGCTTCTGCAACGCTCTTAACTTCGTGTACGTTGTTGCCATAAAAAGCACTTTCAATAGTTGCGCGAACCCGACTAAACATAGGATTTGCTTTTCTAAGTTCATCTTTTGAATAACGTTCTTTTGTACTCATTTTAAGATTATTCCTCTCTAGAATATTCGTAAGCGTTTACATTTGTTTACATACACTATAGTACCACACTTATTTGTGAATGAACACACAAATTTGAAAATATATATTTTAGCTTTTTTTAAATGTGATAAAACTAGGAACTAGAAGAAAAAATATCTTTGACAAAATTTGCCAAAGATATTTTTTTAGTTATTGGATTTGAAGTATGATAAGTGTTAAGAATAAGCAATAGATTAAAATATATTTTACTTGCTTGCTTCAGCGATGAATTTCTTTAATTCATCATCAGAAAACTCTGTGCCATATTTATCTTGCAAAGCTTCCAAAATATAACCATTATCACGATTACGGTGCATCATTTCTCTTGCAGATTTGATGACATCTTCTTTGTTACTTGTTGACATAGCCATCGGAAAACACCTCGATTCGAAATCTCTTTACAATCATTAGTGTATTCGCTTTTATCAAAAGATTCAAAGAATTAGGTCTTATATGCAAATTATTATATTTTTAAGTAAAAAACACTGCAACTTGCAGTGTTTTTGTAATAATTACTTGTCTTCATAGCCCTTTGGATGGCTCTTGTGCCACTTCCAGGCAGTCTCGATAACATCATCGACATTTTCATGCTTTGGCTTCCAGCCTAAAACTTCACGTGCTTTAGTTGAATCTGCTACTAAGCTGTCAGGGTCGCCTCCGCGGCGTGGTCCCATTGTATAAGGGATGTCGATGCCAGTAACTTTCTTAGCAGCTTCCAAGATTTCTAAATTAGAATACCCTTGTGCAGTCCCTAAGTTAAAGACATCAGATTTGTTAGTTTTCATAACATGCTTAAGTGCCAAAATGTGGGCATCGATCAAGTCTTCTACTTGAACATAATCGCGGACATTAGTACCGTCTTTAGTATCATAATCATCACCAAAGATGGTAAAGTTTCCATCTCCTGCAATAGCACTCTTTAAAATATTAGGGATCAGGTGAGTTTCAGGACCGTGGTCTTCACCGATTGTGCCATCACTTGAAGCTCCTGCTACATTGAAGTAGCGCAGTGCAATTGTTATTCAGAAAATATTAATGCTCGAATTTCTAATATTGCTCACCTAATGGTAGATTTAAACCCTGGCATGACTTTTAAACAAGCAGTCGCAATTTCTGCAGCTAATAAATCAATCATGAATATGACAATGATTGATAGTTTTGAGAAACTCTTAGATACTCCAGAAGAAATTATGAAAATTATTGCTTTTGATT
>NZ_JBQXFW010000013.1:0-1901 GCF_052615405.1 Lactobacillus sp. PSON | reverse complement strand
CAAAGGCTATACTCCAGATCACACTAATGTAAGCTTTAACAAGCCTGTTGCTGGTCAAAACCAAATAATTAATGTTATCTACACTCCTCAAGCTCCAGATATACAACATGCAAGTTTGAAGATCGTTGATAAGACTGCTAACAAGACTTTGATCGATGGTTTGACAGCTGATGGCAACAGCGGCACTCAGATCTCCTTCCCAAGTGAGAAGAGTTTAGTAGATACCTTTATCAATGCTGGATATAAGTTTGATAGTGCTGTGAATGATGCCGACAATAGCTCAATTGGCGATACTCAAGATAGCATCAAGTTCCCAGTATTTGATAATGATGCTTCAAAGAGCCAAGACTTCACTATTTACTTAGTTCATGATACAACTCCAGTAGATCCAGACCATCCAGGTGCAGGATATGCCAAGAGCGACCTTGATAAGACAGTTACTCGTACGATCAACTACCTTGATGAACAAGGAAACAAGATCGCAGATTCTAAGACAGAAACTGTTGAATTCAAGGGTAGCGGTATCGTTGACAAGGTAACTAACAAGTTCGTCAAGTCAGCTGATGATCTAACTCCGCTTGAAGACCAATCAAAGGGCATTACTTGGACTAAGACAGTTGATGGCAAGACTACTGATGGCAACAGTTATGAATTTGCTTCAACTCAAGAGCGTCCAAACATTGAATTCAATAGTAATGACTACATCTTTAACCATGTAGATAAGAAGGAATATGATGGCGGCAGCGGTAGCGTTAAGAAGTATGAAGTATCAGCTCCAGATAATGCAAATGATTTAACAGTTAATGTTATCTACAGCTTGAAGCCAGCTGATACTACTTACCACTATGCATCTACTCCAGAAGAAAAGACTGTCACTAGAACGATCAACTACTATGACAAGCAAACTGGAGAAAAGATCCCAGCAGACTTGATCAAGGACAATCCAACTACTCAAACTGCTAAGATCACTCGTCAAGTAGTTTTAGACAACAATAACAAGGTAGTTGGTCACGGAACTATTTCTGAAGATGGCAAGACATTTACTCCAAGTGATGATTGGACAACTGATGACAAGTCATGGGCAGAAGTTAAGTCTCCTGATCTATCAAGTCATGGTTACACAGCTCCTGATAAAGAAAAGGTCGATCACGAAACAGTTGACGGCAATACTAAGGATCAAACAATCAATGTTTACTATGACCATACTTATGTTCCAGTAACTCCAGATGATCCTAAGAAGCCAACTGATCCAGTCAACCCAGATGACCCAGAAGGTCCTAAGTATCCAGATGGTTTGACTAAAGAAGACCTTGAAAAGACTGTAACTCGTAACATCCACTATGTAGGTGTAAATGATGATGGCACAACTACTGCAGTAAATGGTGCTCCAGATGGCAAGAGTGACTATACTCAAAGTGTAACTTTCACTAAGCATGCGATCGTTGATAAGGTAACTGGCAAGATCGTAGGGTACGACACTGATAACGATGGCAAGGCAGATACTCAAGATGCAAGTCGTGCTTGGATGCCAAACAGCGCAAGCTTTGACCAAGTTGATTCACAAACTCCAGCCAGTGTTCAAGACAAGGACGGCAAGAAGTTTGACAGTGTAGATATGCCAACAGTTTCATCAACTAGTGTCTTGCCAGACAGCAAGTTCCAAGACATTACTGTAACTTACCGTCATACACCACAAACACCAGTAACTACTTATAAGGCAACTGATGAAACCAAAGATGTAACTCGTACCATCACTTACAAAGACAGTGTGACTGGTCAAGATATCCCAAGCAGTTTGGCTAAGCCACAGACTCAAAAGGTAACTCTTCACCGTGATCGTATCACTGATAATAACGGCAACTTTGTAGGCTACGGAAAAGTGAGTGCAGATGGCAAGACTT
>NZ_JBQXFW010000012.1:0-4091 GCF_052615405.1 Lactobacillus sp. PSON | reverse complement strand
AAGAAGATTGACAGCGCCCTTTCTAAGCAAGCACGGGACTTAAGAGCGCAGCTTGCTGCACAAGGTTTTGAAGTAACTATTAGAACTTCCAAAAGCAAAAAAGAAGCTAAAAAACAAGCTCACTTCAAGCAAATTC
Source organism: Lactobacillus sp. PSON (assembly GCF_052615405.1). Lineage (NCBI taxonomy): Bacteria > Bacillati > Bacillota > Bacilli > Lactobacillales > Lactobacillaceae > Lactobacillus > Lactobacillus sp. PSON. The sequence continues at coordinate 3,955 of NZ_JBQXFW010000012.1, read as the reverse complement.
TAATTTTGCAATCAGATCCAGATCCTAAAAAAGTCAGTCAAGGACGAGCACTATTTAACAAATTATCTGATAAAGACAAACAAGCCTACTTAGAATACAGAAAGAATCATGCTAATGACTAGCTGGAGCCTAACTCTTCCCTTCAACCCGATGGCCACTCCCCGACCTGACTTTACTGTCAGAAATGGTGGTGTCATCACTTACTACAAGACTGAATATTCAGCGTATTTATCTGCCATTCAGAGCTATATTACTAATCAAGGAATGTACAATGATGATCTTGAAAAAGTAGTCAATTCCAAATATGGAGTAGTAGCCAGCATTGTTTTTTATTTGGGTGTTCCTGCCAGCGTAAAGAACGTTACAAAGCTGACTTATACTTCTAAGCCCGATATAGATAACCTAGTAAAAGCCCTGTTAGATGGGATATTCAATACTTTAAAAGTCAAAGATAGCCGAGTTGTTGGAATCAAAGCGGTCAAACTTAAGACAATGTCTAATCCTAGAACAGAGGTAACTTTAACCGGTTTGAACGATTTAGCCGATGAAAAGCCGGACAAGGTCACAAGTCAAGTTGACCAAGTTTTAGCACCAACTAGTTCTGCTCCAAGATGGGAAGCAATTCTCCCTTTTGCGCCAGTCTCTACTCCCCGACCAGCGATTACTTTTACAAAAATAGGCACAGATAAAGCCGGCAAGCCCAACTACAAGAAGCATACTTATAATTCCACCAAGTATGAAAAATATCTAGGCAACATAAAAGAGTATTTACAAAGCAATCAGTTATACAATAAAAAACTTGAACAAGTAACTCAAGCTGAATATGGTGTAATGGCCAAGGTGAACTTTTTCTGCAAAGTCCCAAGCAATCAGAAAATACTGCGCAAGCTTTTAAAAACTACAGCACCAGACATCGACAATTTATTGAAAGCGGTTTTAGATGGAATTTTTAACAAATTATCTGCAGATGATAGCAGAGTGATTGGAGTGCAGGCATTAAAATTCAACGAAATATCAGAACCCAGAACGGAAATCAGTTTTACAGGCTTAACGAGGTTACCAGATGGTCAATAACAACGAAAAGATCCAGAATCTATTGCAGATAAAAACCGATATTTCTCCTTTAATGAGTAAATATCTAACGGATTTAAAATTACGCTATGAATGGTCAAGAGAAGCTAAAGCGGAATATTTTGAAATTAAAAGAAAAATAAATGCTGCAGTAAATGATTTATTAAGAATAGCCCAACGTGAAACTAAGAACTCTGAAGATTATGATAATCTAGTAGTTCAAGTTCATGAAGAAGCTGCTGCTATTCTTAAAGAAGATATTGATAGTGAAATTAATCCATTAGGTAAAAGAGGCTTAGAAGAGCTAATAACTATTTCTAAAGCTGAATTTACTGCAGACTACGCAGAAACGATGCATACATATATTAAAAAGCACGTGAGCATCCCCAAAAGAAGATTACTATACTTATTAAGGAAAAAAGCTAGTGCAAAGTCAGTCAACCAAGAAAAAATAATAATGGCTAAGAAACTTGCTTTGCAATTGCAACAACTTTCAACAGACCACATGAGTAAAAGTTATAAAGAATTTTCTGTATCAGAGTTTACAGCAAGATTAAGTGTTATCATTAAGCAAATGAAGCTGTATAGATTTAATGAGCAAGCATCCCAGCTCCGAAATATATCTCAAATAAGGGAATGGAATGAGCCAAAATATCCAAATTCAGAAGAAATCATTGAAAAACTGCATGAGATTAGAAATCCATCAATGTATATAAAGCGAGGCTATACGATTTTGGAATATGTGCGCCCTGTTTATAAGAGCTTGAGTTACTTCCAAAGAGCCCTAAGAGAAGGTAGAGAGTATATTGGTACCAATAATGCATATAATCGCTTAATAAATGCCCTAAATGAACTAGAAGGCTATTATAAAGCCCACTACGTTCAAGCTGGAGGCAAACCCAAAAACCATCATGGTCATTACGCCGGCGAAAAGCCGTAATTTAAAATGGTTCGGCGGAAAAGTAGAATGGCAATACCAGTTTCTGTTCCTTTGGCAAAGGAATTAGTTCTATCAATTAATGACTTTGTTAAACACGAGCCTAATTGGAATAATCCTTTACAATTTGTCTGGGTATTTAAAACTAGTGATGTGCAAACATACTACATTAAGTTTGTTTTTACTGAAAATAATTATTTATCAGTTTTCACCTTGATTATTGAAGGAGGAGGTTTATATGACTTACCAAAAAGAATTTACGACCGTATATACCATCAATGGACGTGAGTATAAAGTAACTGCACCGGCTCTTTTTGATAGTGTTACCAATGAACTGATTCCAGATAAAAGACTGGATGATCAAGCCGCAGAAAAAGCTCGGCAACAATATCGTAAGGATATGGGGTTAATTACACCACAGGAGCTAAAGCAATATCGTGCAAAAGTGGGACTATCACAAAGAAATTTAGCTGAACTAACAGGTTTAAGTCCTAATACAATTGCTTTATATGAAGCGGGTGCATTCCCCACAACTGCTAATAATAAATTACTAAGATCACTAATTAATAATGATCAAGTTCTTCAGCAATATTTAGTTAATGATTCAGATAAATATTCCTCTGAATTGATTAGAAAAGTTAATGCATATTTAAGTAATAATGAGGATAGTGTTGTTGGCTTACAAAATAAGAAGCCAAAGTTTACTGCAGTGCAGTTAGCTAATTGGTTTCGAGTAGAAAACTATTTTGAAAGAGAAGTAGATTTGAATGTTGATCCAATTACACAAATGAAGGTCATTAAATTACTATATATTGCATTTGGAAGATACCTTGCTACTACATCTAATAGATTGTTCTCATCACCGATTATCCATCTTCAATATGGTCCAGTGGTTGTTGAAGCGCATGAACGGTTTAATGGATTGACGGCGTTGGATCAGGATCCCAATGAAGAAGCAATCAGCTATTTTATTAATTATAATGCATCACGTTTAAGTAAGTTAACCCATCAACCTGGTTCACCGTGGAGTTTAACTCCAGATCGGATGATAATTAAGGACCAGTTAATTTTTAACTCTTTTAAATAGAGGCATAGAAGAATAATGAAATGAGGAGATTAGGATAATCTCCTTTTTTATAAAATTCCAGATGATTAATTTAACATACTAAAAAAGTGACTATCATTAATTGATAATTGCTTTGAGATCTCTTAGTTACTTATATTCACTTACTTTAAGTAATTATAGAGGTCTTTTTTGGTTATTCAAGTAAAAGTTACTTATGAAGATTAAGGTTTAAGTTATTCTACAAATTTTTGTAAGTGATAAAAAATTGCTGTAAATATTATAACTAAATATTCACAATTAACGGTTAAAAAGTAAAAAATAAAGTTATGTATAGTTTATTACAAAAGATAATTAATTGTATTTTAGATTAAATAATAATTTTTAGTATTTATTAGTTATTTAATAATAAGCTTTCTACAGCCTAAAACATAAACATATTGAAATAAAGTCTCATACATGTTCTTAGAATTGCGCTCTCAGCATTATGCTAATTTTAATTCACTTGAAATAAATCGAATATAAAACTAATTAATATGTGTAATCGTTATATTCTAAGAGTTTGAAGGCTTAATTCGTTAAATGTTATGATAAAAAATAACAAAATAGTATAACTGAAAAATTATAAGTTAGATGATTTAAGAATAGAAGATAAAAAGTAAAAAATAGCGAATAGGACAGGAAATATAGTAATAATTTAATACAAAAGTAAAATATAAACATTGAATGTAGCATTTTAACACTTTAGTAAGATGTCCTATGAGCTATAGCTCATAGGACATCTTACTAAAGTGTTAAAATGCTACATTCAATGTTTATATTTTACTTTTGTATTAAATTATTACTATATTTCCTGTCCTATTCGCTATTTTTTACTTTTTATC
>NZ_JBQXFW010000011.1:0-23823 GCF_052615405.1 Lactobacillus sp. PSON | reverse complement strand
TGGTTCATGGACTGGAAGCCATACCTTTAATGGTGTAGCTACTCCAGTAGTTAACGGCTACCATGCAGATAAGAAGACTGCTGGTCAAGGAACTGCGACAGTTGATAATCCAACTATTACTGATGTGGTAACTTACACACCAAACGGTAAGATCGTTCCGGTAGATCCAAACGGCAACCATATCCCAGGAACAGATACCCCAACCTTCCCAACTGATCCAAAAGATCCAACTAAGGTAGATACAGGTATCGTGCCAAATGTTCCAGATAACTGGACACCAAAGGATCCAAACAATAAGCCAGGAAGCAACATCACACCAGATCCAAAGGATCCAGGCAAGGATGTTCCAGTACCATTCAATCCAGTAACCCCAACTCCAGATAAGGGTTCAATTACTGTAATCGTTCATGACAACACAACTGGTAATGACATTCCAGATTATGGTAAGACTTCAGGAAGTGTTGATGCTGGTACTAAGTTCACTTATGATAAGACGACCACAATCACTGACCTTGAAAACAAGGGTTACAAGGTAGTCAACCCAGAAGTAACTATTCCAGGTGAAGTAACTAAGGGCAATACCAATGTAACAATTTATGTAGAACATGATACAGTTCCAGTAAACCCAACTAACCCAGGCAAGCCAGGTGAACCAATCAACCCTAACGATCCAGATGGACCTAAGTGGCCAAGTGAATCAGGTGATGTATCTAAAGATGTCACAAGAACTATTACTTTTGTAGATAACAATGGCAAAGAAGTTCATGCACCAGTAGAACAAACAGTTCACTTCACCGCTCAAGGAGTAATGGACAAGGTAACAGGTGAATGGACTACACCACTTACTTGGAGTTCAGACCAAACTGTAAACGGTCAAAACGTTCCATTCGTTGAAAACTACCACGTAACTTCTATCAGTAAAGATGGCGAAGGCACAAGTTCAATCAAGAGCGTAACTTTGAACCATGACTCTGACAGTTACAAAGTTGTAGTAAGTTACGAACCAAACGGTCATATTGTTCCAGTTGATCCAAATGGCAATAAGATTCCAAACGTTGATAACCCAACTTACCCAACTGATCCAAATAACCCAGCTAAGGTAACACCAAATGAGCCGGTACCAAGTATTCCAGGTTACACACCAGAAGTACCAACAGTAACACCAAATAACCCTGGTAAAGATACTCCAGTGATTTACACCCCAATCCCAGCAGATAAGGGACAAGTAATTGTGAAGGTCCATGACAATACAACTGGTAAAGATGTTCCAGATTACGGTTATGATTCAGGAGAACAAGAAGTAGGTCAAAAGGTCGACTACAACAAGAATGAAGTAATCACCAACTTGACCAACAAGGGTTACAAGGTGATCAATCCAGATGTAACAATCCCAGGAGAAATCACCAAGGGTTCACAAGTAGTAACTATTTATGTAGAACATGATACAGTTCCAGTAAACCCAACTAACCCAGGCAAGCCAGGTGAACCAATCAATCCTAATGATCCAGATGGACCTAAGTGGCCAAGTAATACTGATAAGGATAGTTTGACTAAGACTGGTACCCAAACAGTTCACTATGTCGGTGGCGGAGACAACACTCCAAAAGATAGCGTAACTACAGTTACATTTGAACACCACTTAGTAATTGATAAGGTAACTGGTAAAGTTGCTAAGGATAATGGCTGGACTCCAAACAGTCAAACTTATAACAAGATCAATACACCAATTATTGATGGTTATACAGCTGATAGAAGTGTAGTTGGTGGAGATACAGTAACTAGTTCAGATGACAACATCAATCGTGAATACACTGTAACTTACACTGCTAAGACAACTCCGGTTACTCCAGTAACCCCAACACCAGAACCATCAGTAACTACAGTAGTAGGTAAGCAAACGATCACCTTTGTAGATGGAGACAATAACAACACTCCACTTAGAGATTCAGATGTACAAACACATACATTTACAATCACAAATGGAGTACCAAGTGAAAACAGCTACACATTCGGTACAGTTAATGTTCCAGTAATCAAGGGCTATGTTGCAGAGATCAAGACAGCAGGCGGCAAGACAGTAACGCCAAATGATCCAAATGCAAATGTAGTAGTTGTTTACCACAAGATTGGTAAGATCGTTCCAGTGGATCCAGATCATAATCCAATCCCAGGAGCAGAAACACCACAATACAAGAACGATCCAAACGATCCAACCAAGGTAGTACCAGATGAGAATGTTCCGATCATTGAAGGTTACACACCAAGTCAAAGTACAGTAACCCCAGATGATCCAACAAAGGATACTGAAGTAGTCTACACAAAGAAGACAACTCCAGTAGAACCAGATGAACCAGATACACCAGATGAAGAGCCAGAAGAGCCAAAGAAGCATCGTGATAGCAACAAGCCAAAGCCTTCTGCACCAAAGAAGACTAATAATTATAACTACAACAATGCTCCACATGCCCAAAATGGATATTGGAACAATAATGTTGCTCCACATGGTCAAAACGGATATTGGAACAATAATGTTGCCCCACATGGCCAAAACGTAAATGGCTGGAGTAATAATATTGGACCACATGGAGAACATGTAGATGCAAACGGCAATATTGTTGCACCAAATGGTGAGATCATAGGTTATGTAGATAAGAATGGCAATCCACATTACACAAAGCAACTTCCACAAACAGGTGAAAAGAACACAGATACTGCAGCAGCCCTTTTAGGAGGAGCAGCAGCAGGACTCAGTTTGATAGGACTTGCAGGAGTGAAGAAGCGTCGTAAGAAGGATTAAATCAAGTAAATAAAGATATTTATTGATTGCAGAAAAGCAAGATGTCAAAAGTACATCTTGCTTTTTGTTTATAATATTTAAAATAAAATTAATAATAGTAAAAAAATATTAAAGATATAGTATCTAAAATTGCTGATAGTATACAAAACATGATAATATTATATTCAATAAAGAAATCGATTACAGAAAAGAAAGTGATATTAATTAAGGAGATTGAAAGATGGTTACAAAAAATAATAGTTATCAAAATACAGCTTTGGTTACAGAACGAACAATTAATGAAGAAATGTCACTTAAAAATATAATGCCTTATATTGAAATTGAAGTTCCAGAAATTAAGACGCAATTAGCTCAAGTTATTTATCGAGACGTAGATAAAAATAATCAACATTTAACTTCTTCTAAAATAATTAAAGGTGAAGCTGGAAAACAAATTAATTATTCAACCTCCAAAGTAATAAAACATTTTATGAATAAAGGATATGTTTTAAAAAACAATGGTTTTGATCCAGAAGGACAAATTCATTATTTTGACAATAATGATGCAACTTTGCAAACTTTCTATGTAGATTTAAGACATGATTTAATTAAAGTGACGCCGGAAAATCCAGGTAATCCTAATATGCCAATTAATGACAAAGATTTAACCGGTCCTCGTTGGGGAAAAGAAGCATCAAAAAGTAATCTTATTAAAGATGTAACTTGTACAATTAATTATATTGATGATCAAAATAATCAACTTGTTGAGCCAATTATTCAAGTAATAAGATTTACACAAAGTGGAACACTTGATAAAGTAACTGGAAAATGGGCAACTCCCCTTAAATGGGAGAAGTCTAGTGATGTATTATCCAAACAAGTATTTCGTGATATAAATGGGTATCATATAGTTAAAATTAATAAAAACTTTAAGGTAAATAGTTTTTATAAAAGAAATTCAAAAGTGAAAAATTTTAAGATAGATATTGTCTATACTTCTAATAAAATAGATACTAAAAGCACACGTGTAGTTCCATCTGTTCAAAAGATTAGATTTGCTGATGAAGATGGAAATGACATTGCACCAGCGAATGTTCAAGAAAGTGTATTTATTTATACTGGTGATACGGTTGATAAGATTACTAACAAAATATTAAAAACTGGTATTTGGAATCAACAATCCTATACTTATAACGCGATAGAGCTTCCAGTAATTGAAAGTTATGTAGCAAAAAGTGGTTACTATACTAGCAAGGGTAAAAAAGTTGCAGGTGGACTAACTGCGACGTATAGTAATCCTAATGTTCAACTTACTGTAGTTTATAAAAAGTCTGATTTTCAAACTCATGCAGATGTTTTTAAAGAAACATCTATTCTTAAAAATAAAAATTATAAAAAGAATTATATTTCTGAGATAGAACTCATAGGATTATCTGGAATAAAATAGTTCAAAAAAATAAGTAAAAAAACAAAATGTTTTAATTACATTTTGTTTTTTTATTGCTGAAATTCAAAAAATGCTAAAGAATAATCAAAGTTTAAAAATAAAAGTATAGTTTTGATAACACATACGGACACATAGGTTTAAGGGAATATGTGAGGTACTCTAATTACAGTAAATACTAATAAAACAAGTATGTTTGTAAAATAAACCAGTTGAAAATAAAATAAAGCGCGTTATTATATTAGTATAAAACCAATTAAACATATCAGAAGTGTTAACAACAGAGCACTGAATTTAAGTATAAAATCTGGAGGCCTAAGATGGTTTCGAAAAATAATAACATCAAGAAAGTAGAGCAGGTTGCAGATAGACAACCTTCGTTTGGTATTCGTAAGTTGACTGTAGGTGCTGTTTCGGTACTGCTGGGTACAACATTGTGGCTTGGCAATAATGCAAATATTGCAAAGGCTGATACTAATTCTGCTGATAGTAATCAAGAATCGCAAGATAGTGCAACAAAAGCAGCAAATAGCACTCAAGCTAAAAAAGCTGTCGTCATTGCACAAGTGACAGTAGATAATGATAAAAGTCAGACTGAAGCTAACAATTCTTCTCAACAAGCAACTCAAGCAAGTAGTAATAATACTCAAGTAGCAGTTGATAAGACAAATAGTGATAATTCTGAAAAGACAGACGCAAAACAAATACAGAGTTCAAAACAAGATAGCAATCAAAATATTGCTATAAATGAAAGCGCTTCTAAAAAAGAGAGTGAAAATAAATCATCAGAAGTAACTTCTCAAAACGCTCAAGTTCAACTTCAAAAGGCAGTTACTAATACTGCACAAAAACAAGTTGAACAAAAAGCAAATGAAGCTATAGCTGATCAAAAAATAGAATCTTCTAAGATTCAACAAGCAGCTAAAAATGGACAAAATGGTAATAATAAGAGTAAAAGTGAGGTTGATATTGCTTCAGCTGCACTTAAAGGTGTGCAAAAGTCAGATTTAACAAATGATAATAAGTTGAATCTTAATGATGCACAAAAGGCAGCTAAAACAGAAAAAAGTAATGAAACAAATGAATTTAATCCAACTCAAATTACAGCTTTAATGGCTGCTAATACTGATCTCAATAAAGAGTTGGGTGCTAGTTTAGTTAACTGGGGTAGTAGTGATACTGCAACTTTAGATGGCCTAGTTAAAGAAGGCAATGCACTTATCAATAATGTGAATGCGCAAGTTGCAGAAAAAGTAGATACTTCAAAATTTAAGACAGTTACAAACGGTAATGATTTAGTTAGTGCTATTAATAGTTGGGATACAAATATTCAAGGAGTTAATGTTCAAGGAAACATCAATTTAACTGGTGCTGTTTGGGGCAATACTCTTACTGTTAATAAAAACTTTTATATTAATGGCTTAGACAATGCAAGTATTAATCTTGGACAAGTCTCACTTAATAATAATGCAAACTTAACTTTAGCAAATGTTACTGTTAATGGTTCTATTAAAGGAAATGGTAGCGTTATAGTTAAGGGTGACGTTACTTCAAATGTTGATTACAGTAATAATGCAACTTTGTCTGATAGCGAATTAAAAACACAAATTGGCAATAGTCATCCTAAGGATGTTGGTGTAAATACCAATAACTGGAAAGCTGCTAACATTGCTGCAAGTCGAGTAGTTATTGATCCTGAAGCAAGTTTAACTGTTAACCGTAATATTGACGGTGATGGAATTGTTTTAATGAACGGTGGAGCTTTATTTGGTCAAAATGTTGGAACAAATGGGGCTTTGGTAGCTAACTATAACAGTAAATTAACTATTAACTTAAAAGATTGGCAAAATGCTAGTCGTGCAAATGAACAAGCTACAAATATTGAAAATGCTAATACTGGTATTCGTGCAGTAAATAACGGTCACGTAGTTACAGGAGATAGCGCAGAAATCAATATTAATGCTGGACATGGCCGTGCAATTATATTCAATGAACCATTTGGTGGTAATGGTAGTATCCATCAAAAATCAAATCTTGAAACAAATTGGTATAACGATCGTTCCATTACTCGTGATTTTAATTATGCAATGGACACTAATAACTCGGTTATTTTTGGTGATTCTAACAAAGTTCATGTTACTGGACGTGATGGTATTTTATTTGGTAATCGTGGTAATTTCGTAACAGGTGAACACTCAATTATTAGAATTGACTCAAAAGGTAATGGTGCTGGATTATTAGGAGATGCTTTCAGTAATGTAGAAGTTTCACCTCAATCACAATTGCTATTAACTTCAGATGGTAAGAATGCATCTGGTCAATGGAGTGGTGGTAACTTTATCGGACTTGGTGAAAATGGTCAATTCCGTGTAGAACACGATGCAACATTTAGATATAAAATGATAAATCGTGGTGGAAATGATGGTAACTATTATGATGATAATATGAACATTATTTCTACTAATCCTCAATCTCACCCAGAAGTTTATGTAGGTCCTAATGCTACTTTTGATGGTCAAAGTGACTATAGCAATTACTACGGTGAAATCTTCTCATTCCCACTTGGTTCAACTAACACTGTTTTCCAAATTGATGGATCAAAATATGTTAACTGGGAAAGAAATGCAGTTTCTACAAAACCAGGTCCAAATGGTAACCTTTACTACTCAATGGGTAAAAGTTTAATTGACGCAACTAGTGCAGAAAAGGGCCGTTCATACTACGTATTTAAGTGGTATAACCAATACTTTAACGGACAAGATTTAACATTTAATGATGAAAATTCTGATGCAGTCAAGCAATCACTTCAAGGATTCATTGATACATCAAGTGAATATTGGAAGAACGTTACTCACTTAGCAACTTCTTATAGTAAGAATGGTAATACGGCAGAATTTCCAGGTCACTTTGTAACTGGAATTGATATGAATGGGGATGCTACTCCTGGTCAAAAGCATGGCACTCCTTTAAATGACTTTAGCGGTGGAAATGATGGTTTTGACCCTCATAGTTCTCAAAGATTAGTATTAGTAGCAACTATTATTCCAGTTCAAGAAGATAAAACAGAACAAGTTAAAACTCCATTTAAGATTCAAGTTCATGAAAATAAAGATCTTAAGCCTGGTGAAGTGAAGCTTGTTCAACAAGGTCAAGATGGAATAGTTCGTAAAACTACTACAACTTACTACAATGTTGATCCATCAAGTGGTAAGAAAACTCTTGATACAAGTCAAGGAACTAATGGAGTTAAGACAACAACGACAGTAATTTCTAAAGAACAAGATGAAATTATTGATATTGGTCCTCAAACCGCTTACGTTAAATATCTATATCAAAATAATGACACTAATCAAACTGATCCAATTCAAGTTGATGGTCAAAACTTACAAGCAGCTATTAGTGCCATTCCAGTAGAAACTGATAGTCAAGGTAATATTGTCTTTACTGAAAATGGTGATGTAACAGCTAATACAATTGATTACTCAGATGTACAAGATTTACAAAAGGGTAAAGAAGCAGTTAGTCAATCACAAAAAATAAATATTGATGATGTTCAAGTTCTTGAAAACCAATGGCAACAAGCCGTTAAGGATAAAACTAATAAATATAATGTAACTGGTTTAACTAGAGAATCTATTATAGAAGCTGCTGAAAAAGCTGGCTTGAATAATCCAGTAGTAGTTGGACCAACTGAAGGTCCCGTTTTCAAGGTTATTCTTGGTAATAAAATTCAAGATCAAACTGCTCAAGTTATTTACCGTGATGTACAAGATCCTGAAAGTCCAGTTCAATTAGCAACTTCAGGTGAACTTTCAGGTAAACCAGGAACTCCAATTAACTATTCAACTAGTGACGAAATTAGTAATCTTGAAAATAAGGGATACGTTTTAACAAAAGATGGTTATCCAAAGAATGCTAAATTTACGGATAAAGCTGAAACTTATTATGTAGACTTTGTTCATAGTGCAGTTCCAGTTACTCCAAATACTCCACCAACTGATGTTCCAAAAACTCCAGATGGTAAGCAATTGGTTGACCCAAGCAGTTTAACTAAGAATGTAACTTTAACAGTTGATTATGTAAATAATAATGGAAGCAAGTTTACTGGTGAAATTCCAAATGATGCTAAACAAACTATAACTTTTACTGGTTCTGCTTATATTGATAGGGTTACAGGACAAATTGTTAACGCTAAGAAAGATGGAGATAATTGGGTAGCTAATGGTGCAGGTAAAGTTACTTGGACTCCAGAAAGTTCAAGTTTCAAGGCAGTTATTTCACCTACTGAAACAAATTACCATATAGTAAATGTATCAGATTATAAAGATGGCAATAACGTTGCAGCAATCCCTGATATTACTAAAGATAGTAAAGATATTAAGGTTACAGTAACTTATGCACCTGATGGTCAAAACGTAATTAACCAAAAGACGATTCCATCAACTCAAACTGTTAAGTTCCTCGAAGAAGGTACAGACAAGCAACTTCTTGATCCAAATAAGCAAAGCTTCACCTTTACTTATAGCGGTGACACAATCAATTCTGAAACAAAAGAAGTGATTAAGAAGGGTAGTTGGAATGCGGAAACCCACACTTACGATACAGTTAACGTTCCAGTAATTGATGGCTATGTTGCAATTAAGGGATATGTAACTAAAGATGGCAAGGTAGTTGCAGGTGGACTTACTGCAACTCAAAGTGACCCAGATGTTCAAGCAATTGTTTACTATGCAAAAGTTGGTAAGATCGTTCCAGTTGATCCAGGTCATACTCCAATTCCAGATACACCAACACCAACTTATAAGAATGATCCTGATAATCCAACTAAGGTGGTTCCAAATGAACCGGTTCCAGAAGTACCTGGCTACACTCCAGAAGTACCGAGTGTAACACCAGAAGATCCAACTAAAGATACTCCTGTTGTTTACAATAAAGATGCCCAAGAAGTAAGTGGTCAAGTTGTATATATTGATGATACTGACGATAAAACTCTAAAGACTGCCGATTTTAAGGGTAAAGTAGGTCAAAAGATTGATTACACAACCGCTCCTTCAATTAAGCAATATGAAGATGAGGGATATGTATTAGTTTCAAATGACTTCAAAGATGGAGATGAAGTATACAAGTCAACAGGTAATGATTTCCAAGTTCATTTAAAGCATGGCACAGTTCCAGTTAACCCAGAAAATCCTGGTAAACCTGATGAACCAATCAATCCTAATGATCCAACTGGACCAAAGTATCCAGCTGATACTGAAAAATCTGCTTTAACCAAGACCATTATTCGTACAATTAACTACGTTGATAATAGTGGTAAGGTAATCAGTAAACCAGTTACTCAAACAGTCGACTTCACCAAATCAGGTGTACTTGATAAGGTAACAGGCAAGTGGATCACTCCACTTACATGGGACCCAACTTCTAAAGAAATTTCAGAAGTAACGTCACCAAAAATTCCTGATTATCATGTAATCAGTGTTTCAAAAGATAAAGACGGCGATAACGTTAAGGCAGTAACTATTACTCCAAGTGAAACCAGCTATGATGTAACAGTAACTTATGCACCTGACGGTCAAAACGTAATTAACCAAAAGTCAATTCCATCAACTCAAACTGTTAAGTTCCTCGAAGAAGGTACAGACAAGCAACTTCTTGATCCAAATAAGCAAAGCTTCACCTTTACTTATAGTGGTGACACAATCAATTCTGAAACAAAAGAAGTGATTAAGAAGGGTAGTTGGAATGCCGAAACTCACACTTACGATACAGTTAACGTTCCTGTAATTGATGGCTATGTTGCAATTAAGGGATATGTAACTAAAGATGGTAAGGTAGTTGCAGGAGGACTTACTGCAACTCAAAGTGACCCAGATGTTCAAGCAATTGTTTACTATGCAAAAGTTGGTAAGATCGTTCCAGTTGATCCAGGTCACACCCCAATTCCAGATACACCAACACCAACTTATAAGAATGATCCTGATAATCCAACTAAGGTAGTCCCAAATGAACCAGTTCCAGAAGTACCTGGCTACACTCCAGAAGTACCAAATGTAACACCAGAAGATTCAACTAAGGATACTCCTGTTGTTTACAATAAGAATGTCCAAGATCAAACAGCTGAAGTTATTTACCAAGATATCAATGATCCTTCTAAGCCTGTTCAACTTGCAACTTCTGGCAAGTTAACTGGTAAAGCAGGAAACAAGATTGATTATTCAACTACAGATGAAATTAAGATCTTAACTGATAAAGGGTATGTCTTAGTTAAAAATGGTTTCCCAACAGATGCAACTTATCAAGATACAAATAAGGTTCAAACTTACTATGTAACTTTCAAGCATGGCACAGTTCCAGTTAACCCAGAAAATCCTGGTAAACCTGATGAACCAATTAATCCTAATGATCCAACTGGACCAAAATATCCAGCTGATACTGAAAAGTCTGCTTTAACAAAGACTATTACTCGTACAATTAACTACGTTGATAATAGTGGTAAGGTAATCAGTAAACCAGTTACTCAAACTGTAGACTTCACTAGATCAGGTGTACTTGATAAGGTAACAGGCAAGTGGATTACTCCACTTACATGGAATCCAACTTCTAAAGAAATTTCAGAAGTAACTTCACCAACAGTTCCTGATTATCACATTGTTAGTGTTTCAAAAGATAAAGATGGCAATAATGTTAAGGCAGTAACTATTACTCCAAGTGAAACTAGTTATGATGTCACAGTAACATATGCACCTGACGGTCAAAGTGTAATTAATCAAAAATCAATTCCATCTAAGCAAACCATTAAGTTTGTTGATATTGATGGTAAAGAACTATCACCTGATAAGGTAAGTGATTTCACCTTTACTTATAGCGGTGACACAATCAATTCTGAAACAAAAGAAGTGATTAAGAAGGGTAGTTGGAATGCCGAAACTCACACTTATGACACAGTGAATGTTCCTGTAATTGATGGCTATGTTGCAATTAAAGGCTACACTAATAAAGATGGCAATATTGTTGCAGGTGGACTTACTGCAACTCAAGATAAGCCAGATGTTGAAGCTGTTGTAGTTTATGCAAAAATTGGTAAAATTGTTCCAGTTGACCCAGGTCACACACCAATTCCAGATACACCAACACCAACTTATAAGAATGATCCTGATAATCCAACTAAGGTAGTTCCAAATGAACCAGTTCCAGAAGTACCAGGCTACACTCCAGAAGTACCAAATGTAACTCCAGAAGATCCAACTAAGGATACTCAAGTGGTTTATAAGAAGAACCCTGAAGTTCAAGATCAAACAGCCGAAATTATTTATCAAGATGTAAATGATCCAAATGATATTATTCAACTTGCAACTTCTGGTATTTTAACAGGTAAAGCTGGCACTAGAATTGATTATTCTACTAAGGATGAAATTGCTAAGCTGACTAATGAAGGATATGTTCTTGTTACTAACGGATTCCCATCTAACGCAACTTATGATGATAAAAAGAACATCGTACAAAAATTCTATGTAACTTTCAAGCATGGCACAGTTCCAGTTAACCCAGAAAATCCTGGTAAGCCTGGTGAACCAATTAACCCTAATGATCCGAATGGACCAAAGTATCCAGAAGATTCTAATGTAGTTAACAAGACAGTTACTAGAACTATTGAGTTTGTTAATGAAAAAGGTCAACCGGTTGCTAAGGATATTAAACAATCTGTTAAATTCACTGCTAGTGGTGTTCTTGATAAGGTAACAGGTAAATGGATTACCCCACTTACATGGAGTCCAAATCAGGAAATAAGCGAAGAAAAAGTACCATTTGTTGAAAATTATCATGTTGTTTCTATTAATAAAGATGCAGATGGCAAAATTGCAGTCAAGGCAGTAACTTTAACTCATGATGATACTAGTTATACTGTGAAAGTAACTTATGCACCAAATGGACATATTGTTCCAGTTGATCCAGAAGGAAATAAGATTCCAAATGCCCCAACTCCGCAATATCCAACTAGTCCTAATAATCCAGCAGATGTTACTCCAAATGAACCAGTTCCAGAAGTACCTGGCTATACTCCAACTGTACCAACAGTAACACCACAAAATCCTGGTAAAGATACTCCAGTTATCTATACTCCAATTGATGATATGGAACATGCTATTGTAATTTACCAAGATGTAAACAATCCAAATCATCCAGTTCAATTGGCAAGTTCAGGTGATTTAGCAGGTAAAGCTGGCACTGTGATTAATTATTCTACTAAAGAAGAAATTACTAAGTTGACTGATCGTGGTTATGTTTTAAAGAACGATGACTTTACAAGTGGTGTGAAGTTTGATAATGACAAGAATAAGGTTCAAACATTTTATGTAAACTTCGTTCACGGCACAGTTCCAGTTAACCCAGACAATCCAGGCAAACCTGGTGAACCAATTAATCCAGAAGATCCAAATGGTCCAAAATATCCTGCTGGTTCAAATATTGTAAGTCGTGATGTAACTCGTACGATTGATTATGTTGATCAAAACGGTAAAGAAATGCCAGGACATAGCCCAATTGTTCAAACTGCCCACTTTACAGGTAGTGGTGTACTTGATAAGGTAACAGGACAATGGATTACCCCAATTACTTGGAGTGGGGACGGTGATTTAGCTGGAGAAACTAGTCCAGTAATTTCTGGTTTCCATATTGTACGTGTAAGTCAAGATTCAACTAATAATATTAATGTTGATCCAACCGTTGTTAAGTACAATACTGATAGTTATAAGGTTAGTGTTATTTATGCACCAAATGGCCATATTGTTCCAGTTGATCCAGAAGGAAATAAGATTCCAAATGCTCCAACTCCACAATATCCAACCAGTCCTGATAATCCAGCAGATGTTACTCCAAATGAACCAGTTCCAACTATTCCAGGATTTACTCCAGAGACGCCAACAATAACGCCACAAAATCCTGGTACCAATACTCCAGTTATTTATACTCCAGATGCAAAAATGCAAACAGCTATTGTTAACTATGTTGACAGTGATGACCATGATGCAATTATTGCAACTTCAGGTGATATAACTGGTAAACCAGGTACAGTTATTGACTATAGTACTAAGAAAGAATTAACTATTCTTTCTGATAAAGGATATGTGTTAGTTCATAACGGCTTTGATCCTGATGGAGTTTCACCAAAATTTGATAGTGATAGTTCTACTGTTCAAACTTATACAGTTGTTTTGAAACATGGAATTGTAACTGTTACTCCAAATAATCCAGGTCATCCAGGTGAACCAATCAACCCTAATGATCCAAATGGACCTAAATGGCCTACTGATACTGGTAAAGATAATTTGGAAAAGGTAGCTACTCAAACAATCCGTTATGTAGGTGCAGGAGACAATACACCAAAGGATAACGTTCAAAAGTTCACCTTTACTAAGAAAATAGTGATTGACAAGGTTACTGGTAAAATTATTGAAAATGGTGCTTGGAATGATACAAGCCACACATTCGGTTCAATTGATACTCCAGTTGTTGAAGGCTATCATGCAGATAAGAGAGTAGCTGGCGGAACTATTGTAACGCCAACTGATTTAAATAAGACGGTTACTGTAGTTTATACTAAGAATGGTAAAATCATTCCAGTAAATCCAGATGGTACGCCAATTCCAAATGCTTCTACACCAACTTATAAAACTGATCCAACTGATCCTACTAAAGTTGTGCCAGATGAGCCAGTTCCAACTGTTCCAAACATGATTCCAAGCCAAAAGACAGTAACACCACAAAATCCTGGTAAAGATACTCCAGTAGTTTATAACAATCAACAAGGTTCAGTTGTAGTTGTTGTACATGATATAACTACTAACACTAACCTTCCTCAATATGGTTATAATTCAAAGACTGTTGCTGAAGGAACAAAGGTAGATTATGATTGGACAAAGACTAAACAAGAGTTAGAAAATCATGGTTATGAAATTGTGAGTCAAAATATTTCAATTCCTACAGTTGTAGGTAAGACTGCTCAAACTATTACCATTGATGTAAAACATGCAACTGCTCCAGTTGGACCTGACAATCCACATGAACCAGGAACTCCAATTAATCCAAACTATCCAGATGGTCCAAAGTGGCCTGCTAAAGATACTTATACTAAGCACTATACTTCAACGATTCATTTCGTAGATAGTGAAGGTAAGGCTCTTGAAAAAGATAGTGTCCAAACTTCAACTTGGACTAGAACCATTATTGTGGACAAGGTAACTGGTAAAATTTTGAACGATAACGAATCATGGAAACCAAATATTACCACTTATGCTCCAACTACAGTTCCAGTTATTAAAGGGTATGTAGCTGAAAAGAAATCAAAAGATGGTATTACAGTTGGTGCAACTCTTCCAGGAAGCAAGGTAGTTCAAAAAGATATTCAGGATTCAATTATCTATAATAAGATTGGTAAAATTGTTCCAGTTGATCCAAGCGGTAATCCAATTCCAGGAGCTGCCACTCCAGAATATAAGAACGATCCAACTAATCCAACTGCAGTGGTTCCAAATGAACCTGTACCAAATATTCCAGGATATACTCCAGAAGAAAAAACAGTAACACCAGTTGATCCAACTAAGGATACAAAGGTTGTTTATACTAAGCCTTCAACTCCGGTTACTCCAGTGACTCCAGATGTTCCAGCAACTCCTGATAATCCAACTTCTCCAGTAACTCCATCACCAGCTCCACATCCTCAAACTCCACCAACTCCAGAACCAACTCCAGAGCCAGAAGCTGTAAAACCACATCCTCAAACTGTTCCTACTAAACCTCAACAGCCTCAGGTTCCTCAAAAAGAGACTACTGTAAAGCCTCATCCACAAACAGTTAAGACTGAACCAGTAGCTACTCCAACAGCTGAAAAGGTTGTAGAGAAAAAGATGGTTTCAAATCCAACTGCAATTCAACATACTGCACCAGTTAAAGCGCAAACTGTAGTCAAGGAATCTCAACCTTCCTCACCAGCAAAACCTTCATCTGTTCAAAGGACTCTTCCTCAAACAGGTGAAAGTGATAATGCAGAAGCAGCAACTATTTTAGGAGCTGCAGCGGCAGGTTTAAGTATGATTGGACTTGCGGGAGTTAAGAAACGTCGTAAGAAATAGTTATAAATAATTTAATATAAGATTATAAGCAAGGTGTTAAAATAAAACACCTTGTTTTTAATTACAAAATTTTGAATAGGTGGTATTATAGCTATGTAATGAGACATAAGATGTATTTTGTCATCTTAAATTTTTAGGATTTTGGAGGCTGAATATGGTTTCGAAAAATAACCGTATTAAAAAACAAGAAAAGAATGCTGAATGCCAGTCACATTTTGCAATTCGTAAATTAACAATTGGGGCTGCTTCAGTATTATTAGGAACAACTTTATGGTTGAATAACGGAAATGTAGTTAAGGCTGATGCTAATTCGGATAAAAGGGATACGAATAAAGCTAGCCAAGAAAGTAATAACGCAATTACTAATAGCGCTGATGCTAAGAAAGTAGTTGTTGTTGCTGAAAATGGACAAAATGATGCAGATACGAATCAAAAAAATGAATCTGCGCAAAAAGCTGTTCAACAAAGTGCCACTTCACAAACTGAAAAAGAAGCTTCGTCAGTTGCACGTAATTCTGAAGTTCAATCAAATAATCAAGAAAGTAGTAATATTAACAGTGCAAGTAGCAATGTAGATATTACTAAAGAAAATAAAAATAACCAAAATAAGGCTGATTCAGATCTTACTTCTTCACAAAAGCGTAATTCAGCTGAAAATCAAGCTCAATCAGCTATTGATAAAGATGAAATAGCTCGTCGTCAAGAAGCAATTACAACTCATGTGGAAAAAGCAAAGCAGAATACAGCCCAAGTGCCAAAAAAGGACACTATTACAAATAATCAAGTATCAGAAAAAGATACTGCCACAAATAATAAAGATATAACTGAAAGTCAAAAAGCTGAATCAACAAGCAAAGATACAACTTTAAATAAAAATAATTCAATAAGTAAAGATACAACTACAAATCATAAAGATGTAACACTCAATAATGATGCAGTTGTAAATAAAGATGCTAAGCTTTCAGCTGATACATCTTTAGTTGCTAAAGATGACAATAATCATATAACTGATAACCAACAAGTAGTTAATAATTTTTTAGATAATCCTTTAGCACAAGCAGGACAACAAGGTAAGCAAAATAAAGCTTCAAAATCTGAACAGTTAGATTTATTCCAAATTGGAGAAAAAGGAAAAGTTAAAACAGATTTAACTAAGGATAAAGAGCTTGAAAACCAAGACAAGGCTTTATTAAAGCAAAAAGAAAATGTCTTAAATATTGCTGCAACAAAAGAAGCGGCATTAGATCCAGAAAAAATAAAGCAATTATCAAATTTATCTACTGAACAAGTTGCTCAATTATATGGAACTAATCTTGTTCAAGCAAGCAGCATTAAAGGAATTTTTGATCAATTAAAAGGATTAGACTTTAGTAAAATCAAAGATTCAGTAAGCCAAATTACATCTACTATAAATGATCCAGATGTTCAAAAAGCTGCTAAAGATTTAATGAGCGGTAATTTTAGTTTATCGACTTTGTCAGATCTTAAAAAGGCCAGCAGTAAAATCGGTTCACTTACAACTGGATTGAAGGGCTTAGCAGGAGAATTATCTAAGAATACTTCCTCAGACAGTAGTACTGGTAGTATTTTGGATAATTTAAAGAAATTTAAGCTTCCTGACATTACCAAAATAAAACCGGCTATTGACGGTATTAATACCGTAATGAAAGATCCAAGTGTTCAAAAAGTTATTAAAGATGTAACTAGTGGTAATGTTTCTTCAGCTATTGTGGACATGGGAACTGCTCTTCCAAATATTGAACAAAACTTAACTCCGTTAAATAATTTAGTTAAAGACGCTACTGGTATTGATGTTATGGATCAAGTTAAGAGTAAGCTTCCTAACGTAGATCCATCTACTCTTTCAAACGCTTTGAGTGGAGTAACTGGCATAATGAAGGACCCAGATGTTCAAAAGGCAATTAAAGACATTGCCAGTGGTAGTCCTAGTTTAAGCGATGTTACAGCAATTCCTAAAATAATCAAAGGCTTGAAGCCAGTAGGAAACATAGTTAAAGATTTACTTCCACATAAGGATGGTAGTAGTACAACTGATTCTGATAAAGACAAGGGTAAGACTAGTTGGTTTGATAAGTTAAAGAACTTAGTACCATCATTTACTGATGAAGAAGTTACAGCAGCAAAGAATGCAATTCAAAGAACTATTTCTGATCCTTTAATTAAAAATGTTGTAACAGATGTAATCACTCAAAATTATCCAAAGCTTTTAATGGATGTGATTCATTATGGTCCAGCTACTTTAAAGAATGCTAAAACTTCTATTGAAGAAATTACTAAGGCTATTAAAGATGCTAAGGAACAAAAACAACAAAATACTACTTATACTTACACTATCAATTACATGGATGGTAAGACTAAGGTAAGTTCTCAACAAATTAGTGGTAAACCAGGAACTACCGAAACCATAACAGTAAAAATTCCAGATGGTTATGAAGTAACTGAGGGTACAAGTGTACCAGGAACTCATACTTTTACTACTAAAAATGAAAGTATTGATATCCAAATTGTTAAAAAGGATGCTTCAAAGCCAGTTGACCCAGATGCTAAGGAACATACATTAACTATTGATTATGTTTTATCAGATGGTAGTGCAGTTGGAGCTCCACAAACAATTACTGGTAAAACTGGTGAAAGTAAGACTATAACTGCTCAAATTCCAGCAGGATATAAGTTGACTAATGGTACTAACATTCCAGGACTTTATACATTTAAAGATGCAGATGATAGTATAAAAGTTACTGTAGAAAAAATTGAAAATAAGCCAGATGTACCAACAACAAATGTAGTTTTAACTATTAATTATAAAGATGGTGATAAAATTGTCGGCAGCCAAACTGTAACTGGTAAAGCAGGTAGTGAAGTAGCAATTACTGCACAAATTCCAAATGGTTATAAATTATCCTCAACAGGTGTAGTTCCTGCAACTTATACACTTGGAAATAAAGATTCTAATTTAGATATTCCAGTTATAGTTGATAGTTCAGCTAAACCAGATAATCCAGACCATAATCCAAATAACCCAGATAAGAATCCAGACACCCCAGATAATCCGAATATTCCAGATAAAAAACCAGATACACCTGTAGAAACGCAAAAGGCACAATTGATTATTGTTGATCAAGACGATAATAATAATCAAATTAAGGCTGATGGTATTGAAACTTCATTTATAGCTAAAGGTCAAAGTGGAGAAGCGATTAATTTTGGTAATACACTAGATGCTATTTCTGCTTTACAAAAATTGGGATATGATTTGGTTTCAAATGATATTCCAACAGACGCTAAATTTGATAAAGATTCTGATAATGACAAAGTAAGTCAAATTTATCAAATTATTATGAGACATGGAGTTCAAGTAGTAACTGCTGCAACTGATCCAAGTGCAATTCCTGCTAAATCTCAAGGAATAATTAAACCAGCTGATTTAACAAAGAAAGTTAACTTAACTGTAACTTATACTAATTCTGATAAGACTCCATTTACTGGGGATGTTCCAGAAAATGCTAAGCAAACAATTACCTTTAATGGAACTGTTTATGTAGATAAAGTTACTGGTAAAGTAGTTAATGCTAAAGAACAAAATGGTAACTGGGTTGTAGATAGTGATAATTTAGCTATTCCAGAAATTTCTTGGAAAGCAGATAATGATGAATTTAGTGCTGTAATTTCTCCAAAGGAAAAGGGCTATAAAGTTATTAGCGTTTCAAATTATAGTGCAGGCGATAATGTTGACAAGATTACTAAGTTATTGCCAACTAGCGGTAATATTAACGTTAATGTTGTTTATGCACCAGATGATACTTCAGTTCCAACACCAGCTAAACAAGGTTCAGTTAAAGTAATTGTTTTTGACCAAACTACTAACCAAATTATGAATGATTATGGTTATAGTACTGGCAAAGTTGATGAAGGAACTAAAGTTGACTTCTTAGATCATGCAAAACAAATTCAAGAATTAGAAAATAAAGGCTATGATATTGTTAGTGATCCAACTGCTGATTTACCAACTACAGTAGCGGATGCGGATTTAACTTATAGATTAATCGTTAAGCATCATATTTTATCTGTTAGTCCAGAAAATCCTGCAACACCAGGAAACTTAATTGTTCCAAGTAACTCTTACAATAAATACCCTGCTGATACAAATAGCGATAGTTTAACTCGTGTGGTTACTAGAACAATTACTTATGTTGGTACTCCAACTGAAGTAGCTCCAGTAGTTGATTCTTTGAAGTTTACTGCTCAAGGTTATCTTGATGCTGTAACTGGTAAGTGGACTACAGCAGATGGGCAAGAATTGCAAAATCAAGCAAATCACTATATTTGGACTAGTCATGATGGTACTAAATTTAATAAAGTAGCATCACCATACTTTAAGAATTACCATGTAAATAATATTTCAGTAAATGGTAACAGTTATGGAGATGTAGTAGAAACTACAAATATTAATCAAGATTCTAAGGATATTAATATCGTAGTTACATATTCTCCAAATGGTGAAATTGTTCCAGTAGATAGTACAGGAAAAGAAATTGCACCAAAAGTTCAATATGTAACTAACCCTGCAAACTTAACTAAAGTAATGCCAGAAGAATCTGTTCCTGAGGTAAGTGGCTATACTACTGAAACTAAATCAGTTACTCCAGTTGATCCTGCAGTTAATACATCTGTTGTATATACTGCTATTCCAGTTAAGGTTAAGAAGGGGAGAGTAATTGTTAATGTTCACGACAATACTTTAAATACTGACCTTACAGGTTATAGTTATGATACTAAGCAAAGAAAAGTTGGCTATAAAGTTGATTTTGATAAAAATAATGTGATTGCAAATCTTGAAAAATCTGGCTACAAGGTTATTAACCCAGAAGTAGTTATTCCAGATAAGGTTACTAAAGGTAAGCACATTGTAACTATCAATGTAGAACATATAGTTACTCCAATTACTGAAAATAATAATCCTCAAAAGGTAGTTTTAACAAAAACTGCAACTCAAACAGTTCATTATGAAGGTGCTGGAGAATTAACACCTCAAGATAATGTAAGTACTATAAAGTTCATTCATAATGTAAGTCTTGATAAGGTAACTGGTGAATTAATTGATAATGGTTGGACACCTCAAGTTCAATCTTATAAGACAGTTATTACTCCTAACTTGACTGGTTATACTGCTAATGTAAGTGCTGTTGGTGGAGATGAAGTAAGTGTAAATGATGAAAAACCAGATCGTACTTACACTGTTACTTATACTAAGAATCCTGTGACAGTTATAGGAAATGTATCTTATATTGACGATGTAACTGGAAATGTTTTGGAAAGTCAAAGCTTCATAGGGAATAGTGGAGAAACTATTAAATATGATCCAGCTAAGAAGATTGCTTACTATGAATCCAAGGGCTATAAGTTAGTTCAAAATGATTTAAACGATAAAAAGAAATTCTCAGATCAAAATAATGATTTTGAAATTCATTTCACTCACACTACTTCAAAACTTGATGCTGATAATTTAACAGGAAATTATTCTAAGAATGATTTAGATAAAACTATTAGTCGTGTAATTGAATATAAGTACGCAGACGGCTCTAAGACAATTGCTCCTGTGAAGCAAGAAGTTCATTTAACTGCAAGCGGTATAATTGACAATGTAACAGGACAATTAGTATCTTTACAAAATAACAAGGTAATTCCAAATGGTAAATTAACTTGGAAGGCAGTAGGAGCAGATAGTTTCACTGAAGTTCCAGCTGTTGATTTAGATGGCTATTACATTTCTGGTATTAAAGAAGTTGGAACTTCTGCAAATATTAGTGATAATGGTCAAGTTGCTAGTCAAGAGGTAAGTTCTACTACTCCAAATGCTCATATAACAATTACTATTTCTAAGAAGGCTCCCGTAAATATTACTGGTAGTGTAAGTTATATTGATGATTCAACAGGGAAGACTATTGAAATTGATAAATTAGGCGGTCAAGTTGGACAACTAATTAATTATCATACTGCAAGTATTGTTCAAGGATATTTGAATAAAGGTTATAAACTTGTTTCAAATGACTTTAGAGATGGTGTTTCTACTTTTGATGGGGATGCTGAAAAGAACAACTTCCAAGTTCATATGGTACATAACACTAATGTTGTAAATGATGAAAAGACAATTACTCGCAAAGTATCATATATTGATAAGGATGGTAGTGATGTTTTACCTGCTGTTAACCAGAGCGTAACCTTTAAAGGTAAAGCCATTAAAGATGAAGTAACTGGCAAGCTTGTTAACTTAAATACTGACGGTTCAATTAAAGACCAAAATGGCCAAATGAACTGGACTCCTGATGATGGCGAGTTTGCTATAGTTGGAGCAGTAGATAACAATTATCGTGTAATTGGAATTAAAGAAATTGGAAGCAATGCTAATGTTGATATGAAGACAGGAGCAGTTGCTAGTGAAAAAGTTCTTCCAACTGATAGCAATAAGAATATTGTGATTGTACTTGAGCAAACAAAAGCTTATGCACGTGTATCTTATATTGATGACACTACTGGAAAAGTAATTGAAACTAGAGAATTCACTGGTAAGCTCGGCAACAAGATTAATTACGATGCCAATAATGAAATTGCTAAGTATGAAAATCAAGGATATAAATTGATTTCTAGTGATTGGGGTAAAAATACAGTATTTACTACCTCTGATAATGATTACAATATTCATTTAGCTCATACTACTTCTAATATTGATTCCAGTCATTTAGCAGGTAATTACACTAAAGACGACTTAACTAAACAAGTAAGTCGAACTATTAATTATGTATATGCAGATAGCTCTAAATCAATTGCCCCTATTAAACAAGTTGTAGAATTTGAAGCAAGTGGAACTATTGACAATGTAACTGGACAATTAGTAACTGTTCAAAATGATAAAATTATTACTAATGGAAAGCTTACATGGAAAGCTTCAAATGATAGTAGGTTTGATGCTGTTTCTGAAGTTCAATTAGGTGACTACTATGTATCAGGAATTAGACAAAATAATTCTCAAGCTACTGTAAATGATAATGGACAAGTTTCTAGTGAAGATGTAACTCCAACTTCTTTAAATAGTAATATTGTTATTACATTGACTAAGAAGGCACCAGTAGAAACTACAGGAACTGTTGTTTACTACGACGATACAATGAATACACCAGTAGAAACTGTAAAACTTGGTGGAAAAGTTGGTCATGCAATTGATTATAGTACTGCCGATCGAATTCAAAGCTTTATTGATAAGGGATATAAATTAGTAAGTAATGACTTTGATAATGGGCAAGAGTTTGCAAAATATCCTGCTAAGAATAACTTTGAAATTCATTTAACACATAATACAACTTCTATTAATGAAGAAAAGACAATAACGAGAAATGTATCTTATGTTGATGAAAATGGTAAAAATATCTTGCCAAGTATTAAGCAAAGCATAAGCTTTAAAGGCCAAGCAACTAAAGATGATGTAACTGGAAAGCTTGTAACCTTAAATAGTGATGGATCTATTAAAAATCAAGATGGTAAGATAAATTGGATTGCGGAAAATGATGAATTTGCTGAAATTCCAGCTGTAGATTCTACAAAGTATGCTGTTGTTGCAGTTAAAGAAAATAATAATGCTGTTAATCTTAAGACTGGACAAGTTGCTAGTGAAAAAGCAAATATTGATAGTAATGATAACAACATTATGATTACTTTAAGTGAAGTTGTAACTCCAAAGGGTTCAATTACTGTTGTAGTTCATGACGCAACAACTAATAAAGATCTTTCAGATTATGAAAAGTCTTCAGGTGAAAAAGATGCTGGTAGTTCATTTGACTATGATCTTGCTGGAAGAATAAAAGATCTTGAAAATAAAGATTATAAAGTAATCAATAAAGATTTAATTATTCCAAGTGAAATATCTGCAGGTAATCAGAACTTTACTCTTTATGTTGAACATGAATTAGAACCAGTAACTAATAGTAAAGATGTAACTCGTACTATTAATTATGTAGATGAAAGTGGTAAGAGTCTTTCACCAGCAATTAAACAAACAGTTCATTTTGTTCAAAATGGGGTAAAGGATAAAGTAACAGGTGAATATACAACTCCACTTGCTTGGGATGATACAAGTAAAGAAGTTCAAAATGCTGTATCACCAACTATTGATGGTTATCATGTGGCTAAGGTGTCACAAGACGGTGATGGTAATAATGTAAAGTCTGTAGTATTAAAGGATACAGACAATGACTATGATGTGTTTGTAGTTTATGCTAAAAATCCATCGAAGCCAGATGACAATAAGCCAGCAGATAATCCAAGTCCATCGAAGCCAGATGACAATAAGCCAGCAGATAACCCAAGTCCATCGAAGCCAGATGACAATAAGCCAGCAGATAATCCAAGTCCATCGAAGCCAGATGACAATAAACCAGCAGATAACCCAAGTCCATCAAAGC
>NZ_JBQXFW010000010.1:0-81290 GCF_052615405.1 Lactobacillus sp. PSON | reverse complement strand
TAAATGCAAGTATTTTTTAGAAAAAGTTTTAAGAGCTGAAGTCTTACTCTGGCAAGGGATATGGAGTTGAAAACGCTAAAAATTAATAACAAAAAATAAAAATAATTTTGTTATTAATAACGTTTTTTAATAAAAAACCACATGGATTTTTTCCATGTGGTGAGTGTTATTAAATTATACTAGCTTTTTACGAATCCAACCTGAAATCCAGTCAATAACTACGACCATTACAATAATTCCAAGTAAGATAATTCCAACTCGATTCCAATCACGAGTATTCAATGCAAACATCAATGGTGTACCAATACCACCAGCACCAACTAAACCAAGAATAGAAGCTGAACGAACTGATACATCAAAACGATATAATGTATTTGAAACAAGCGCTGGCATCAAATTAGGCATTGTCGCAAACATTGCAATATTAAACTTAGAACCACCAGCAGCTGTGATTGCTTCATTTGCACCTTCGCCTAAGTTTTCAATAGCTTCAGAAAAGAGCTTAGCCAGCATCCCTACAGAGTGGAAGCCAAGTGCCAAAACACCGGCTGCAGCACCTGGACCAACAGCTTTAATAAACATCAATGCAAGAACAATTTCTGGAAATGATCTAATTGCAGTTAAAACAATATGACCTGTTCGACTTACAAACCATTTTTTATGTTTAGTATTGGCAGCCCAAAATGCAAAAGGCAATGAAATCACTGCAGAAATAAATGTTCCTAAAAATGCAATACACAAAGTTTGCCATAATTGAGAAACTAAATCTTCTCCTGTACCATTATAGACATATTTCCATTCTGGATGAAAAAGCCCCGAAAAAATTGATCCAATCAACTTACTAAAATTAGGACTTAATTTTAATTCCATTCCAGTAAACGACCAGATAATTAATCCGACAGTAATAATACCGCTTATCCAATAAGTTGCTTTCTTCTTCATATTTACCGGCTTAGCAGGCAATTTTGTTAAGCTATTCATTATTTCATTACCGCCTCTCTAAACTTAGAAGATACATAGTCAATAAGGAAGACTACAACAAAGATTACCAAAATAATTAAACCTGTTTGTGCATAATTAAATCTTCCTAAACTAATTTGAAGAAGAACACCGATACCACCAGCACCAACATAACCAAGAACAGTCGAAGCTCTAACATTAATTTCGAAAGCATATAAAACATATGAAATAAAATAAGTTAAAACTTGTGGCATTACAGCTTCTTGAATAATTTGCAGTTTATTTGCACCAACTGCTTTCATTGCTTCAATTGGACCTTCATCAATGGTTTCAATTGCTTCATAAAAGAGCTTAACAACTACTCCAAAAGTAAAAACAGTTAATGCCAAGACACCTGCAAGTGGTCCAATTCCTACAATTGCTGCAAAAATTGCACCTAATAGCAGGTCAGGCACAGTTCTGATAATATTCATAATAATTCTCAAAACTGCAACAATAATCTTATTTTTTACAATATTTCTAGCAATTGCAAAAGAATAAATAAAAGCAATAATCGAACCTAAAAATGTACCTAAAATTGCCATTTTCAAAGTTTCAATTAATGGTCCAACAACTGTTGAAAAGTAATTCCAATCTGGATGACTCATTTCAACAAAAATATCACAAAATTGACCAAAATTTTTAAATAAATCACTAAGATGAGTATCTGTGCTTTGAACTGAAAGAACAAAACCTACAATGAAAACAAGTATCCAAACAATATTCATTATTTGGAATTTTTTCTTTGGCAATTGTTTTAAATGCTCTGAATTATTCATTGCCACGCTTCTCCTTATCAATGTAAATATCCTTGAATACTGATTCTGGAGTTTCACTCATCTTACCGTCATAAACGATTTCACCTTTGCGCACACCGATTACACGACTACCAAATTCACGAGCAAGTTCCACACTATGCAAATTGGCAATAACAGTCATGCCATATTCTTCATTGAGCATTTTAAGGTCTTTCATAACGTGTTTTGAAGTGCGTGGATCAAGCGAAGCGGTTGGTTCATCTGCCAAAATAATCTTAGGGTCTTGAGTTAACACACGTGCAATTGCAACACGTTGTTGTTGACCACCAGATAATTCATCAGCACGAGTATAAACTTTTTCAGCTAAATCCACTCTTTGAAGTGCTTCATAAGCCTTTTGTTTATCTTCATCAGTAAATAAGTTAAAGGTAGATTTCCAAGTTGGATAATAAGCGATTCTTCCTGATAAAACATTTCGTAAAACACTTGAACGCTTAACTAAATTGAAACTTTGGAAAATCATCCCAATATCACGTCTAATTAAACGTAATTCCTTACCTTTTGCGTTAGTAATTGATTTTCCATCAATCAAAATATTTCCGCTGGTAATATCTTGCAGACGATTAATTGAACGAAGTAAGGTTGACTTACCCGCACCAGATAAACCAACAATTACCACAAATTCTCCCTTATTAATTGTGAGGTTAATATCTTTTAACCCAACGGTTCCATTATCATAAACTTTTCTTACATCTTGTAATTGAATCATTGGCTCGTTTGCCATAGTATTGCCCCTTTTTATTTGTTGTCTTCTTCTTTTTCAATAATTTTGTCGTATTTACGTACAACATTAAAGTCTGAATCTTTAACTGGAACATAGCCTTGATGCGTATATAGCGATGCAATCATTTCATGGCCTTCTTTAGACTTTCCAATTTCGATAAAAGCTTTTGCGAGCTTCTTTTTAAAAGCAGGACTCATATCACTTCTAACAGAAATAGTGTCATTTGGAATTGGCTTAGTGAAATAAATTGGAACTACGCGCTTCATAATATCTGGTACATCACCTTTAACTAAGTTTCTTGCATCTTCAAATACAAAAGCAGCATCTGTATCTCCATTTAAAACATCAAGTACCGCTTGGTCATGACCAGTCACAGTTACTAATTTACTATCTTTTAAAACGTTCAACCCTTTTTCTTCAAGTTCAGCAACCGGAAATACATATCCAGCACTGGAAGTCGGTGTTTGAACCGCAATTTTCTTGCCCTTTAACTGCTTCCAAGATTTAATTTTTGAACCTTTTTTGACTAAAATTTCTGCACGATATGAATCAACTAAATCCTTAGTGTTTTGTCCACCAGGTTGCTTAATTCCAAATCTTAAAGCTTGCAAAAGCACATCAGCAGCTCCTTGCTTATGAGCTAATACATATCCATCTGGAGGTAAAAAACCTACATCTACTTTACGAGACTTCATCGCTTCTACCACTGTGGTATAGTCAATGGACATTGTAACGTGTACTGGAATGCCTAACTTTTTAGACAGCATTTTTTCCATTGGCTTAGCCCGCGCTTCTAGCTTATTAGCAGCTTGGCTTGGTACAAAAGCAACAGTTAATGACTTTGGCGTATAATCTTTCTTCTGCTTAGAAGATGAAGATTTTGAACAAGCTGCTAAACTAATCGCCATAATTATACTTAGCAGTCCTAATAGCACCTTTTTTAACTTTTTCAATTTTTCCTCCGAAAAAACGAGCAATAAAAAAGACCCAATAACTAGCCAATAAGGCCTGTATCAAGTCTATTCAACAACTTTTTTACTGAAAAACGAACAAAATTCTCACGACCAAAAAAAGGGAACACCACACCCATAGGATTGCATTTTATAAAAAATGTTGTAAATCCCACTTGCACGATTACTCCCTCTCCTTTTCTTTACTCGCGTTCATTTGTAGAAAATAATACCTAAATATTCGGCTTTCCGCAAGAGAAATTTTAATAAAAAGCGCTTGCAATTTTGCAAAAAAATAAAAAGCCTGAAAAATCAGACTTTAAATTTTAATTTTTACGCATAGTTGGCTTAATTGGATTATTAGCCATATCAGTTCTAACAATCAACACATCAGCTAAAGCATGTTGATTAACATATTCAGTAACTGAACCCATAAGCATTCTTTCAACAGCGTTAAGACCAGTTGCACCCATAACAATTAAGTTATCGTTGTGATCTTTGATGAAATCATAAGAAATAATTCTCTTAGGACTACCATAACGAATGTGGTAATCAATATCATCGAAGTTGAAATTATCATGTGCCCATTTCTTCAAGCTCTTCAAATATTCTTCTGCATCTTGAGTCATTTGATAAATTGTATCGCCAGAAATCAAAGTGTCTTGCATTTCGCCCATAAATTGGCGAGTATCAATAACATTCAAAATATCTACATGAGCTTTATCGGTCATTGCAACTTTAACAGCTTTATCAAAAGCTCTTTCAGCTGATTCTGAACCGTCCACTGGTACTAAAATACTTTCTTGTGCCATATTTTCATCTCCTAATAATAGCATCTGCTTACTTAAGTTTATTTTAGCATAATTTTGTAAGCTGTTACTTCTTAATGTTTGTTTTAATTGAAGTTTGTTGGTACAATAATTCCAATTGTGAGAGTTTTGAGAGGAGGATTTTATTTTGAATGAAAAATTAACTAACCAATTAATAGGTGTAACCAGCGGTAGAAATTTCCGTGAACTTGGTGGTTATAAAACTTTATCTGGTAAAAAAATAAAAATGCATAAACTTTTAAGAACTGGTAATCTAGCTGATCTTTCTTTATTGGATTTAGATTTTTTAAAAGATTATGGCGTTAAAACTGTTGTTGATTTTAGAAGTCAAGCTGAAGTTGATAAGCAACCAGATCGTGTGCCAGAAGGTGCTAAATATGAATTTAACCCAGTATTCAGTGAGGATTTAACTAATTCATCAAAAAGTATTACTGATTTAGAAAATCAATCAAAGCAGGATGCAGACTTTGGTTTTGACCATATGCTTTACGCTTATGAGGATATGATTGAAAGTGATTCAGCTAGAAAAGCTTACCGTAGTTTTTTTGATGAACTGCTTGCCAATGATAAAGATAATGAAGCGTTAATTTTTCACTGTACTGCTGGAAAAGATAGAACTGGATTTGGAGCATTACTAATCTTGACTGCACTTGGTGTTCCACTTCAAACTATCAAGAAGGATTATTTACTTACTAATATTACTACTCGCGACTTTATTGAAGGCTTAGTTGAACGTGAAAGAAAGCAAGGTAAGAATGAAAATACCCTGCAATCAATTCGTGATATTCAAAGCGTTCGACCAGAATATATTGATCACGCCCTTAAAGTATTAAATGATAATTATGGTAGCATCAATAATTATTTACGGGAAGTAATGAAGTTATCAAGTGCTGATATTATGAAATTGCGTCAAATTTATTTAGAAGATTAAAAAAGCTGTCCAAACGGGCAGTTTTTTCTTTTTTAAAATTTTTGTTCTATTCAGAAATTAAGCTTTAACTATTTATTAACTTTCATCTAGTTTAGATTAAAAATTCATATCCGTTGAAATATTACGATAACTTTCAATATCTGCTTGAAGTTTTTTAATCTTGTCTTCCGCTGCATCAATTGCATCTTGCCCGGCCAAAAAGTGCAATGGAGGATTATCTTCATGGCCAATTTTAACTAAAGCTTCAGCAAGTTTTTGAGGATTACCCGGCTGCTTACCATTTTGATCAATAAAGAAATTTTGATAATTTTTTCTTCTCTCTGAATAGTCAGCAATTTCAATATCTCCAAATTTAGTTGAATTTTTAGTTAAAAACTCTGAACGGAAAAATCCTGGTTCAACAATTGTAAACTTAATATTAAATGGAGCAAGTTCTGGTACTAACGCTTCCATCCAGCCCTCAAGAGCAAATTTAGATGCTGAATAAGCCGAATTAAATTCAAAACCTTTAAGTCCTGCACTAGATGACAATGTAATTATATGACCTGATTTTTGTTTACGCATAATTGGAAGAACTTGTCTAGTCAAATTCATAGTACCAAAAACATTAGTCTCAAATTGTGCACGAATCTGCTTAGGACTAAGTTCCTCGAAATAACCACCATAAAAGTTACCAGCACTGTTTAATAAAATATCAATTCGTCCAAATTTAGCAATGATTTTTTCAAGAGCTACTGTAATTGAATCTGGACTAGTAACATCTAAAGATATCTTTAATAAGTTATCCGTATCTTCAAATACTTGATCAAGTTTTTCTGCATTTCTCGCAGTAGCTACTACCTTATCTCCACTATCTAATGCAGCCTGAGTAAAGTCTTTTCCCATACCTCTGCTAGCACCAGTAATTAGCCATACCTTTGAATTTTTAGTCATAATATTATTCCCTTTCTCGTCATTAATAATTTATGTTGACTATCTTATACCTTCGAGTTAACCTTAAGGCAAGTATTTATTTAAAAATTGGAGGAAATAATTGTACACCGTTAAAGAAATTTCTAAGAAGTTTGGTTTAACCCCATATACTGTACGTTATTATACAGATTTAGGACTCATTCCCACCGTTAAACGCGATAAAAATAATAATAGATTATTTGATAAAGATAGCTTTGAATGGTTTGTAACTATTATCCACTTAAAAAAATGTGGTATGACCATAAGTGATATAAAAAAGTATGTTGATTTATGCCAAGAAGGCAATTCTACGTTACAAGAGCGTTATGACTATTTAAAAAAATATAAAAATTATGCAGATGAACAACTAAAAGATGCAAAAGTCCAAGCCGAATTTATGAAAAATAAACTTGCCACATATGCTAAATGGATTAAAGAATACTCTAATGAAAACTATGAAAGAACATAACAAAAAAACTGCTCAAAATTGGGCAGTTTTTTAATTAAAATTTTTGTTCTAAAAATTCATAAATTGCTTTTGGATTTTCAAAATTTAAAAAGTGACGTAACTCATCAGTAGGTGTCTCTCCTAAAAAATCCATCACCTTACTTAATAGCTGAGCTTGACCATCTGGATGATTATCTAAGAGCATAAAAAGAAACTTAGCTTCTAATTTTTCACGCGGTTTTATCATATTGTGAAAAACCACTGGAGTTTTTAAAGCTACTGGAATAATTAAACTAGTATTTACAAATTCTCCCTCAGTATGCGGAATGGCAATATTAGGTAAATTTTTACCTAAAGTATTTAATGTTAATCCAGTTGGAAAATTATGTTCACGATTAATAATATGTTCTAAAAAATTTCCTTTTACATATCCATTTTCTAATAACTTGTCATATATTTTCTTTAGTACTTCATCTTGAGAAGTGCCATCTATTACGTAAACAGCATTTGGATTAAAATAATTTTGTTTTAACATTTTATGTACTTTCCTTTAAAAAAATTTCTTGTTAATACACCCATTAGGCTAAAACAACAAGACTAAATTTTCAAATATTTTAATGTTAAAGTTATTTAAGTAAGTTTTGATTTTTTAGGAGAAAATATTATGACTAAAACAAAGACAGTTTATTTTGGTGCCGGTTGGTTCAGTGACAAGCAAAATAAGGCTTATAAAGAAGCTATGGAAGCTTTAAAGGAAAATCCTACCATCGATTTAGAAAATAGCTATGTACCCCTTCAAAATCAATATAAAGATATTCGAGTTGATGAACATCCTGAATATTTGCACGATGTAGAATGGGCTGACGCAACTTACCATGGTGATTTGCTTGGTATTAAATCCAGTGACGTAATGATTGGTGTTTACATTCCTGAAGAAGAAGATGTTGGTCTTGGAATGGAACTTGGTTACGCATTAAGCCAAGGTAAATTCATCTTACTTGTAATCCCTGATGAAGATTATGGTAAGCCTATCAACTTAATGAGTTGGGGTGTTTGCGACAATGCAATTAAGATTAGCGAACTTAAGGATTACAACTTTAATCAACCACGTTACGGCTTTTATGATGGTGCCGTTTATTAATTAATAAGCTCCTGCTGAAACTGCTCAAGGCGAGTTCGTCAGGAGTTTTTATATTTTCAAACAAATTAAATGACCTTTCACTTAACTATCTAGTAAAAGGTCATTTTATTTTATTATTATATGTCATACATTAATCTTTCCGAAATATTCAATAAAGTGACTTCCTTATAAATATTGTTTCTGCGCTCACTTAATAAGTTTCGAGCCTCTTATGTTAAAAACTTAAGTCACTTCGTATATTTAACCATTAAGTTAATTATCATGCCCATTGGTATCACAAGCCTTTCAAAATTATTAATAATCTTACTTAGCCCATCGGAACTCATCCTCTCTTAACGTTCACTTCTTTTTCTTTACACTTATAATATATCAAATTCCTTCCATTTTGTAAAGCGCTTACATTTAAAATGCCTAATATTTTTTATCCTAACAAAAACCGTTGATAATTTTGAGGTTCATATCAATCAAACCTTTATTATCAACGGTTTTTAATACTTAACTAGAAAATATTTCTTAATTTATAAAAATCAAAATAAATATGAAAATGCATATTAACAGTAATATTATTAAAAGAGTTTTTATAAAAATATTATGTATTTTTTGACTTTTAATAATTTCAACTATGCCATATGTTGCAACGTACATTGGAATTATATTTATCCATGTTTGTGGATGGTTAGTATTTTTTAATGCTAAATACGATGCAACCATCAAAATAATTCCATAGCCTAAAAATGAAATAACTTTTTTCATAAACTAATTAAAAATTATGCCTTATATCTCGATTCACCATTTAAGTAAGTTTCACTCAATGTCATATCAGGATTCAAAACCAAGAAGTCAGCATCCCTATCCGGAGCAATAACACCACAATTATCCAAATGTGCGCTTTTTGCAGGAACATAACTTGCCATCATGACAGCTTTTTCAGGAGTAGTAATATTCCAATCAACCACATTCTTAACCCCATCTTTAAGCTGTAAAATACTTCCTGCTAAATTATCTCCATCTTTTAAGCGTGCCATACCATCTTTTACATATACTGGTAATTCTCCCAGCATGTAGTCGCCATCAGGCATCATTCCTGCTTCCATACAATCAGTAATGAGCGCTACATGTTCTTCGCCTACGGCATTAATCAAAGCGCGCACCATTGGCTCTTGCACATGATGACCATCACAGATAAGTTCATCAGTAATGTTATTAAGTGCCATTGCCGCATTTGAAATAGTAGCTCCATGATGAGCTGGATCTGGCATCCCATTAAAAGTATGAGTAAACATGCTAGCTCCAGCTTCTATTCCGCGTACTGCTTCTTCAAAGCTTGCACTTGAGTGTCCTAATGCAACAACTACGCCTTCTTTAGTCACTTCACGAATAAATTCAGCTGAACCTGGACGTTCTGGTGCCATTGAGATCTTCTTAAGCATTCCATTAGAAGCTTTACGCCATTTGTTAAACTCATCAACACTTGGATCCATCATATATTTAGGATTTTCTGCACCGGCATGTTCTTCTGTAAAAAATGGTCCCTCAAAGTGAATTCCTTTAATCTTAGCTCCGCTTTCTTCACCTTGATGCTCAGCAAACATTTCACAAATTTTTGTTAAAGTAGCACTTGCAGCAGTGATAGTAGTTGGCATCCAAGAAGTTACACCCGCACTTAAAAGGCCTTCAGAAATCTTATTGATTCCTTCCCAATCACTCTTCATCACATCTTCTTTTAACGAACCATGAATGTGGGTATCAACATATCCAGGAGCAATCCACTTACCAGAATAATCAATAATCTTTCCATTTGGCTTATCCGCTTCTGGATAATAAAAACCAAACTTACCATTTTCAATCTCTAAGTAACCACCATTTTCAGTTCTATTTTTCAAGAAAAATTTATCGGCATGAATATAATACTTCATAACTTTCTTCCTTCTACTTTTTAATAAAACAATCTAAACTCAATTAATTATAATTCTATTTTATCCTAAAAAATTGGTCTTTACCAGTTTTAGAATAATTACTCAAAAAATTTCTATTTTTTGGTTATAATGGTAGTAATAAGTTTTAGAAGAAAGAAAGAATTATAATGCAAGATCAAGATATGCAAATAAAAAGACACCAGCTAGGTCAACTTATTGGTGCTAACAAGCGTGACCATTACTATGAACTCCATTATTCCACTGGTGAGGTCGCTCGTCTTTATATTATTAGTGACGGGATCTTCCGTTATTTTTTAGATCCAAGTAAAAATTTTGACGAAAACCATACTTCATTTGTTGATCTATCTAAATTTGACAACCATTTATTTGAACAATCAAATCCACGTGCTACAAGTGATTCATTGATTATTCAATCAGGGAATTATCAGCTTATTTTTCAACAAAACCCAGCTGTAATGAGTATCTTTGATGAAACATTACACCATACTCGCTTAGTTCAAAAAAGTCCCATTGAAATCGGTCAAGATGCTAGTGTAGAAATTCTTAACCAAAATAAAAATGAATTTTATTATGGTGGGGGAATGCAAAATGGATATTTCAGTCATAAAGGACAAAATATCAAAATTAAACGTGACCAAATAAAAGGAAAAGGTGGAGTATTAACACAAGTTCCTTTCTTTTGGTCAAATGCTGGTTTTGGTGAGCTAAGAAATACAACTACTATTGGTGAGTATGACTTTGGTAAATTTGAAAAAGGAGCTACAATGTTAGCTCATAAAACCAATGTCTTTGATAATTTTTATATTATTGGAGATTCCCCTAAAGATATTTTAAAGAAATATTATCTCTTAACCGGTAAGCCAGCCCTTTTACCAAAATATGCCTTAGAATTAGGATATGCTGGC
This sequence comes from Lactobacillus sp. PSON, assembly GCF_052615405.1. NCBI lineage: Bacteria > Bacillati > Bacillota > Bacilli > Lactobacillales > Lactobacillaceae > Lactobacillus > Lactobacillus sp. PSON. Next base: position 70,656 of record NZ_JBQXFW010000010.1, on the reverse strand, counting down.
AACTTTTTAAATACTATGTGGAAACCAAGCGTAGCTAGAGACCGCAGTGCTGAAGCTTATGAAGATAATAATTACTATGTTCAAACTCGTTCAGCTGATGAAGCAGTTGCAAGTGCCTCTCTTAATGGAGAAAAACAATATCAATTTTCAGCTCGTGCAATGATTGATCGCTTCCAGCGTTTTCATTTTCCACTTGGTTGGTTTATTCCAAACTATGGCAATCATGATGTAGACGAAGAAGCAATTAATAACTTTAATAATTATGCAATTTCCAAAAAAGTTCAACCCGGGCTTTGGACTAATAATGCATCTTTACCTGCGACAACATCCTTTGTTGCAACTAATACCAGTGATAGCGACTTACTTCAAAAAGATACCCAAATCCTTGATAATAATATTAAACAAACTCGTCCATTAATTTTATCTACTACTGGTAATAGCGGCAGTCAAAAGAATTCCGCTATTGCTTTTGGAGATATTGGTGGCAATTGGGAAAATATTGCTACTCAAGTTGCCGGTTTTATCGGCTCTAACTTATCAGGTCAACCGATATTAAGTAGTGCAGTAGATGGAACTGAAGGCGGAGGAAACGCTCAAATTTCCATTCGTGACTTTGAATGGAAGACTTTTACTCCACTTCTCTTTAGTTTGGATAATCAAGGTAACTTTAGCAAGACACCATTTGCTTACAATTCTAAAATGACTCGAATTAATAGAGCTTATCTTACTTTACGCAAGCAATTAAGAAATTATCTCTACTCATTGATGTATACTGCACAAGATGGCGAGCCAATTATGCGACCATTTTTCATTGATTTTCCTCAAGAACATGTAAATTATACTGAACAAGTTGGTCATGAATTTATGCTTGGACCTAACTTATTAATTGCTCCTATTACTAATGGTCGCGAAGATGGCAATGGCGATAGCCGTAAGGATAACCTTTATTTACCAAATCATCGTACAATGTGGGTCGACCTTTTTACTGGAAAGAAATTCCTTGGAGGACGAGTATTTAATAAATTATCCTATCCAGTCTGGCACTTGCCCGTCTTTATTCGTGGAGGAGCTATCTTTGATATTGGAGAGCGTAATTTTGTGCTTTATCCTCAAGGAAAGAGCAGCTTTACCTTCTATGATGACAATGGTTCAACTGATTATACTCATAGTCATAGTGAAACTACTATTTCATCAAATCTAGAAGCTGGCAAATTAACTATCAATATGGAACCAGTGGATGGAAACTTTTCTAAGATGGAAACTCACCAAACTACCAACTTAAATATTATGTGTGATTCTTATCCAGATCAGGTAAAAGTTAAAATAAATGATCAAGATGTACCAATGCAAGAATATGGTACAGTTGATACGTTTGCTCATGCAAAAGAAGGCTATTTCTTTAATACTAATTACAATTGGACTCCACAATTTAGTGATTATCAAACTAATAAACAAATTGCTCTTCAAATCAAATTAGCAAATCGAGATATTACTGATTCTAAAATTGAAATTGAAATTCAAAACTTTAATTATGGAAGCAGCACTCTAGTTCATGCAATCACTGATTCACTATTACGTTCACCAAAACAACCAATGATTGACCAAACTAAGACCAGCGCTCATTCATTAACTGTAACTTGGCCTCAATTAACAGACCGTGTCCAAATCGAAGTTAATGGATTACTTTATGATGGCATTGATGGGGATAACTTCACTTTCCATGAATTAACGCCAAATACACGCTATGTCATGCGCCTCCGTTATGTTGCAGGAAATAAAGTATCTGAGTGGTCAGATCCATTTGGAGCAAAAACTAAACCCGACGCCTTAGATTACGCAATTGATAATGTTCGTGTTAACAGTAATTTAGAAAGTGAAGGTCATCATCCACTTAGTTATTTAACTGATCTTAAACTTGCTAGTGAATGGAAAACTTTAGATGAAATAAGTGAAACAAATCCATTGAAATTAACTTTTACTTTCAATAAGCTTGAAAGTTTAAGTCGGATGGCATTTGTTCCTCGTAATATTGACCATGATAGTGATCCTACTGAAGTTAGTGTAGAAATTTCTACAGATGGTGAAACTTTCAAACCATATGGCGAGCGTTTATCTTGGAAAGCTGATAGCAAAAACAAAGTTATCGGTTTAAGAGATGTAAAAGCTAAGGCCGTTCGATTAACTATCTATAAATCTAGTGGCAAAAAAGTTGCCGGTAGAGAAGTATTATTCTTCCGTGATAAAAATGCATTAAATTAGTTAACTTTATAACAAATAAAAGACTCTAGGATTACTAGAGTCTTTTATTTTATTATTTAATTCAATTCTTCCTTTAGCCACTCAAGACTTAAGTTAAACCACTTAGCATCATGTGGATTGTCTTGATACTCGCGCCCTTCTTCTACTACTTCAGGACGAGCTAATGAAAAACCATGCCCACCTTTAGTAAATAAGTGCGCTTCACATTTTACTTGATTTGCATAAAGGGCACGAATATATTCAATAGAATTAGAAATCAACACAATAGGATCATCCCATGCTTGAAAAATAAAGGTGGCCGGAGTTTTACTTGTAACGCCACGTGCAGTATCTCGTAATTTAGCATCAGATGGCAATTCTTTTTCTGCGCCTTCTGGCATTGCAAAGCCTAATTGATCAATATTAATGAGTGGATAGCCTAGTATTGTTTTATTTGGTAAAACTTCTTTTGAATTATAATCATATTTTTCTGCAAACTCTTCACTATTAGCCATATAATTTGCACTACTTGCTACATGACCACCTGCTGAAAAGCCAATAGTTATAATTTTATCTGGATCAATATCATATTTTTTGGCATTATCACGATAGTACTTCACTGTAGTAAGCACATCTAAGCCTGCATCCGGATAAATTGTTCCCGGATCTTGCACTAAGTTATAGTCCATAACAACTGCATTATATCCATGAGATAAATATGCTAAAGCTACTGGCTCTCCTTCTCGCTTAGATAAATGATCAAAACTTCCTCCGGGGATTACGATAATTAATGGCTTCACTTTTTCTACTAATTGCGGATTTTTTTCTAAAGTATAAGTATGAATATTAAACTTACGTCCATTAAAATTAGTTAGAGTTAGATTTTCTATTTTCATATTTTTTCTCACTTTCATTCTTTTCCATTCCTTTTGTCAAAAAGATGGTCGAAAGAGGAACGGTTAAAATTACTCCTATTAAAGAGTACATAATTATCAATGCTTCATTAACGAATAACTTTTCATTTAATACTTCGACAATAGTATAGTTAAGTCGATAATACCATAAAAATAATGACAGGAAGCTTCCAAACATACCAAATAAAATAGTGTTCATTGCTGTTCCTAAAACGTCATTTCCAATTGCATTACCACTTGCCATTAAATCTTTACGACTAATTTCAGGATTGTGCTTTTTTATTTCAAGCAATCCTGAACTCATGGCTACTGCAGCTTCAGCAATCGCACCAAGTGCTGAAAAAATTGCCACCGCTACTGCAATCATACCATAATTAAGACCAGGCATTTGGGAAAGCCCAACTAATACTTCACCAGCTTCTGGACCTAAACCTGCCGCCTGAACCAGCCATTGACATCCAACAATTAAAGCACATACAATTAAACACACTAAAAATGAGGAATAAAAAGAATTTTTAGCCACAGTATAATCGTGAGTTCCTAAAAAAATAATCGTAGCTAATTTTAAAGGAATGAAAATCAATATCAAAATTGGGATATTAATTCCCCAGGAAATAAGAATTGCCACCAAAATTAGTAACAAAGTATTTATTAATACACTAAAAAAACTTCTAATTCCAGTTTCACCGCCAATAATCGTCATCAAAATTGCCAAAACAATAATTAAAGCAGTTAAAGTACTCACTCTTTTACACCCCATTCCCATTTTTTATCTTTAAGAAATAATAAACTGCAGCCTGTTGCAAACACTACTGTTAATACAATTCCGATTGCTGAAATAACACTTTGTGTAGCTCCTAAAGATAAAGTAAAACCAAAGGCAGACCCCAAAGTATTATTATCACGCAAGTAAAGGATTAACATAGGTAATTCTTCCGCAATAAAAATTAAAACCAAGACATTAATAAGAGGTCCCATGATTTCTTGCCCCATAGTTCGACCGCTTTTAATTAATTGCTTAACTGTAATATCTTTTTTAGTCTGAACAAGTTCATAAAGACTAGATACAATATCCGTTGCTTCATCCATAACTGCTCCAAGGATTCCTAACATACTTTGTGCTAAGAAAATTCCACGTGGATCCTGCGTTGCATAATCCCCTGTTTCATATTTCATTTCACTTTCACCAGTTAACTTCATAATTATGTAACATAATGCAAATGAAACAAAAACTCCAAGAAGAGTCGCTAACCACGTTGCAAGCATTTTTTTATTTAAACCTTGCACAATAAGTAGACTGACAAATGAAAAAACTATATCAGCTAAACCAAATACTAAGAAAATTTGTGTCCCATTGAGTTTTACATCGAGCAAAATTACTAAATAAAAAATAAGCCAACTCAGTGCCATTGACACTAATAATGCAATAGTATGCTTCCCAGCCATTAAAATCATTAAACACACTGTAAGAGTTAATACTAGTACTAATACCCAATCTCGCTTTGGATTAACTAATGTTAAATTACCCTTTTTAAAGTGGACAAAAACTCGCTGTCCTGCACGATATTTTTGCGTAACTAATTGAGAAGGATAATATATATTCTTCTCTACAAAAGTTTTTCCTTTATATTGTCCGGATAAAATCTTTAAATGAAGTGTCTGCTCACGGGTTTGATCTTCATTTCCGTACACATCCTTATTTTTTTCAATAAGTCGATCTTTTATTTGTTTATCAATAATCATTGCAACATCATCTTTTTGATAAATATCCTTAGCAAAATAAGTACATGCAGTTAATATCAATCCTATGATTAATGCAATAAACGCAACTATATAGCGTATTTTTCTCTTTTTCATCGTTTATTCTCTCCCTAAATTGTACCTATTCACTGTAGACAAAAAACGGCTCAATTAAAAGCCGTTTTCTCAAAATTTAATCAATTTGAAATCATTATTCAAATTCTTTATATTATAAATTCAAAAATCTTTGCCACCAGTGCTTTTTAGCAACTGGTACTTGCATATCTTCAAGAGTACGATGAACGTTAGCGGTAGCACGTTTTTTAGCATTTTCTTTTGCTTTGGCTAAAATCTCATGTGAATTTTCTTTTTCTTCAGATTCAGCTTCAACTGAATCTGAAGTTGCTTGATTTTGTTCTTCAATCAAGTTTTTTTCAGAATTATCTTCAACATTTGGCAATGCTTTAACTTCTTCTTTACTTGGGGCTTCAAGTTGCTTTTGTGCCTCAATTAAGTCTTTATTCTGCTTTTCAATTCGCAGCAATTGCTGTTGCAAATCATCAATGGCCTTATTTTGATTAGCAATTGTTCTCTGCAAGGTGTTAAGAAGTCTAACTACTTCTTGAGTATCCATTACATCCGTAGGAATTTCTTCTTTTACTTCTTTTTCGACACGCTTTTTATCAGTAACCTTTTTCTCACTCACTGCAAAAATTTGACGAGCAGCATCTTGTAAAGTTAAACCATTATTTTTAGATAATTTGTGAAAATCATCTAAATCCCTAATATCTTTTTTAGTGTAAAGGCGTGATTTTTGCTTAGTTCTTTCATAATATTCAGCATTCCCCGTCACTTTTTCAACAATTAATGAATATTTACGCAGAGTAGCAACACTAATTCCAAGTTCTTGGGCAGCAGCTGCAGGTGCTGTTAATTCTTCAAAATCATGCTTATTACTAGTCATTCAGTCCTCCATTAATGTTTAATCATGTTTATGAAGTAAAGTCTTCTTATGATTGTAGCGCTCAATTCCCGCTTCAATTAAACGCGTAATTAAATCAGTATAAGAAACACCTAATTCTTCAAACAATTTTGGATACATGCTAATATTAGTAAAGCCTGGAAGAGCATTAACTTCTGTTAAGACAACACGTCCATCTTCTGTAAGCATTGAATCAATTCTTGCCATTCCTGAACATTCTGTAATTTGGTAAACTTTTAAGGCGTTTGAACGAACGGTTTCTACAATATCTTCTGGCAAGTTTGCTGGAATTTGGAGCTTAGAAGTTGAATCATCATCATACTTATTTTCATAGGTATAGAATGAACCTTTAGCATTAGTAATTTCACCAACACCTGCTACAATTGGATCATCATTACCTAAAACAGCAGTTTCAACTTCACTACCATGAATAGTTTCTTCAACTAAAACCTTATCATCATACTTAAATGCTTCTTCTAAGGCTTTCTTGTATTCTTCTGCATTAGTTACATGACTTACACCAACTGAAGAACCTTGGTTTGATGGCTTAACAAATAAATCACCGCCAAGTTTTTCACTCACTACATCATAGTTCAACTTTGCATTAGTCTTATCATTATATTCTGGACGCTTAATAGAAATCCAATCAGCAACTGGAACACCTACACGTTGAGCTAAAATTTTAGTAAATTCTTTGTCCATTGTAACTGCAGCAGCTAAGACATCATCGCCAACAAAAGGCTTGTCTAAAACTCTAAAAAGTCCTTGAAGGCTACCGTCTTCACCAAGGTTACCGTGAACAATTGGGAAGAAAACATCAAGTTCAGGTAAATTAGCAAGTTCAATTAATTTTGAAATGTTGTTTACTTTGTATGGATCTTGAACTTGATAAGTTGGATCTTCCAAAACTTTGAAAGATTCTTCTTCATTTGCAAAATATCCCTCGTTAGTAATCCAGATTGGATGTACATCAAACTTTTCCTTATCAATAGCCTTATAAATGTTGCGACCTGATACAATTGATACTTCATATTCGGAAGAATTACCACCGAATAATAATCCGACTTGTGTTTTTTGTGTCATTTGTTTTTACCTCGTTAATTATTGTTACTAACCTCTTAATTATACGCAATTAATGATGTAATAGTTAAAAAAACTGAAAACATTTTTGTTATAAAGCACTTTCACTGTAAGGTATAATATGATTATAGAAGAAAAGAGGAGATCATATGCTATTTAAAAAATTTACATTCACTGCCGCATTAATTTTGCTAGCAGCTCCCCTAAGTATAAATACTACTCAAGCTGCTACTTTTACGACTGGTGAAATAAAACAAGTTCATCATTTTCAGCATGAGTATGCAAGCCTCAATAAGAAAAACTACAATGCTTCTAATATTTATTCAAAAACCCCTCATCTCACCAAAAAATTCAAAGTAGGGCAAATCACTAATAGATATGCTGACAGTCAATTAGATTATATTAATTATTATCGCAGTCTTTTTGGACTTACACCTGTCACAGAAAATAAACTAGCCCAAAAAAATGCCCAAAAGACAGCTGCTGTAATGGCTGCTATTAATGCAAATCCATTCGTAAATCAGCATGGTTTACCAAATGAAACAAAACCTAGTTATGTAAGTAAATCTATGTGGAAAGTAGCTCAAGACACTTCTGAAACTTCCAATTTAAATTTCAATGTAAGTAATCAATCTGCTGGTGATGTTATAACTGACCTAGTTACCGATCATTATAATTTATCAGGTTCCGACACTGGCCACAGAGCATGGATTTTATCAAGTCGCCTTTCAACTACTGGAGTAGGGGCAGCTTATGGATCTAATGGCTATCGGTATTCTGTACAAAAAGTTTTAAATGTTGATGATTTATTCCGCGACTCTAGTCAGCCTATCGTAGCTTATCCTTCAAGTGGTCTTTTTCCAATTGAATTATCTAAAGGAAAAAATGTCGCTTGGTCACTTTATCTATCTGATAAAACTATTAAAAATACCCCAAATATCACAATCACTGATTTAGATACTAAACAAAATTACAAAGCTACAAATGTTACAAATTATAGTTCTTCAGGTTATGGCAATTTCAAAACTGTCCTAACTTATTCTCCTGATAAAACACCTATTATTGCTGGACATCAATACAAAATAAAAATAGGTAATGTTTATACATATAAGTTTAAATTGTTTAAGCAAGATACAAACACAGAGGCAACTACAACACCAACTGCTGCTGTTGCCACACCTAAGCCTCATACTTATCAATATGTATCAGCTCAGCAACGTGATACTAATATGAAATCTGACATTTTACTTCAAGGAGAAAAATCTTGGGCCACTCTAAGTCCTAAAAATGACACCACCAACCACCAACCTCAAAACTATTTCGATATTTTGAAGAAAGGTCAGTGGCATCGTAATTTTTTCATGCAGAATCCTCTCTACTAACTATAATTAAGCAATAAAGATATAAAAAAAGAAGAGTTTTACAAACTCTTCTTTTTTTACTTATAAAACCTTAGATAGAAAATCTTTTGCTCTATCTGACTTAGGATGTTCAAATACTTCTTCAGGGGTTCCTTTTTCTTGTAAATAACCATCTGCCATAAACCAAATTTCATCAGCAACTTCACGTGCAAACCCCATCTCATGAGTCACTACTACCATTGTCATGCCACTTTCAGCTAAGTTTTGCATGGTTTTTAAAACTTCTCCAACCATTTCAGGATCAAGGGCACTAGTTGGTTCATCAAATAACATCACTTCAGGCTTCATTGCAAGGGCTCTAGCAATAGCTACACGCTGCTTTTGACCACCAGATAGACTTGCAGGATATTGCTTAGCACGATCGCGTAATCCAACTTTTTCTAATAATTCTAATCCAGTTTTTTCAGCTTCTTGATCACTTATACCCTTAACTTTTATTGGAGCTAATTTAATATTTTCAATAACATTCATATTTGGAAATAAGTTAAAACTTTGAAAAACCATTCCCATTTTTTCACGAAGTGTATCTAATTGCTTACCATCTTTTAATTTTGCCAAATCAGTTCCATCAAAAACAATCTGACCAGCAGTAGGTGTTTCAAGCACATTTAAACATCTTAAAAGCGTACTTTTACCTGAACCAGATGGACCTATGATGCAAATTACTTGTCCTTTATTTACTGTTGCAGAAATATCTTTTAGGACTTCATTTTTACCAAAAGTTTTCTTAAGATGATCAATTTCTATCATTTTAGTCATTGTGCTTCATCTTCCTTTCAAATAAATTCAAAATTCTTGATAAAGTAAAAGTCATAATGAAGTAAATAATCATCGCAATAAACAATGGCAATACTCCACGATAAGTTGAAGTTTGAATAAGTTCTGTTTGATACATTAATTCACTTACCCCAATTACAGATACAAGTGAACTATCCTTTAAAAGAGTAATGAATTCATTACCAAGTGCTGGCCAAATATTCTTAAGAGCCTGTGGAATAATTACGTAGCGATAAGTTTTTGCTTGACTTAAACCAAGAGATCTTGCAGCTTCAGTTTGTCCTTTAGCAATTGAATTAATTCCTGAACGAATATCTTCTGCAACATAGGCACCTGAATTAAGTCCAATAGCAATAATACCAGCAACTACAGCAGATAAATTAGAAATAAGAGCTCCTACTCCAAAGTAAACAAATAAAATTTGTACCATCTGAGGAGTCCCACGAATAAATTCGATATAAGCTACAGAAATTGCATGTAGAATTTTATTTTTAGAAAGGCGCATTAAAGCTAGTACAATCCCAAGTACGATACCAATAATTACTGAAAAAATGGTAATCACAATAGTATAACCAATACCTTTAATAAAATATGGTGCATATTTCATCATTGTATTAGTCTTTTGAGCAGTTTTCATATATTTTGCTGCTTCTGGCAAATATTTATTATTAATTAAGTTTTCTTTTTGTACACGATCAATAGTTTTGTTAACTGCTTTAACTAAACCAGTTTGTCCCTTAGCAATTGCAATTGCATTACCTGCTTGTTGTTCGCGTAAATCACTTCTAACTGCGATTACATTTTTGTTGTTATGTGCATAAGCTTTCGCCGTCATTTCTTCCATAACGACTCCAGCTACCTTATTTGATTGAAGAGCTAAAACTAAGTTATTGATTTTTCCAAGTCCTTTTACTTTAGACTTCTTCATTTGCTTTTCAATTAAATTATATTGAATACTACCAGTTTGAGCACCAACAGTTTTACCATTAAAGTCCTTTATTTTTTTATATTTATTTTGATCACGTTTATTAATTAAGAAATATTCACCACTAGGTCTGTAATAAATTTTAGAAAAATCAATACTTTGTTTTCTTTCAACAGTTGGTGTCATTGCTGAAATAACCATATCTACTTTTCCAGTTTCTAAAGCGACTAAAAGTGAATCAAAACTCATATTTTTAACAACGAGTTTTACTCCTAAGTCCTTAGCAATATCACGTGCTAATTCAATATCCACTCCAACATATTTGGTTTTACCATTATCACTAGTAGTAAATTCTAGTGGCGGATAATCCGCAGAAGTCCCTACAACTAACTTTTTTGATTTTTTTATTTTCTGCAAAACAGAATTATCTGCAACTTTATCGTCTGCATGAACAGGCGTGCTCATGGGTAATAATGTTGCAAAAATCATCATAATTGCCAGAAATATACTAATTATTTTTGATTTTTTCACATTCTCCACCTACTGCTAAATTAAAGAAAAATTAAACTATTTTATTAGTATATCGAGGAATATGTTTTTTTGCAACAAAAAACTGAGACACTTGTCTCAGTTTTTATTAACTATTAGTTGATGTTATCTGCCATGGAATAGCACATAATACGTAGATGACAACACCTACAATTACAAACTCTAGAAAAATACTACTGCTTATTTCCATTAAATAGCCCAATCCACCTAAAGTTTCAACATTGAAAATCACCGGAATAATTGCCAAAATGCCTGCAATAATAATTATCCAAAAACCGCTCCACATCCCTGAAGCCATAATTGAATGAATCAACTCTTTAGTAGTTTTTTGGGTTTTCATATCACTAATTAAAGAAATCATTGTAATAATTGTTACTATTATAATCACAATATTAACAACTAATAATAATGCAGCAATATTTGCACCTAAAGTAACAACATTTAAGTCAAAAGCTTGAATTACAGCATAGATTGCGTTGCTGCCTTCCTTTTTTAACTTGCTTTGCACTCTTTGTGCTTCACTAGATGAACCTTTATCTATATTTAAATTTATATCATGCAGAATCTGTTTTGCTAATTTTTTATTATCAACTTTAAACCAATGAAATCCTAATGAATAATCAATTATATAATCAGCAATCGGTTGTGTCTGCTGAATAGTAAGCAAGTTAGAGTTTTCATCATGATTAGCCCCAATAATATCTGCTAAATCATCAAAATGACTATCTACTTGTCTAACTACAACCGCTTGATTATTACTAGTTCTAATTTGCTTTTTCATAAAAAAAGGATTTAAAAATGTAGCACTAATCATACTTAATGCCGCAACTAAAAATATTAAAAAAGCTAAAATTCTTTTATAATGCGTATTCTGCTCTTGACCTTGTCTTCTAAATTCGGCCCTTGAGCCATCAACCATAGCTAAATTCCCCTTTTAGCTGATAATTTCTTTGCCTTCGTCAAACATTGTATCGATTGCGCGATGAACATTTTCCATATCAGCGGATTTAATAATATCATGGCCTTCTTTAAGAGCCACATCAATTTCTTCAGATGAGCAATGAAGGAAGCTATACATCAAAGTACCAACTGCATAATCAGCTAAGTTCTCAGCAGTTAAATGATGCTTCTTACGATCACGATAAAGACGACCAATACCAGTAGTTACAAATGCAATACCAGATTCAATTTCATCTGTATTTGAATCAGCTTCATCAAAGAAGTGATAATTTTGAAGCCAATTGTAAAGCATATTTCCCCATGTGTCTAGAGATTCATTACTTGAAAACACTTCAGAAATAATTCTATCTAAACCATCATCATGCATTCCCAAGTTAGCAATTGTATAAATAAACGCCTTGGTTTGAGTATATGGAGCTTTACCCTCTTCTACTGGATAATATGTATTCACTTCTTGACTTAAAGTATTAAATAAATTATGAACAATATCAGTAGTAAGCTTTGCTTTATGTGGGTAATATGATTGAAGTAATGATTTTGAAATACCTGACTTTTCTGCAATCATTTGTAAGGAAACATTATCCATGCCATTTTCACGAATCAAACGGAAAGTATTTCCCAAAATGATTCTACGTCTTGTCATATTTTTGCGTCTAGCCATATTCTATCCTTTCATTCTTAACTCTATACGTTTTTTATTTCATTATATCAACTAACTAGCTTATATGAATAGTCAAACGATTAACTTTTTAACAAAAAATAATCCCCAACGAAATAGGGATTATTTTCGTAAATCTGCAATTATTACTTTTATTTTAGACGATTTTGTTCATCAAAAATTTGGTGGATTGAACGGTCATTATAAACATAATCAATACCACGAGCAAGTAATTGGTCAACAGAAATACGAACCATTCTGTCTGGGTAACGACTGTGCTTGATAGTGTCTGTTACTACAATTTGTTCAATTGGCAATTCATTAAGCACTTCTGTAGCATCTTTTGATAAGAGTGCATGAGTTGCGGCAACATAAACTTTCTTAGCGCCTGCAGCTAAAACTGACTTAGTTGAAGCTGCGATACGGGAACCTGTGTCAATTAAATCATCAACGATGATACATTTCTTTCCCTTAACGTCTCCAATCATATCATGAACATCAGTATCATAACGTGCGCCTCTTTGGTCTACAATTGCAATTGGAGCATCAAAATATTGACCAAAGTTTCTAGCAAGTTTTGCACCTGAGTGATCTGGTGAAACAACTACTACATCATCATCTTCTTTAACTGCAATACCATTATCTAAGAAGTATTGTGCAAGAAGTGGCATAGCATGTAAGTGATCTACTGGTACATTGTAGAAGCCTTGAATTTGTGAAGCGTGAAGATCTACTGCAATAAGACGGTCCATACCAGTTAATTGCAATAAGTTAGCAATCAATTTAGCAGTAATTGGTTCACGAGAACGTGTCTTAGTATCTGAACGTGAATATGCTAAATATGGGATCACAACGTTAACAGTGTGAGCTGAAGCACGATGTAATGCATCAAGTACAATTTCAAGTTCCATAAAGTTTTCGTTAACAGGATCTTGAATTGATTGAATTACAAAAACATCGCACCCTCTGACACTTTCACCGATATTAACTTGAATTTCACCATCACTAAAATGATGTACGGCTGTTTCAATGAGTGGTTTATGCAAAATTGATGCAATCTTTTCGTTTAATGCTGGATTTCCGCCTAAACCAATGACCTTCATTGGATGCAATAATTGATGAAGTTCTTCCTTGTCCATAGCTACCTCTTTTAAATAAAAATCATATACAACACTATTATAAACAAAAATTTTCCTAAAAGCTTGAAAAAGAACAAAAAATCTAATTAATTATTCTTCTAGTTAACTATTACTTGCAAAATTCCTTTATTAAGTCAAGTAACTTTAAACTTTTAACAGCATAACTATCATGAGTTTGACGCGGCATTAAAATAAGCCGGCCATTTTTCATAAATTGGCTGTACCATCTAACGTGTTCAACTTTAACCCAATCTTTTTCCCCAACTACACATAAAGTAGGGATCACAATTTTTTTGATTGAATCTTCAGACATAAAACTTTCAGTAAGTTCTACTCTACTATCGCGATCAAGCCGTAAAAAGCGATGAAAACCTTCTGTTAAATAATGATATGGCCTTATTCCTGCCCCATTGACAAAAACTCCTGCTACAATCATTTTCTTAAAAAGGTGCTTATATTTGCTGGCAAGCATCATTGCTACCAACCCTCCAGCATCAAAGCCAAAACAGTAACATCCCTCTAAATTAAGCTGTTTAATAAAAGCATAAATATCTTCTACTTCGGTTTGATAATGCTCTGCACTCTCACCATTACTTAAGCCATGTCCTCTCATATCTACTACATAAACAGTATAGTAAAGAGATAGCGGCGATATTAACTTATCAAACATTCCACCATCAAGATGATGTCCATGTAGAAGCAATAATGGCTCACCCTTACCTAATTTATGATAATAAAGCTCAACGCCATTAACCTTTTCTCTCATTATTATTACCTTCGCTAATTAATTTACTATTATTTTGAGATTTTTGTTCTTTTCTTTCACAAATTAAACTCTTAATAATTTGCTTCCAAACAATATAATTCGCCTTAATATTATCTGGAACCATTTTAAAGTTAAAATTATGAACCATACTATCATCACGTTGCCAATAATGATAAAGCGGAACAGCATTAAAATAAAAACCCTCAGTTTCAGAAATATATTTCACATTAAAAATCTGATCTTCCATAAAGGCAAGTCCTTCAACAAACTCTAAACCAAATTTTCGTACAACTGCAGTTTTATATCCCTTATTCCACGTGTAACCTTTTACAGTTGAATTAAAAATATTGGTCATTTTGCCATAAGTTCTCAACTTCGACAGTTCGCCTTCTGCTGGACTTCCCACCATCCGATTTTTATGATGAGGTGAATCAATAAAATAGCCACAACTAACCATTGCAACAGTTGGATGTTGATGAAAAGCGCGCACAAAAAAATCAGTATAACCAGGTTCCACCCAGTCATCCCCATCATGGAAAGTAAAATATGGGGTATCCACATTTTTCATTCCAACATTTCGGGCATCAGAAAGACCGCCATTTGCTTTATTAATAATCTTCATATAGCGAAACTTGCTCCGATATGATTCCGCTACCTCAGCTGTCTTATCTTTAGAACCGTCGTTAACAATCAATAATTTAAAATTTGAATCAGTTTGCTCAGCCAAATGATCAAGTGCTTTACTTAAATATTTTTCCATATTGTAAACCGGCATAATGACGGTTAATTCAGGTTGCTCTTGCATATAAAATTTCTCTCCTCACATTGTTTCCTATTATAACATCTATTTAATGCTGAGGGTATTTATGCAATAACACTGAAGTATTAAGTCTTTTTTAGTTACCTCAACTTGGACTTGACGAATTCCTGACTTTTGCGAGTATAATGGTTGCATAATATTTAAGGAGAAAACAATCATAATGAAGAAAACTATTACATTTTTAACTATATTTTTAGCAACTGCGGTCGCGTTCTTTAACTTTTCAAGAACGACTTTAGCTGCAGATGATGATACACCTGTTGTAACTTTAGGAACTTCACTTACCACCAGTCAAAGAGAAGGGACAGTTAAAGTATTGACAGCTCCTCTTGATGGTGCCAATTATCAAACCATTACTGTAACAGGTAATGACTTAGTTAAATATCTCAATCCATCTGGTGACAACTTCACTACTGCTTCAGGCGTTTGGTCAAGTGCAATGATTCAAAAAACTGCTAAGGGTAGCGGAATTAACGTTAAAATCTTAGATTATAATGGTCAAAATAACATTACTACTATTACAGCTAATCAATATAAAAATGCTGCTCTAACAGCCGGAATTGAAGATGCCAATATTTATGTTACAAGTGCTCGTCCTATCGATGGTTCTGGGGCTTTGGCAGGAATTTATACAGCTTATGCCAAAAATGGAAATGCCTTAAACCAAAAACAAGTTAATGCAGCTCAAGATGAAATGGGGACTTTAAGTACTATCACCAAAGAAAATAAAGGAAAAGAAGGGTATAGCGACGCCCAACTTAACAATGCTGTTGCGGGTGCTAAAAGTGAAATGGCAAAAATTGGTAACAATATTTCTGATAGCCAAATTCGTGATATTGTAAATAATCAAATCAAGATCAATCATTTAGGTGACACTATCAATAACAACCAAAAGAATCAAATCATTAATGTTTTAATTGAAATTAGAGATTCTGGTGCTTTAAATGCTGGAAATTTCAAAGAACAAGCTTCAAAACTATCCCAAAAGATACAAGATGGCGCTAAAGGTATCTTTGATAAATTTAACACTCCTGAAAATCGCAATTGGTTTCAACAAATTATTGATTCAATTGTAAATTTCTTTAAAGGATTATTCGGTGTAATAATTATCAAATAATAACTAAAAAAACGAATGCACACGCATTCGTTTTTTCTATTCATTTTCATCCATATATTTATTGAGTAAGCTATCCACATACTCATTACCAGATTGACCTGCGTGACCTTTTACCCATTTAAATTCCATATTAGGAAATTTTGAAGCTAACTGATCAATTTCTTGCCATAATTCCTTGTTAAGGAGTGGACCATTAGCTTTTTTCCAGCCACGCTTTTTCCAACCTTTCATCCATTGAGTAGTTCCATTAATTACATATTGAGAATCTAAACAAAAAAGTATTTTTTCTTCATTAAAACCTAACTCAATAATCTTTTTCATAGCATTAATAAAGGCTGTCATTTCCATTTTATTGTTGGTTGCACCAAGTTCTCCACCAGCACCATCAATTCTTTGACCATCATATTCAATTAAATATGCCCAAGCAGCCTTATCAGTTGCAGCAACCTTACCGCCCTTTTTGCTTGCACCAGTATTTCTTGAACCACCATCTGTATAAACAGTTGCATAATAATCAGAGTTTTTAATTTCTTGTTTAACCATCTTTACTTGACCTTTTCTAGTTTTATTCACAGAATTTATAGCCTGATCTTTAATATTTTTACTAGCTAATTTTACCTTTTCAATTGCATTTTTCAAATTATCTTCTGATGGTTTCATTACTTCAAGTTTTTCTTCTTGACTCCAATTCATATAACTGGTCGCATCCGTAATTTTTTCAAAAGACTTATACTCTGCTCCACTAAAACCATCAACCTGAGCTTTTGCTTCATCCCAAGTGCGATAGATTCCCGGTACTTTTCCTTTTTTTACCGCATAAAACTTCATAGTTAGTTGACCTTTCTAAACGAAAAAACATGTTAAAATGTACTTATTATATTTTAAGGCGGTGCGTTATGTTCTTCAATTCAAAAAAATATACTGAGGAAGCCGAAAGAAATCGCAAACACAATTTATGGCAAGAGCCTTCAATGTTTAATATGATTTCTTTAGGTTTATTAGCAAGCTTTGCACCTACTAGACCTTTACTAAAAATGCATAAAAGGCGAATCGAAGATTCAGTAGAAATTGAAGAAAAAACTAAAAATTTTGAACAAATTCCAATTATTTATTTTCATGGTTTCCGTGGAGGCGACTATACTACCCAAGTAATGGTAGATCAAGCATGTAAAGATAAAAATAAAAAGGGATACTTAAAAGTTACTGCTAACTTATTAGGGAATTTCAAACTATCAGGGACATGGACAAATGATAAACAACCAATTATTCAAGTTGCATTCCGTCAACGAATTGTTGGTATCTATGGAATTGACTACTACCTAAGTTTTATATTGCCTTTTCTAGCAAAAAGATATAACTTTTCTCATTATACTGCCGTTGCTCATT
This sequence comes from Lactobacillus sp. PSON, assembly GCF_052615405.1. Lineage (NCBI taxonomy): Bacteria > Bacillati > Bacillota > Bacilli > Lactobacillales > Lactobacillaceae > Lactobacillus > Lactobacillus sp. PSON. Next base: position 53,184 of record NZ_JBQXFW010000010.1, on the reverse strand, counting down.
CATTAGCCTGTCCTTGTATTATTAGAACCGAAATGAAAAATTGGCATAATAAAAAATTTCCACACTTAAAAAAAGCAGCTTTTATTGCTGGACCGTTTGATGGAGTTACTTATCTTGGAGATATTCCTAACGTCAATATTTTAAAAGAAAACGGACGCCCAAGTATGATGAATCCACACTATCTGTATCTTTTATTCAGACGAAAAAGATTCAATTCAAATATTGCCGTCCTTAATATTTATGGAAATGTTCTTGATAATACTAATACTGACAAATTTATTTCTGTTGTTTCCGCAAAAAGTATTCGCTATGTTCTAGCTCCAAATGCTCATTCATATCAAGAAGTGGAAGTCCGCGGAAAACAAGACGCAGAGCATAGCGGGATGCACGATAATCCATTTGTTATAGACATTGTTCACAGATTTATTGGAATAAAAAAATAGAAGGAGCCATTTTTGTGATTTTGCTTCACGACATAATTCGCATCATTATCATTACTAATACTATCCTTGCTTTTTACATTGTATTTCATAGAAGACGTTCTGTCTCTACTACTTGGGCATGGTTGATAATTTTATTAGTCTTTCCAGTTATTGGTATTATACTTTATGCGTTTTTCGGAAGAGGAATATCACAAGAAAACATTTTTGCTATTAATAAACAACACCACTTAGGACTACGTAATGTCCAAAAAGCAATTGCTAAAGCTCCAAAAAAAGTTAGTTCTTCCGATACCACTACTAAAGGAAAAATAGCCATTCATTACTTTAATAAAGATGGCTATTCTCCAGTGACTAAAAATAATCATGTTTCACTTTTTACAGATGGACGTAAAATGTTTGATAGCATGATTGAAGACATTGAAAATGCTAAAGAAACAATTAATGTTGAATTTTATACATTCTATAATGATGATATTGGAAATCGTATATTAGATTTACTAATAAAAAAAGCAAAAGAAGGAATTCAGGTTCGTGTTATTTATGATGCTTGGGGATCAATGGGAGCTACTAAAAGATGGTTTGATCAGCTTCGTAAAGTTGGAGGACAAGTTTTACCTTTTATCACTTCACGTAACATGATAACTCGCTATCGTATCAACTATCATTTGCACCGCAAAATCGTAGTAGTAGATGGAAGAATTTCTTGGACAGGTGGTTTCAATATTGGAGATCAATATTTAGGTAAAAATAAGAAATTTGGTTATTGGCGTGATAGCCAAGTTAGAATTGTTGGTTCAGCTTCTCTTCTTCTTCAAGAGCGCTTTGTCATGGATTGGAATGCATCCATCCAAAATGATTCTCAAATTATTACTTTCAATACTATCTTTTTCCCAGATTTAGACGAAACTGAAATTTCTCCAGGTGATATTGCTACTCAAATTGTTTCTGATGGACCTGACCGTTATGAACCATATATGCGTAATGGAATAATGCGACTAATGCTTTTAGCAAGAAAAAAACTCTGGATTCAAACTCCATACCTAATTCCAGATGACGCAATGCTTGCAACTTGGCAAATGATTGCTATGTCAGGCGTTGATGTTCGAATTATGATTCCATCAATGCCCGATCATCCATTTATTTATCGTGCAACACAATGGTATGCTAATGAACTTACTCGCTACGGGGTTAAAATATACATTTATAATAATGGCTTCATTCATGCTAAAACTGTAATTGTTGATGATAATTATTCTTCTGTAGGTTCAATGAACCAAGATTATCGTTCTTATGACCTCAATTTTGAAGATTGTGCTATTTTCTATGATAAAAATTTTGCTGAGCAAATGACAGCATCTTTTGAAAAGGATATGAAAGAATCAACTTTACTTACCAAAGAAATGATTAAAAATCAAAGTCGCTGGCTCAAAACTTTACAAAGTTTTTCAAGAATGCTTTCACCTATTCTTTAATAGAATTAAAATAGACCTCCAATTTCAATTCTTACACTTGAATCTAAATGTGGTTTAAGAACTTTCATAAAATGTTCAACATCCATATTGAATCTTAAAGCATATTGTCTGTCATTCTTAGTTTGAAATACACATAATACACTTGGCTTTTTAGGATTAGGGATATTGATAATTTTTACTGCATATAATTCATCATACTTGATTGTTCGCTTAAAATATCCTGCCACTACAATTCGCTTATTAGTTAAGCCTGTAAAACCATCAATTATACTTATTAATAAAAACAAAGCCAGAAATACCGTAATACCAACATCACCTCGAGCAATGTAATTCCAAGTAAATCCCAACCAAATAAATATTACTGCCCAAATAATTGAAGAAATGCGATAGCGGCAACGTACCACCAAGTTTGCTTGCCAATACCAACTATAACAAGCATAAAATAAAAATAGGGCATCAACTATAAAATAAAAATAAGATAAATTCGCCATAAAATATCCTCAACTAAAACAAACTTTATTTAATTATAACAAACTAAAAGGATTATAATTAAACTAAAGGGCTAACTTATGGAGGGGATTCATATGAGTATTTCAGAAAAAATCAAAGAATTAAAACAAGATATTCAAAAAGCAAATCACATAACATTCTTAACTGGCGCTGGAGTATCAACTCATTCTGGTATACCTGATTATCGTTCAAAAGGCGGAATTTACAACGGAATTGAAGAAAAACCTGAAACCATTTTAAGTGAAAACACTTTATTCAATCGCCCTAAATTATTTTATGATTTTGTAATGAATAATATGTATTTTCCTCAAGCAAAACCAAATCTAATTCATCAAAAAATTGCCAAAATTTGTAATGAAAAAGGAGAACTAATTACTCAAAATATCGATCAATTAGATAAAAAAGCAGGAAATGAGCATGTCATAGAATTTCATGGTAACCTATATAATATTTACTGTACTAAATGCAAAAAGCCTGTTTCATATAAAGAATACTCTCAAAATTATATCCACAAAAATTGTGGCGGTATAATTCGACCAGGTATTGTTCTTTATGGTGAAGGAATTAATCCAAATAACGTAACTAATTCAATCAATGCCATGAAAAATTCAGACTTAGTTATTATTGCAGGTACTAGTTTTATTGTTTATCCCTTTGCTCAGCTTCTTGCCTATCGTAAGCCATTTAGTAAGGTTTGGGTGATTAATAAAACTGAAATTCCAGCTCAAAATGTTAATTCAATTATTGGAGATGCAATAGATATTTTTCCTAATTTGTAATTGAATTACAGGCTACAAGTTGTTATTCTTGATGTAATGTTTTTTTATTTTTAATTTTTATACCAAAATAGGTGGTGGCAAAACATGACAGAAGTTTTTTACTATGATAATGTGACAATTGGCGATAATACTTATTTTTTGGCTGCAACCAACCTCGGTTTAGCCTATGTCGGGCTTAAAACTGCGGATAACTCCACTCCTATCTTTGGCTTTTATCCTAATAGAATGTTAATTCATGATGAAAAGAGATTAGCACCATACGTAGAACAATTAAAAGAATATTTTGCTGGTAATCGTCGCGATTTTGATGTACCAATCGATATTTCTGGCTTTGGAACGCCTTTTCAACGTAGCGTTTTAGAAGTTGTTAGGAAAGTCCCATATGGTTCTACAGTTAGTTATGGTGATATTGCAACATCTTTAGATAATGCGCGCTCAGTAAGAGCAGTCGCACATGCTGTTGCGCTTAATCCCGCTTTCATCTTCATTCCGGATCATCGAATAATTATGGCAAACGGAAAATTAGGTGGATATAGATTAGGGCCAAAAGAGAAAATGAACCTGATTAATTTAGAAAAGAGTTATGTTAATGTCCATTCTTAAACTTTATGCTCCATTTTTTGATGGAGGAAATTGGCTACACGTTATTTCTAGTGGTAAGGATTGGATGATAATCCTCACTTTAATTTTAATGGAGTGTTTACTTTCAGTTGATAATGCTGTAGTATTAGCCGCTCAAACGCAACGCTTATCTGATAAAAGTGAGCAAAGAAAATCTTTAGTATATGGACTTTGGGGAGCATATTTATTTCGTTTTATTGTAATTGGAATAGGTACTTATTTAATCAATTTTTGGGAGATAAAACTTGCCGGAAGTATTTATCTCTTTTATTTATGTTTTAAATTTTTCTATGATCAACGTCACCCAAAAGAAGTCGAAGAACATGAAAAAGAAAAAGAGAAACGACGAAAAAAACACCATAAAAATAAAACACAAAAAAAGCATGTACTTTCCCTATTTTGGAGAACTGTTATATCTATTGAAGCCATGGATATTGTTTTTTCAATTGATTCAGTTTTAGCAGCTCTTGCAGTTTCAGATAATCCCGTTGTAGTGCTAATAGGTGGAATGATTGGAATCTTATGTATGCGTGGAGTTGCGGAAATTATTATTAAACTAATGGAATTTATACCAGAACTTCAGCCAATGGCTTATTTACTAATTGGAATTATTGCATTAAAGCTTTTACTAGCGCTCCCACCACTTCATTATGAAATGCCAAACACCGCCTTTGCTATTATTGTATTTGCTATTTTAGGGTTAACAATTGTATTTCACTTTGTACGCGTTAAACGTCACGGTAAAAGACAATTATAATTTTCAAGTACAACTTTAGTTGTGCTTTTATTTTGGAGAAAATTATGGATTATTCAACTTATTTTTCAAATCAACCAACTGAAACTATTGCTCAGGATTTACTAGGACGACCGCTATATTTTGATAATGGAAAAGAAATACTAGGTGGATACATTGTAGAAACTGAAGCCTATTTAGGTAAAAAAGACCGAGCAGCTCATTCATATAATGGTCGACGTAGTCCTGCAAATGAAGGACTATACGGTAAAGCTGGCACTCTTTATATTTATTCACAAAGGCAATATTTTTTCTTTGACGTAGCAACTCAAGAAAAAGATGAACCACAGGGTATTTTAATTAGAGCAATTGAACCAAGCTTAGGCATTAATACAATGATAAAAAATCGTTCAGGAAAATCTGGTCCTCTCTTAACAAATGGACCTGGAAAAATGATGCAAGCTTTAGGAATTACTAGTCGCAAATGGGATTTACATTTTTTAGACGATTCTCCTTTTACTATTGATTTAAATGATAAACATAAAAAAATTCCCCAGGAAATAATTCCTTCTGCGCGCATTGGCATCAATCAATCTAATCCTGAATGGGCAAGCAAAAAGCTTAGATTTTTTGTGAAAGGTAATCCCTATGTTTCAAAAATGAAAAAACGTGAGTATCAAGAAAATCATGGTTGGACTTGACAAATCAAGATTTTTCCTTTAATCTATTTCTCAGTTAAATATTTCCAATGCAATAGAGGTTGCGACAAATCACGAAACCACCGCGAGTACGCGAATACTTTGACCGATGATGTAAGGATTGCCGCCGAAATAAACTTTTATTCGTGATAGAAGTTTGTTGGGCTGCAGGAGAATATGCTGCAGACTGTCTCGGTTCGTCCCCGGGGAGCGCTATAAGATTTGGTTTAATTACTGATGATTAACCTCGCTTGCATAAAGCGAGGATTTTTTTACGCTTTGTTGTATTGGCTTTGATAAAAATTGGAGGTTTTTTAGGTGAAGTCAAGGTTTAGATGGATAATTGCTAGTTTAACAATTATTCTCAGTTTATTTATTGGAGCAGGATTTACTAACGAAGTAAGTGCTGCAAAAAAAGATTCTGGAGTTCTTAAGATTGGTATGGAAGCTAATTATCCTCCATACAATTGGACTCAAACTAATGATGCAAATGGTGCTATTCCAATCGAAGGTTCAAAAACTTATGCTAATGGATACGATGTAAAAATTGCCAAAATCCTTGGTAAAAAAATGCACCGTAAGGTTGTAGCTGTTAAAACTGAATGGGATGGACTTCTTCCTTCTTTAACCTCTGGTAAAACCGATATGATTATTGCCGGAATGAGTCCAACCGCAGAGCGTAGAAAAGAAATCAACTTTACTAAACCTTATAAAAAAGGTACTTTTGTTGTCATTACTAAGAATAACAGTAAATACGCAAATGCGAAGAAACTATCAGATTTTAAAGGTGCTAAATTAACAGCTCAACAAGGTACTTTCCACTATAATTTAATTAAAGAATTAAAAGGTGCTAAGCGTGAACCTGCAATGCGTGACTTTTCAGCAATGCGTCAGAGTTTAATTTCCGGAACTATTGATGGTTATGTTGCTGAAGATACTGAAGCTACTTCATTTAAATTAGTTGATCCAGATATCAAAGCTATTCCTATTAGTAAGATGCCCGGTTTCCATGTTTCAGAAGAAGAATCAGTAACTTCAATTGGTATTGCTAAAACTCAACCAGGTCTTTTAAAAGAAGCTAATAAAATCTTAGCAACTATTCCAGCTTCTGAACGTACTAAGTTAATGACTGAAGCTGTAAAGCAACAACCAAAAGCTGACGACTCAAAGAATGGTAAAAAAGAAAGCTGGCTTGTTTCAACTTGGAAGCAATACGGCGGTATGATCATGAGTGGTATCGGTATGACTTTGCTCTTGGCATTAGTCGGTACCATCGTTGGATTCTTTATTGGACTTTTAGTAGGTATTGTTCGTACTATTCCATCTCCTACAACTCGTGGTAAGCGTTGGGGACTTAACATTGTTAAGTGGCTTCTTTCAGTTTATGTTGAAATTTTCCGTGGTACTCCAATGATGGTTCAAGCTGCAGTAATTTACTATGGTATTGCACAATTCTGGCACCTTAACTTAAATCGTACCCTAGCTGCATTAGTTATTGTTTCAATCAATACTGGTGCCTACCTTTCAGAAGTTATTCGTGGTGGTATTATTTCAACTCCAGAAGGTCAATTCGAAGCAGCCAGTGCTCTTGGTATGACTCATAATCAAAGAATGTGGCATATTATTTTGCCACAAGCTATCAAGAACTGCTTGCCATCAATTACTAATGAATTTATCGTTAACATTAAGGATACATCTGTATTGAGTATTATTTCAGTATCAGAATTATTCTTCGTTGGTACTACAATTGCCAGTCAAACATTCAAGTTCTTCCCAACTTACTTGATGATTTCAGCAATTTATCTTGTATTGACTTTCACTATTACTCGTATTTTCAACTTCATTGAAAAACGTCTTGAAGGCAATAAAAACTACAATCTTATGGCCAACCAAGTTCAAGTTGGCTCACCAAAAGATGCGGAGGCTAATAACTAATGAGTGAATCAAATGAAACTATTATCAGCTTGAAGCACATGCAAAAAGCCTATGGTGATCACCAAGTGCTTAAAGATATTAATGTAGACATTAAAAAAGGTGAAATTGTAACTATTATTGGTCCTTCTGGTGGTGGTAAATCTACTACTCTTCGTTGCATTAATTTGCTTGAGGAACCAACTGGTGGTGAAATAGATTTTCACGGTGAAAATATTCTTCATCCTGGCTATAATCGTAATGCTTTCCGCGCTAAGGTGGGAATGGTTTTCCAACAATTTGATTTATTTGAAAACAAAAACGTCCTTCAAAACTGCATGATTGGACAAGAATTAGTTTTAAGGCGTTCTAAAGCTGAAGCTAAAAAAATTGCAATGGAAAACTTAAAAAAGGTTGGCATGGATCCATTTATCAATGCTAAACCTCAACAATTATCTGGTGGACAACAACAACGTGTCGCAATCGCTAGAGCTATTTCAATGGACCCAGAAGTATTGTTATTTGACGAACCAACAAGTGCCTTAGATCCAGAAATGGTTGGAGAAGTACTTGATGTAATGCAAAAATTAGCTACTACTGGATTAACAATGGTAATTGTTACTCATGAAATGGGCTTTGCTAAAAAGATTTCAGATAATGTATTATTTGTCAGTGATGGTGTTATTACTGAACAAGGACATCCTGATGATTTATTTGATAATCCTCAAAATGCAAAAACCCAAAAGTTTTTGCGTAACTTTAAGAAGATGGATTTCTAAAAAATTAAGGATAGAAGTTTGTACTTCTATCCTTTTTTGTTACAATAAAAAAATAATTATTTGGAGGAAACTTATGAAAAACAAAGAATATTATTTCATCAAGCCATATAGCGCTGATTTACCAAAACCACCAGAAGAAAGCTTCAGCGAAATTCTAAGCGAAGCTTATTTGCACCCTTTCACTTGGAAAGCAAGAACTACCCGTAAATCTTATTGGATCAGTGTTTTAGTTAATTTAATTATTTCAGTTTTAGCAGGTATTATTATTTATTATGGTAATACAACTAATAATCTAGGTCTTAGATTAATTGACTATATTATAGCTACTGTGCTATTTATTTGGATATGGCTGGCTGGGCTAGGACAAATGATTCGCCGTCTTCATGACGTAGGCTATAGCGGTTATTGGTACTGGGCAAATTTAGTTCCATATGGAAGTCTATTTTTATTTTATTTGAGTTTACAGCCATCAACGCAAGCACCAACTGAATGGGGCACTTACCTATATAGCGATGTGGATGTTTATGGAATATTCGACCAAAATGAAGAAACTACTTCTAAAGTTCCAGTTCCAACTATTGGTCAAATTTTAAAAGAACACTTTTTTGACTGTTTCAAATGGAATGCTCGTTCAACTCGTACTTCTTATTGGGTAGGAACCGCCATTAACAGTGTTATAACTGCAGTTTTAGTGATTCCAATTTATTTCTTGTCATTCATGTTTAATTTAACTAATACTGTTAGTGACAGTGAATTTGATTCACTAATGCCATTTTTCTTAATTGTTATAGTTATTATGTTAGCCGGACTTATTTGGGCTTTCTTAGCTCAATTAGGACATACCGTACGCCGTCTTCACGATGCTGGAATGAATGGCTGGTGGTTCTGGATTACAATAATACCATATATTGGAAATTGGCTTTTAGCATTTTTACTTTTCCACCCAACTGTCGAACATGAAGTTAAATGGGATGGATATTTGTTTAATAAGAAAGATACTATTAGATAGTTAAAAATTGATAATCTATTCAAAATATAGATTATCAATTTTTTTGCTTCATTCTAAGAAAAAAGAACTATAATACATTTATAAGCTAATAAGCTTAATAAATTCAAAAGAGGCAAAAAATGAAATTCAAGAAATTATTAATTTCAGCTATATTATTAACATCTTCAGTTACTGCTTTATCAGTTGTTTCTATGCCTGCAAATGCTGCAACAACAAAAACTGCATCTGTAACTATTAAGAATAGCCCATTAACTAAAGACGGCTATCTTGTCAAAGTTACTAACGATATTTCTGGAAAAGTTTATGTTGGCGCAACTAACTACAAAAAACAACTAAAAAGTGTAACTCCACTAAAACATGCAAAAACAGTCAGTCCAAAGAATTTAAAGAAAATTAAATTTAGAATCGAAAAAGTAGCTACAATGAAAGGGAAAGCCTTTGGTGCTCCTGAATATTTAGTCGCTTCTAAAGATAAAAAGTACAGTGCTTGGACAACACAAACCGGCTTGCAATACTTCTACATGAACACTAAATCAATGCAAGGTGTTATTAAGCCTCTTAAACGTATTGCTAAGCGTTATAGCAATAAGATGGATGATTCAAGAGCTGGCAATTTAAAAGATGCTAAGAATAAAAAAGATCTTGAATTAGCTATTAAAGCTGCTAAAAAATTAAAAGGCAACCAAAGAAAGTTTGTTTTAACTTCATTAAATCAACTCAAAAAAGCCGGAACCATTAATAACGAAGGTACTAATTTATTATTATTCGGTATTCAATAACAAGAATTAAAATCATACAAAAAGCGCGGACCTAAAAATCCGCGCTTTTTTAAATTATATCTTCTTTTTCATTTTCTTGAGCAAGTTTCCAGCCAGTTACAAAATGCGTCTCACGCAAGCTTCTCAGTGCATTATAATCACTTTCCAAGCTATCAATTGCATCTTGTAGCTTTTTATTTTGCTTACGCATTTTATTCAATTCTGGATCATTTACAATGCTTTTTAAGTGAGCAGTAGCTGCAAGTTTTCTACGCCGACGTTCAAATTCTTCTTTTAAGCTCCCAAGCGAATTTTCATACTTAACTAGTTTTTTATTAATTTCTGGAATTTGATTGTTAAGTTTCTTAAATAGCTTATAAGGCATATTAGATTTAATTCGATTGCATTCACTACATGACAAAATCAAATTATCTAAATCATTGTTGTGAGAAAGTGATACCGGATCTTTATGATCAACACTTCGTCCGCGCCGACCGCAGTACTGACAGCGATAATGGTACTTAGCACGAATTCTTTCACGATCAATATAATCAACCTCATTAAGTTGAAAACTCACGTCTAAGCCCATTTTTTCAAGGTTTTTAGCAAATTCTATCCCTGAATCTGGAACGTAGTCAACTTGTCCAGTTTCACTAGCAATTACCGCTTCATTAAAGTCGTGCCTATTTATCTGCTGTTGAGCTAGTTCATTACCATCATAATCCTGAATAAACGCCTCATATCGCTTACGCATCTTTTTATCTTTAACTAGCCATCCATCCTCTTCATCTCCATCAAGCCCCACAAAAGTATAGAGAAGAGTTTGAGCAAAAGTATTCACACTACTATTGGCAAACTTCTCTGCTATTTCACCACGCTGAATACAGATGTCACAAATGCTAGTTAATTTAGGATTCATCAATCCCTTTTGCTTGAAATGCAGTGAATCTATCCTTAGACCACATCTACTGCATTGAAATTTCAATCTTATTCCCCCATTAACAAAATGCTAAAAGCTATTCTTTGCATTTTGTCCTTTCCAGCAAAGTCTCCTTTAAATAAGTCTGGCAAAATATGTTTAATAAAGTATTGTACACAAACCATGTCATCATATTTCTTGATAGTTTCAAGACTTTCTTTAAACATCTGCATATAAACAGGATTTGGATTTCCTAGTTCAATTTCACCATATGCTTCATAAAGTAAGTCTAACTTATCACAAATAGAGAGAATTTTCCCTTCTAAAGTATCGTCTTTAGCTTCTGAAAGACGCTTTTTGTAAATTTCTTGGAATTCTTTAGGAATTTCATCTTTAATAAATTTATGCGTCATAGTTTCTTCAACATCACCAATCATCTTTCGAAGTTGTGGTGTTGCATACTTTACAGGGGTCTTAATATCACCAATAAAGCGTTCTGTATAATCATGATTCAAGCTCTTTTCATAAAGAGCCTTCCAATTCACTTTTTGCTTTCCCTTAACTTCTTCGATGTCTCCCATCATCTGAGCAAGTTGTGCAGTTCTGAAGCAGTGGTCAGCAACTGAATGGTGGTGATATTTAAAGTAACCAGGTGCTCTATCAATTGATTCCAAACTGTTAAAACCTTGAATATATGCGTTTAATCCCATTCTTAATTCCTCCTTTTGTAATACTCTAAAATTTTATCTATGTTACCAAAAAAATATTTTTAATGCAAACAAAAAGTCAAGACCAATGTCTTGACTTCATATTCTTGTGTTAAACAGAGACTACTTGTTTTCGTCTTCTGCGGCCTTGTTAAGAAAAGCAACAACTGCTGCTACGTGAGCAACACGCTTCTTAGCGTTACGCTTGTTCTTAGGTCTTTGGTTTGGTTCACAACCAGTGTTGTAGTTTTCACCTTTACGCATAGCTATACTTCCTTTCAGATTTTCGAAAATCTAGTATAGTTTAACATTTAGAGTGAGTTTATGCAAGGTGTTTTTCTACACTTCTAAACTAGAATGAGTTGGCAATACTAAAATATAGTTCAAAATTCGATTGGCATAAGTAGAATTATTTTGAAAATCTTCAATAGCTGTCTTTACTTCTGGCAAATCATCAGTAATCACACCATCAACATGATCAAACATCAATTTTTTCATTAAGTTTGCATCATTTACCGTCCATGCATACACTGGATGATGATTAAGATGAGACTGCCAAATAAAGTCAGAATTCAGAGTTGAATATTCCATAGAATACCCATTTGCATTACTTTTAGGATAAGTAAAGTTGTAAGGCTGAATATACATTACATCAAGTTTAGGATTTATTTCATGAAGTCCTTCAATTACGCGATAATCCAACGATTGAACTTTATAGTGATTTTTTATAATAATTTTGCCGTATTTTTTATTGAATCGCTCAAGCATCTTTTTAGAATCATTAGGTGTAGTTTTTATTTCAATCAATAGTTTTTGATGCAATTTTTCTGCTTCATGCAAATATTGATCAAAGCTAGCTAATTTAGCACTATGACCATTTTCACGTGCTGTAAGCCTAGTCAATTGACTTAGAGTTAATTGACTTGGAGCTTTATCAACACCAGTTAGTTTCTTTAAATTTTCATCATGTAATACAATAAATTGCTTATCACGTGTTTCATGTAAATCAATTTCAACATAATCTGGCTTCATTTTAGCTGTTTTCTTTAAGGCTGGGATTGTGTTTTGAACTCCATTTTTACTACTTACTCCTCTATGCGAGACAACAATAGGAGCTTTTGAATCTTTTCCATTTAAATACAAAATGTTTGTAGTAATTGCTCCCCCAATTAGCGCAATGCCTAAAGTTATTACTCCCACAGTTAATTTAAATTTTTGTTTCGGTACAATATACTTATTTTCAGCACCAAAATCAACTAATTTAAATAAAATTAAAAAAGCAATTACAGATGACCATACTAAAATCAATTCACTAATTATTTGAATCGTAGTTAAGTTTATTACAGCTAATATTTCTGGTAATTTCCCAGGAAATACATCCCACACTAACTGCAAAACATATAAACTACAATAAAATCCTATTAACAATAACACGGTCATAATAAGTAAAATCAATAATTTTACTAATATTCTCCACCATCCAAAATTAGCTGTTTTATTCCAACTTTCTTTCATAGCTGGCCATGTTTTTTTATCATTAAAAATCATAATCGGCAAAGTTAAAATTAACCTAATTCCTAAAACGCCAACTATTAAGTAAAATACAATTAAAATTGTAAGTAAAATTCCATTTCTTGTCATATAGTCAAGAATGAACTCTGGAATTTGAATTTTTGAAAGAAGCGGTGTGCGATAAATAATATCTGCAAAAGGAATTATAAATAAAAAATATGCAATTAGTAATAATAATGATGATGGTCTTATTTTTTTACAGACATTAATAGTCTGCTTTATATTTTTTTGTATATTATAATTATTCGAACTAATATCACGAATTCCAATCAATAAAAAAGCAAACTCAGCATAAATAATAACCATTAATAAAATTAATTCAATTAATAACGCTATAAATACCATTGTATGCGTCGTAATTATGGTTACAATATTTTGATAAGAGACAAAGGGAATTGCTCCAGCTTGCAAAATATACGTTGTGAGATATCGAAATATCGGAATTACTATAAATTGACTAATTAAATCTATTCCTAGAAAAAGCATTAAATATTGCAAGAAATGCTCTTTAAAATTTATAGAATAGTGTTGAATATCTTTAAATTTCATTTTTTCTCCTCTAGTTTTTGCCTCAATTCTAACAAAAAAGGACACACTTTCTATAAAGAAAATGCATCCCTGATAGTAATTTCTTAATTTTAATATTAGCAAGTTTTTCCTTCTTGCATATCCTTAGCAGTTACACTACTTGGCTTATATTCTTCAACACTCACTGCTCCATCAATAATTCCACTATCATCTGATAAGCTTAAAGTAGAATTACGAGCATTAACTACTAAATTATTTTCTAAAAATCCCATTTCTGGCTTGGCGGTCCATAAGTCGAGACCTGCATTATTTTCAATCTTAATAGTATAATCTGGATCCTTCTTATCCAAAATTACAAATTGAAAGTTAGCACCAATTGTACAAGTTCCACCAAGCTTTGAATACTTATTAGATCCATCATTAAGTGCCAAAAGAACAACTTGGCCTGGTGACACATGTTTTTTGATAATTTCAGCTGCTTCTGGTTTAATATTCATCTTTACTTCTTCAGTCATGTTTTTCCCTCCTAAAATGGAATTTTCTTACTTGATATTAGCAAGAAAGCGTTTTTTATGCAAAAAATATGCTTTTTCGAGTAATTTTTATAAATTAAGCATTGCAAGCATTGCCAAAAAGGCTCAAAATGGTAAATAGGGTTTTTAGACGATTGTAATATGTGAGGGGGACCTTTTATGACCGTCTTGAAGAATATTGCTAAAGATAGAATCTTACAAATTACAGTATTAATTACTGTAGTGAGTCTTTTTTTTGCTAGACCACGACTAGCTGATATTAATTTTCATACATTATGGTCAGTGGCGGCAATGCTTACAATTATTCAAATATACGCTTATTTGCACGTACTAGATGTATTGGCATATAAATTAACTAGTATCGCTGATAATACACGTAAATTAAACATGCTATTTACGTTATTAGCAGTTATTTCTGGTATGTTTTTGGGTAATGATATTACTTGTTTAACTTTAATACCGTTATATTTAAATATAGCCAAGAAATATGATTTGCCACAGATTTTACCAGTTACCTTGATTGGTATGGGTGCTAATATTGGAGCTGCTTTTACTCCATGGGGAAATCCACACAATATCTTCTTAGTTAGTCGATATGATGTAAACGCTGTGCAATTTTTTGCATGGTCAATTCCTTATTTAGTAGCGTCTATGATAATTTTAGGGATTATTTTCTTATTTATCCCTAAAGAAAAAATACCTGTTCAGAAAACTGAAAGTATTAAAATTAGCTGGCGTCCAACTCTGATTACTACAGCCGTATTTATCTTTTTCTTCTTTGGTGTTTTCCGAGTTGTTAATATTGTCTGGCCAATGCTTTTAGCAATTGTATTGGCACTTTTGATTAATCCTAGAATAATGCTCAAGATCGACTATGCCCTACTTTTAACTTTCACTGGTTTCTTTATTTTTATCAGTGATATTCAACAAATTCCAGCAATTGTGAATGGAATCCATATGATGGTTGGTTCAGAAATGTCAACATACTTTGCTTCTATTATTACAAGTCAAGTTATGAGTAACGTTCCATCTACTATTTTGGTTGGTAAATTTACTACATACGCTGAAGCACTATTTCTTGGTTCTAACATTGGTGGATTTGGTTCCGCAATCGGTTCAATGGCAAACATGCTAGTTCTTAAGACTTTTAACCAACATGCTAGTGTAGATAAGACTAAGTTCTTTATTGATTGGTCTATTATGCAATTTATCGGATTAATTATCTTGACTGCTGCTGGTTGGATTTTACTATTAATTTAGAAATTTTTAAGCAATAAAAAAAGATGCCTTTAAAGCATCTTTTTTTATTGCTTAAAAATTATCAAATTAGTATAATTTCTATAACAAAATTTATCTATACAGGAGGAAAAATTATGTCACCCTTATTATGGATTATCCTTATTATCGTTGTCTTAATAGTAGCTATCTATATTACTACTTACAACGGACTTCAAAGAGCTAAAGTTTATACAGATGAAAGTTGGAGTCAAATTGACGTTCAATTAAAACGTAGAAATGATTTAATTCCTAATTTAGTTGAAACTGTTAAGGGCTATGCAAAACATGAAAGTGAAACCTTTGAAAAAGTGGTTCAACTTCGTAATCAATTAACACAAGTTCCAAGTGGAGACAGAGAAGAGACACTTAAAGTTTCTAATGAAATAACCGATTCACTTAAAACAATTTTTGCATTATCTGAAAATTACCCAGATCTAAAAGCTAACCAAAACTTCTTAAAACTTCAAGAAGAGTTGACTAATACAGAAAACAAGATTGCTTATGCTCGTCAATTGTACAACTCAAGTGCTGCACAATATGATCAAAAGTTATTAACTTTCCCATCAAATATTGTTGCCAAAATTCACGGCTTCAAGAAGGTTGATTACTTAGAAACTCCTCAACAAGAAAAAGAAGTTCCAACAGTTAAATTTTAATTTATAGGTAAAACAAAATGTTATACCAACAAATTGCACGAAACAAACGCAAGACTGTCATCGTTATGACAGCCTTTGTCATTATTTTAACTTTAGTAGGTGCAGGATTTGGCTACTTATTTAGCAACTCTCCTGGCGTAGGGATTGCCATAGCCTTTTTTGGTAGTTTAATTTACATGTTCATTGTCATGCAAAATCCTGCAAATATGGTTATGAGTCTTAATCACGCTCAAGAGATACATGAATCAGACGATCCAGAGCTTTGGCATATTATAGAGGATATGGCAATGGTCGGACGTGTCCCAATGCCTCGAGTCTTCATTATTCCAGATTCTAGTCCGAATGCCTTTGCCACGGGACGAGAC
Source organism: Lactobacillus sp. PSON (assembly GCF_052615405.1). Lineage (NCBI taxonomy): Bacteria > Bacillati > Bacillota > Bacilli > Lactobacillales > Lactobacillaceae > Lactobacillus > Lactobacillus sp. PSON. The sequence goes on along the minus strand of NZ_JBQXFW010000010.1, from coordinate 36,913 downwards.
CCGGAACATAGTGCTGTAGCTGTCACACAAGGTTTACGTGATATGATGAATCGTGAAGAGTTAGAAGGGGTTTTAGGGCATGAAATTTCCCATATTCGCAATTATGATATTCGTCTATCAACCATCGCTGTTGTTCTAGTTGGAGTAATATCATTTATTTCTGGAATGGCTAGTCGCTTTATCTGGTGGGGCGGTGGACGCAGTCGAGATGATGATGATCGTGAATCTAATCCAGTTGAGATGATTTTTAAAATTATTGCTATAGTATTTGTATTAATTTTAGGTCCACTTTCAGCAAGTCTTGCACAAATGGCACTTTCACGTAACCGAGAATATTTAGCTGATGCTTCTTCAGTCGAATTAACTCGGAATCCTCAAGGATTAATTTCTGCTCTTCAAAAAATTGAGGGCAGTGCTCCAATGAAGCAAGCAGATAGATCAAGCGCTGGAATGTATATTGAAAATCCATTTAAGCATAGCGGTTCTTTATTTGATACTCACCCACCGACAGAAGACAGAATTGCTAGACTTGAAAAAATGTAAACAAAAAACCATTTCCTAGGAAATGGTTTTTTGTTATCTCAAATGAATACCAGCATCTCTAAATAATTCTTCTCGCATAGCTGCTGGAGTTATTTGGTAATAATCATTGAACTTTTTATAAAAGAATGACTTACTTGAATAACCAACTCTTGAAATAATTTCTTTTAAGGAAATATCAGGTTGTGCAAGCAAAACTTTTGCTTCTTGCATTCGTCTATCATCAACATGATCTACAAAACTCTTCCCTGTTTTTTGTTTAACCATATTAGAAAAGTAATTTGGATTAAAACCGAAATATTTTGCAGTTTTAGATAATGAAATATCCTCAAAATTATTATCAATATAATTATCGAGAGCCTTTTTCTCAAATTTAGTCTTATCAAGACTCGTTGAAGAAACCATACGCTGATTACGAATTGAAATAATCAACATCACAGTTAGTTCAGCACCAATTAAAGCTCTTGTAAATAACTCCTCATTAAGATACCCATCAATAATATGACGCATAATTTGAGATGGACGAGTTAAAGGACTGTTCTTCATCCACAGAACATGTTCTTCACTTAAGCTTCGAGCAATTTTATCAACTATTGCTTCCTCTTCAATACCCTTACAAGCAAAATCGTTAAAAAATTTTCTATATTCAAATCCTGGTTGAAACTTAAATTTTGTAATTAAAGCATCTTTTGACTGATTAAGTACGGAATATTTGCTATTTTCTGTAAGTAATAAAACACTACCAGACTTCAAATTCAGACTTTTTTCACCACTCTTAATCGTTACACTTCCATTAACAACGTAGATAATCGTTGAAACATCCATTCGGTAATGATGAACGTCAGTATCATGATTTTCAAGATAGATGGTAAACAAATCAAAATTTTTATTGCCTGCCTCAAGCTTTACTTCATTACTTCCAGTCTTATCCGCTTTAAGTACACTCATAAGGTACTGATCCAACGCAACAGCTGTCATATGTCCATCCTTTCTATTTCTATTAAATATAACACTATACTTATATTATATATCAAAAGTTGATATTATTTTAGTGTAAGAGCTTACACTGTTGTAAAATAGACATTTTATATGATATTTTCTATAATTGTCTTGAGGGGTGCTATAAAATAGCTGAGAATATACCCATTGAACCTGATACAGATAATGCTGTCGCAGGGAAGATACTATTTTATACGCCGCCTAACTTAGGAGGCTTTTTTTATGAAAAATATCAAAATTAATAATTTGTCTTTTGGCTACGAAAAAGATAAAAATATTCTAAAAAATATTAATTTAAATCTAGAACCTGGAAAATTTTATTTATTATCCGGTCCTACAGGATGCGGTAAAAGTACACTTTTAAAATTGCTTGCAAATCTATATCCAAAACTAGCTGGACAAGTTTCATCAGGAAATATCAATCGAAATCATTCAACTTACGCCATGATGTTCCAAAATCCTAGTCAGCAATTCACCATGGCTACTGCCAGAGATGAAATTATTTTTGCATTAGAAAATTTACAAAAATCACCTCCTGAATATGAACATCGTCTAAAAATTGCCACAAAGTTTGCTCAAATTACACACTTATTAGATCAAGATATCTCTACAATGTCAGGCGGTGAAAAACAGCGCGTAGCTTTAGCAGTCTTAATTGCTATGGATGTTGATTATTTAATTTTAGATGAACCATTTGCAAGTTGTGACCCTGAATCTCGCATCTTTTTAATAAATAAGTTAAACCAACTCAAGAAAAAAGGAAAAACCATTATTTTAAGTGACCATAATTTAAATGATTATCAAAAAATCTGTGATGAAATTTTACAATATCAAAATAATAGTTTTGTCTTCCTTTCAAAATTAGAAAAAGCCAAAATACTTAATCAGGAAAATACTCAATTAAGCCTTAACTTCTCATTACCTTCAAAAAATGACAAGCCAACTTTTGTTTTAAATAAAACTTCCATTAGTCAAAATCGTTTATTACTAAATCAAAAATCTTTAAGCATCCCCCAAGAAAAAATCACCTTAATTACTGGTGCTAATGGAATTGGTAAAAGTTCCTTTTTTAAAGTTTTGACTAAAATGAATCCATATTCTGGTTCAATTAAATATCAAAATAATGAAATTTCTAAATTAAAATCACGTAAATATCTTCTTCACGTTGCACAAGTTTTTCAAAATGCAAGCGATCAATTCTTAAAAGTTACAGTTGAAGATGAAATTAATTTAAGTAAAAAGCTTTGCAAAAACAATTTCTTTTCAGATAAAAAAATCCAGGAAATGCTTAAATTATTACAATTAGATACTCATCTAAATCAAGTTGTCTATTCTTTATCTGGTGGTCAACAAAAAAAGCTACAAATTTTATTAATGCTTCTATCTGGTCATGATGTACTTTTATTTGATGAACCACTTAGTGGCCTTGATAAAAATTCTAGTAAAATTATTTTGCAACTAATCAAAGAAACTCAAAAAGAACTCCATCAGACCATCTTAATTATTAGTCATCAACTTCAAGAAATGGATAAATGGTGTGATTACCACCTTGTATTTGCCAATCGACAATTAACTTATGTGGAGAATTAATATGAATCCTAGCTTAAAATTTATCCTTGCTTTTATTATTTCCCTGGAAATATCACTCAAGGCAAGTTTAACTACTAATCTAATTATTATCGTTGCAATTTTAATTTATTTACTATTAAAAAAAATTAAGCCAAAATACTTGTTAAGTATTTTAGTTGCTCCTTTTATTGCAGCTTTTACGATTTTTGCTACATTATATTGGTTTTCACCTCATCCAGATAAATATTTTGCTTGGGTTTTATCAACGCGTATTTATGTCTATGTTCTAACAATTTCTTGTGTAATGATTGATACTAGTGCTGTGGAATTTGCTAGGTCATTAGAACAGAATTTACATTTACCAAGCAAGTTTGCTTATGGTGTTTTAGCAGCATTAAATATTGTTCCGCAAATGCAACAAGCTGTTAAGAAAATTCGAACCAATGCCATGATGCGCGGACTCTACCTTTCATTTTGGTCACCGCAACTTTACTTTAAGGCAATTATCGTTGCATTAAACTCCGCAGAAAATTTGGCACAAGGTATGCAATCTCACGGCTATCAAGAAGAAGCATTAAGATCAACTATTGTAAAAATACCATTAACCAAAAAAGACTGGATAATTTTTATCACAGTCTTAATTCTAGTTAATATTTTATTATTCTGTACATGTTAGTTTTGGAATTTCTCCAATAACTATTTAACTCTATTCAACCATAGAATTCCTAAACCTAGCAAAACAAATAATTCTGGTAAAATAAAGCTTTCCCAATCAAATGGTTTCTTCCACAAAACAATAAGTGCAATAATACCTATTAATTCCAGCATAATTCCCAGCTCACGTCTATTTTTCTTATTAAAATTACGCGGAATTTTCATAATCAAACTAATAACTAAACTAACAGCCCCGACAAGCACTAATAAGCTTGCGATAAAAGTCAACACTGATGAATTTTGATAATTTTGCCAAATTGGAATGCCGCAAATAAATAAAGCTGCTCCGCAAATCAAAAAATCAATACTCATTGTCCAAAGCGTCAGATCAAATCCTAATTCTCTGGCACAAAAATACGATATTCCAAAGCCGATTATTACATTTAAGATAACGATAATTAGCATTTTTCTAGTCCTCCGTTATCCTCATTGTACAACAAAACCTCCACCCATAATTTGAGTGGAGGTTTTAGTATTAATAATTCAACACAGAAGCTACACCAACTTTAACTATTTCAGCTTTTGAAGCTGGACTAGCTTTTTTGCCTTTTTGCAATTGTTTAACAGTGAAGTGGCCCTTCTTATTTTTCAATTCTTTAGCAGGAATAAAGACCTTGGTAGTCTTAGAACTAGTTTTCTTAGTCAAAACTTTATTTCCTTGGAAATACATTACTAAGTTGTTATTTGGAATTGTGTTGAAAGTATAACTTATGCCCTTCTTAGTTCTACCTGATTTAATAGCAACTGGAGTTTTGGCAGCGTAGTTATTTGATGTAACCTTACTAATTGGCGTTACACGTTTACCTTTGCTGTTTACTGCATATATGGTGAATGGTTTGTAACCCACAAACTTCACATTAGCAGTGAAATGACCATTATTAACTTTAGCGATTTTAACTTTTTTACCGTTATAATTGATAATAACTTTTTCACCTTTGGTAGCTAAACCAGAGAAGTTAAGTTCTTTGCTTTTTGTATCATATTTGATCTTTAATTTTTGAATCTTAGCTTCGTCAACTACTCGATTACTTGTAGCATTCACTGTTTGAGTCGATACACTAGTTGCGCTAATTCCTAATAAGACAGCGCTAGTTAACAAAATAAATGATTTCTTCATTTTATGCCTTCTTTACAGTATCATTTATTCCATTATAATACTTTATTTATGATATGGACTTCCACTATTAATCATGAAAGCTCGATAAATCTGTTCAATTAATACCACACGCATCAATTGATGTGGCATGGTAAGTTTACCAAAACTAATCAAATCATCAGCGCGCTTATTAACCGCCTCACTAGTTCCAAGACTACCTCCAATTACAAAAGTAATATCTGAATGTCCATAAGTTGCCAAATCTTGAATTTCTTTAGCAAATTCCTCGCTTGGTCTTTGCTTACCCTTGATTGCTGTTACATAAACATATTCTTTGTCCTTTATTTTGGACAAAATTCTTTCCCCTTCTATTTTTTTAACTTGTTCATCTTGAGCAGCACTTAATTTTTCAGGAGCTTTCTCATCTGGCACCTGGACGATTTTTACTTTAGCAAAACGGCTGAGTCTTTTTTCATATTCAGCAATCGCATCTTTAAAATATTTTTCTTTTAGTTTTCCAACACATACAATTTTAATATTCATGCTTATAGTATACCACGGCTAACTTTTCCACATTAGTTATGAAACAATATTTCTATATTTAGTGTTTATTTAAATTTAAGTACTATAATTAGTAGTCTATTCTTTATCTATCAGTAAATAATACCAATAGATAGAAAATTATCAGTAAATTTCGAACATTTATTTTAAATGCTATTTAGTTAGTCTTTATAGCCCTTACATATAATTACTATTGAGATAAATTATGAGATTATATTCAATTATTTTTTAAAAAAGCACATATTATTATCCACAATTCACAGAGTTATCCACAGATTTTAGCACAATGTTATAAATATGTATTTATTTTACGAATAATCAGATGTTACACAATATTTTTGTTAAGAAAAAAGAGTCTGCTATTAAAACAGGCTCTTTTTTAGTTGTTAGTCTAGTTAATTTCCTTGAAGTTTAACCTTAATATCTTGATTCTTACCATTTCTGTTAACTGTAACAGTTACAGTATCGCCAACTTTATGAGTATAAAGAATACTGTGAAGTGATGCAACATCGCTGATAGTTTTACCATCGACTTTAGTAATAACATCCTTAGTCTTAAGACCAGCCTTAGCTGCTGAACCATTACTTTCAATTTGAGCAATATAGATACCATTCTTAAGTTTAGAATCAATATCCATTCTAGAACGATATGCTTCTGGTATTCCATCAAGTGCAACAACTCTTACACCAAGCTGTGGACGGGTAATTTTACCCTTCTTAACTAATTGGTTAACAATAGTTACTACTTCATTAGAAGGAATAGCAAATCCCATTCCTTCAACAGAAGTACCATCAGTCGATTGTGATAACTTCATTGAGTTAATTCCAATGACTTGACCTGCTGAGTTAACAAGAGCACCACCTGAATTACCTGGATTAATTGCTGCATCAGTTTGAATAACTGTTTGTTGATTTGAAGAAGTAGTAATAGTTCTACTTGGTGCAGAAATTATACCTTGAGTTACAGTTGAAGCATATTCACTGCCTAGAGGAGAACCTACAGCAATTACACTTTGACCTGCTTGAAGAGTCTTAGAGTCCCCAAATTCAGCTACTTGAGTTACATATTTTGCATCAATTGAAAGAACTGCTAGGTCTGTTGTAGCATCAGTACCAACAATTTTGGCTTTTACAGTTTTACCATTTTCAAGCATAACTTCAACAGCATCACTACCTGAAACTACGTGATTATTAGTTACAATGTAACCTTTACCATTTGACTTCATATAAACAACCCCGGAACCTTCACTATAAGTTTCAAGTTTGTTGCTCTTCTTGCTACCAGAAGAATCATCACTTCCACCAAACAAACTATAAATACTATTTGATGAAGTAGATGATTGACGCTTTTGATTAATTACAGAAACAACTGCACCCTTTACTCTGTCATAAGCACTTGTCATAGTTCCACTAGTTTTAGCGCTTGATTTAGATAATTTGGAGCTTGTAGAAGAGATGCTAGTTTGAGCTTCATTATTTGAGTTTTGATTCATATGGTCGAGCACAGCATATGATGCTCCACCACCAATAAGACCTGCAACTACACCTACAATTGCAGTCTTTACTAAAATATTATTATTTTTCTTTTTTTCACTAACTCGTTTTTGTCTATTTGGATCTTGATTTTCCATAAAACTATCCTCCTGATTAACAATAATCATACTAGCTAAATTTGAAATTTATATGAATAAAGTTTGCAAAAATACTAAATTTTAACTAGCTCCGTAGGAATCTCTGGATCAGTATCCAGAATTTTTACATCGTTATCTAAATTAGCATCTCCATCTACTAACATTTCCATTGCCGTCTCATGAGCCAAATATTCTGTATTGTTATGACTACTTCGATGTGCCAAAAAAATATGTTTAGTTTTTGGACAAACAATATCAAGTAAAGCTTGTGCCGCATCTTCGTTGGATAAGTGACCAACATCTGATAAAATACGTTGCTTTAAAGACCAAGAATATGGTCCTTCTCTTAACATCATAGTATCATAATTGAACTCCATCATGTAGGCATCCGCCTCCTTAATTACTCCTTCAACATCTTGAGAAACATATCCCGTATCAGTCAAAAAAGCAATTCGTTTACCTTCACTTTCAAATACATAATATTGCGGATCAGCAGCATCATGACTTGTAGCAAACGCTGTCACATCCAAATCTCCAAACGTTTTAGTTTGTCCTGGCTCAATTATGTTCATCTGCTCTACAGGAAGTTTACCTATTTTTTTACTTTCTAATAAATAATTCCAAGTTCCACTATTAGCAAAAGCATTTACTTGTGGATATCTACGCATTAATACTCCTAAACCACCACTATGGTCAGTATGATCATGACTTAAAAATGCCATATCAATATCTTTAATATCTACTCCTACTTCAGCTAAAAGTTCACGTGTTTTTTTACCAGATAAACCCGCATCCATTAATATTTTATGTTGCTTAGTAATAATCAAACTAGTATTACCAGTAGATCCACTTGCTAAAACTGAAACTTGCACTTAGTATTTTCCTTTCCAAATTAATTTTTTTCAACATTATACGAAGTGTTATTTTGCAGCATTTGTGCAGTATAAGCATTAACACGTTTCATTGTAATATTTTTAGTTGTTTTATTCTCCACCCACACAAGCCAAGTTGGCAAGAAAATAATGCTTCCTTTAACATCAGTCAATTTAGAATACCCCAACTTAACCTTTATCACTTTAGAGTTATTAACAATTTCACGATCAGTATACATTGCTCTAACTGCATGCCATGGACTAATCGTTGACTGCAATTCTCTAACTGAACTAATTGGTCCCAAATATGACATGGTATAATTAGTGATTTGTCCATCTTGAACAGTAATTGTCAATTGAGCATCATTATCATAAATTTGCCCATAATCTGAATTTTGTACAAAAGTATAATTATTTTCCCCAGACATATCAGGTTCATATCTAAACTGTTTACCATATGGAACATTTTTGGGATTATTTTTAAATTTTTCCAATTGTTTTAAAATTTCTTCGTGCTTACCTTTAATATCAACTTCTTGTTTAGGTGTAGCATATAAATTATTATCACTTTTTGAATAATGTGCATCCATATTAGTTAAAGAACTAACTTTACCTGATAAATAGTTGCGATTTTTCGCTGCTAAATAATATCCCGAAGCTTGTTTATCAGATAATTTTTCTGGTAAATCTATTCCATCTGCTCGCATTTCTGAACGAATATTGGTTGTTGAAGTATTATTTGCCCCGGCTGTACTCAGATTAACTGGTGAGCGCAAAATCTCAACCCCTAAATAAATATCTATTAAGGCAAAGACAATTAAAAACAACCATTCAATTCTTTTATGATCCATTTTTACTTCACCTCATCTGTAGAAACTTCTTCAGTCTTCTGAAATACACTTATATCCTGCTTAAGCCAGTCAGCTTCACTCTTCCATTCACCAAATGCCTTAATGTAATAAGTAGGTACTAAATTTACCAAATTATCATGACTTTGATCACTCTCAACTTTAAAACCTACCATAATTCGTTCAATTTCAGATTGATGTAAACCATGCTTAGAAAGCGTAGAAATCATATCATAAGTTGATTCTAAAGTTTGTGTTTGCCCATCAAATGGAATTGGAATTTGAAAATTTGTACTGTTAAACGCGACTGTTACAGAATCTGATGAAAACTTAGTATCAACTTGTAAATCATGATCATTCAAAAATACTGGTATTCCTTCAATATAGTTGGTATAACGAACACTATTCTTGTCAGCATCAAAAAAGCGCAAATCTTGTTCAGTTAATCCTAACCTATGTACATAATATATACTGTCAAATAAACGATTAGTTGCAGTTGGCACTTTAGCTTTTTCATAATGAGTATATAAATAATCATGATGATTATTTTCGCCAGATTGGGGCACTCTTAATCTAGTATAGTAGTTATAGGAATATGTCGTATGTCCATTTTTATTAGTACGACTAGTTACTCCAGATGTTCCTAAAAGGCGAGATACAAAATATGAATCTGATTGAGTTGATGTAAGATAACTATAAACATTCCAGTTTTCAGATTTTGAATAAAACGCTGAATACCCAGATTTTAATCTTACAAAATTAACTGCTTCTTTATTTTTAGCAATTTTTACGTAATGACGTAAAGTATCAAAATTCGCTTTTTTCAAGTTTATTCGATATAAAGAAGTGTTTTGATCATTACCAAGGTAGAGCCATTTGTTAGTTTTCGGAATAAAAATTCTATTAAACTCACGATCTCCTTTTTGCATCTTAGTTTTAGTAAAAAGACCAAAGGTAATTTCATCGGGATAAGACAATTGAATAAAATCTGGATTATTTAAGATATTTTCATATTTTTCTCGAGCAGAGCTAACCTTTTTTATTCCATTTTCTGCTTTAACATTTTGCAATTCTTTAGAAAATTCAAATGGCAAATTATTTTTTGAATCATATAAACGATATAATTTTCCATCAACAAAGCCATAAGCATTAGTAGGAATATACAAATCATACAAAGACTTACTATTACGCGTTCTAGATTGTTGGCGCGTTAATTGCGACTGATTAATATGACTAAAGCGCTGATCACTAGTCATAATAAAAATCCAAAGAATAATCGAGAGAATGATAACGAATACTGTAGCAATTTCTAAAAATAAATCACTAAACTTAAATTTAAACTTCATCCCAATCATCCTCCTCACTCATTGGTTCATATGGAAGCGAAATGTAAAAAGTTGAACCGCGTCCCTCACTACTATCCGCCCAAATTCTACCATGGTGGGCTTCAATAATTTCTTTAGCAATTGCCAATCCTAATCCTGTTCCTCCTTGAGCACGTGAACGAGCCTTATCTACTCTATAAAAGCGATCAAAAATTTTACCCAAATCTTTACGAGGGATTCCTAATCCTTGATCAGAAATACTTAAAATAACCCTACCTTGGCTTTCATTAAGTCTAACGGTTATTACACCACCATCTGGGGAATACTTAATAGCATTATTCATAATGTTATCAATAACTTGCATCATTTTGTCTGTATCAATTTCAACCCAAATAGCCTGTTTGCCTAATTCTCGCTTAATTGTGTATTTTTTCTTATCACTTTTATTTTTATCATTTTTTACAATCATATCAAAACGATTTAAGATATGAGCCACAAAATCATTTAAGTTAACTAATTCTAATTCCATCTTAGAAGTTCCACGATCCATTCTAGAAAGACTAAGTAAATCATTAATCATTCTAATCATACGATCAGTTTCTTCTTGAGTTACTTTTAAAAATTTAGGTGCAATTTCAGGATCTTTCCACGCACCTTGATTTAATGTGTCAATGTAAGCACTCAAACTAGTTAACGGAGTTCTTAATTCATGCGAAACATTAGAAACAAATTGTCTTTGCATGTTTTCGTTTTTCTGTTGTTCAGTTACATCATGGAGTACACAAACACTACCAGAAACAAAACCTGTTACACGCTTAATTAATGAAAAGCTAGCATGTAAAATCATTTCATCTCTAGTGCCTTGATTAACTGTAACAACAATTTCTTTTTGATTAGAAATTATTTCCTGTGAAGACTCATTTAATCCCAAAACTTCTGAAATTGGTTTATTAACAATAGCTTTCTCAGTAGTATTTAAAAAGTTCAAAGCCATTTGGTTAACAATCGTGATATTACCATGTCTATCAGTAGCAATTACTCCATCGCTCATATGTGACAAAACACTATCTAATCGGCGTCTTTCACTATCTGATTCTTCCTGAGAACGTTCTATTCTTACCGATAAAGTATTGAATGCTTTTCCTAATTGACCTAACTCATCATTTGAATAAATTTTTACTTGGCTTGAATAATCCCCATCTGCAATATTTAATGCTTGATCTTGCATTTCTTCAATTGGTCTTGTTATTGCTCGAGAAATAACTAAAGATAAGATTGCACCAAGAATTGCTGCAATTAATGATGTAACTAAAAACATCATAGAAGTATTTCTTAAAGTTTGAAATACATTTTGCATACTTGCCTTTACATAAACAGCTCCTATAATATTAGTAGCACCTGTTCCACTTGTTAAAGGCGTAATTTGAATCATATAATTACCATTATCATCAATTATTTTAGTAAGCGGACGTCCTGTAGAAGTAACTTGTTTTACATTATTGTTATTAACACGCTGTCCAATTCTACTACGATCATTAAAGCTAGAGACAGCACGAATAATATCCTTATTATCAACTACAATGATTTCACTAATTGAATCATTGCTATAATCATTAATAATTCGACTTAACTTATCATTTGTTCCCTTATTATCTTTAGTTAATTGGTTTGCTAATTGGCTTGTAACCACATTTTGAAGTTGAATTGATGATTGAAAGTTTTCAATACTACTTTGTTCAAGCTGACGTGTAAAATACGCCCCAATCACTTCAATTGTTGCAAGCAACATTAACATAAATACTACAGCTAACTTTGTATTAATTGAATTAAAGGTCTTTTTTATTTTATTTACTATTTCTTTCATTTTTATTTTTACCCAAAAACGCAAAAAAGAAAGCCACAGAAATTAAAACTGTGGCTTTCTTAATTATTCTTCGGTTGGTTGCTTTACATAATAGCCTACGCCACGACGAGTTACCAAAATTTGCGGTTGAATTGGATTATCTTCAATCTTTTCTCTAAGTCGGTGTACTGTGACATCTACTGTACGAACATCACCAAAATAATCATATCCCCATACTGTTTGTAATAAGTGTTCACGAGTCATAACTTGACCCATATGTTGAGCTAAATAGTAGAGAAGTTCAAATTCACGGTGAGTAAGTTCAATTTTTTTACCATTTTTTTCAACAATATAAGCATCTGGCATAATAACCAAATTGCCAATAGTAATATTTTTATCAGTTTCTTTTTGACTTGCAGCTTCTGCTTTTTTAACAATGTCACGACGACGCAAGTTTGCTTTTACACGAGCTACTAATTCACGATTAGAAAACGGCTTAGTTACATAGTCATCAGCCCCCATTTCAAGACCTAAGACTTTATCAATTTCAGTATCTTTTGCAGTTACCATAATAATAGGCATATCATGAGTTTGTCGTACTTCACGAGCAACTTCCAAGCCATCTTTTTTAGGTAACATCAAATCCAAAATCATTAAATCTGGATCATATTCGTCAACTTTTTGTACAGCCTCTTCACCATCATAGGCTGTGTCGACATCGAAGCCTTCCTTAGTCAAATTAAATTTAATTATATCGGAAATCGGCTTCTCATCATCGACGACAAGAATCTTCTTTGGCATGTCGATGCCTCCTTTGCCCTTTTATTATACTGGTTTTTACTCAATTTAACAAAAAAATCAAAAAAATTATAAAAAAAGACTTGCATTTTATTTCATTTCATTGCATAATAATATCTGTCAGCTGGTGAGCTGATAAAAATATGGGTGGCTAGCTCAGCTGGCAGAGCAACGGACTCTTAATCCGTGGGTCCAGGGTTCGATCCCCTGGCCACCCATCACGAAGGCACTACTGAGGTAGTGCTTTTTTGTATCTTTTCAATCTTTTAACCAGGTATATTTGCTATTTTCCTGCTAAAATAAAGATAATAGATAAACTTAATTTTTAGGAGGTAAAATTATGAACAACGAAAATGTATTCTTTAATCCCGGTGACGCAATTGCATCTTCACATGATTATAAAGAAGCTCGTAGGAGCGCTCAAATCATCAAAGCTGATAGACCAACAGCTGGTCAAATTGTTATCGCACAAAACTCCAAAAATGGTACATATGCAATTTACTTTGCAGATAAAACTAGAGATGAAGCTCATGGCGAACCTTATAAGATAAAGGATAAGCTCTAATCATTAAGTCGCAATTGCGACTTTTTTATTTTTTTGAAGTTTTTTTAAAAAAAGTCTTGTCAAAAGTCAAAATTCTTGATAATATTATTAACTGTCAGCGGTACAAAAGCTGATGAAAATATGGGTGGCTAGCTCAGCTGGCAGAGCAACGGACTCTTAATCCGTGGGTCCAGGGTTCGATCCCCTGGCCACCCACTAATATAAAAATGGCACTGCAAGGAGTCGGTGCTTTTTTTATCTCTTTTCAAAAGAGCAAGGCAAATTTTTGTCTTGCTCTTTTTTGTATTCCTGTATAATCTTGTTAATTCAGAATTATTTTTCATATCAAAAATCATGATAAAATAATACATAACTATTTTATTAAAGGAGAAAAAATGAAAACTTACTACTACACTCACCTAACTGATGACCTAGTTGATTCTCATAATCAAAGTTTTAGTTTACCAGATAACTACACAATTCTCCCTTCTAAACCTTTACAAAAAATTTGGAATATTATCGCTCGTACTTTAGCATTTGCATTTGGTTGGATATATTCTAGGTTATTTCTGCATGTGCATATTGTAGGAAAGAATAAACTTAAAACCGTCCAAAATACAGGTTATTTTGTCTATGGTAATCATACTCAACCAATGGGAGATGTGTTTAATCCCTTAACTATTTTTTCTCCTTATCGTTTTTATGCAATTGCAGGTCAAGCTAACTGGGGCATCCCCGTTATAGGAAAACTATTAGTTCGTTATGGGGGACTTCCCGTTGGACGAGATATTAAGCAATCCATCAAATTAATTAAATCAATTAAGAAAGTTATATCTAATAAAGGCATCATTGCCATTTATCCAGAAGCTCATGTGTGGCCATATTATACTAAGATTAGACCATTTGATGCTACAAGTTTTCATTTTCCCATTAAACTAAATACGCCCTGCTTTGTAATGACCACCACTTATCACAAGCCTCATTTTGGTAAACATCCAAAAATTATTACTTATATCGACGGTCCCTTTTATCCAGACCAAGCCCTTTCAAGCAAAAAAGCGCAAGAAAAGCTTTACAATGAAGTTAGAAATACAATGCAACTTCGTAGTAAAACTAGTAACTATAATTATTGCCATTATATCCAAAAAAATAAGGAGGTCCAAAAATGAATATTTTATTTTGTGGAGATTCTAATGCCGAAGACGGCGTATTAATTTCAACATTATCATTATTAAAAAACGTTGATGAAGTCCATATTTACATTCTTACCATGTACACTCAAAGCGAAAAAAAGAACTATCATCCATTTTCTAAAACAGCTGCAGATTACATTCGTACTCTGGTTATTAATCAAAATCCAAAAAATTCAGTTGATTTGATTGATTGCAGTAGTCTTTTTATCAAACAACCTCCTACAGCGAATATGAATACAAGATTTACTCCTTATGCTATGCTTCGACTATTTGCTGATGAATTACCACAAATTCCTGATCGTATTCTTTATCTTGATGATGATATTATCGTTAGAAAAAATCTAACAGATTTTTATGAACAAGACCTTACAAATATTGAAATGGTTGGAGTTTTGGATTACTGGGGAAAGTTCTTTTTCCATAATATTCATAATAAGAAGGTGTTTGACTATTTAAATTCTGGCGTATTACTTCTTAATATGAAAGAAATTAAAAAGACTGGACTCTTTTCAAAAGTTCGTCACATGATGCAAGTTAAGAGAATGTTTTTACCAGATCAATCTGCTCTTAATAAACTTGCTACTAAGAAAAAGATTGCTCCTCGACGCTTTAATGAACAATATCGCTTGCAAAATGACACAGTTATTCAGCACTTTACGACAAGTTTTCGTTTTAAACCATATCTTCACACTCAAACTGTTAAACCCTGGGATGTGGATAGAGTCCATAGCGTATTAAATTTACATGAATATGATGATATACTTAACGAATACCTTAAAATAAGAGATAATTTAAGAAAGAAGAATTAGTTTTTTTAAAATTTGGAGGAGCTTATGACGATACCTATTTTTTATACAATTAGTGATAATTATACACCTTACGCAGCTGTTTCTATTAAGTCACTAATTGACCATGCAGATGACAAAAAAGACTACACTATTACTCTTTTAGTGCAAGAAATTACCGATGAACATAAAAAAGCACTTGAAAACTTAGCAACTTCAAATGTTCATATTAATATTTTTCATATCAATGATGAAATGGTTCAACCTATTCACCAAGGCGAAGAAAATTACTTACGTGGTCAATTTTTTACAATGTCAATTTTCTATCGTTTATTTATTCCTGAACTATTTCCAGAATATGATAAATGTGTATATCTTGATGCAGATACAATTATTAATGCAGACATTGCACAACTTTACGAAACAGATATAAAAGACAATATGTTTGCTAGTTGTCCAGACTTATCTATCCGTTATATGCCACTACTACAAGAATATATTAAAGAATGCCAAGGAATATTCCCACCAGAAAAATATATTAATAACGGAGTGATTGTCTTTAATATGAAAGCTTTTAGAGACAAAAAATTTATTGATAAGTTCTACTATTTAATGAATAAGTACCACTTCGATAATGTAGATCCTGATCAAGCATACATGAATGAAATATGTGAAGATAAAATTTACCATTTAGATAAAGAATGGGACGCAATGCCAAATGAGAGCATTCCTGAAATTCAAAATCCTAAAATTGTTCACTATAACTTATTCTTTAAGCCATGGCATTTTAAAGATGTTCAATATGGTGATTACTTCTGGAATGTTGCCAAAACTACCGAATTTTATGATCAATTAAAACAAGAACTTGCTAGTTTTACAGATGAAGACAGACAAAGAGCTCGCAATGATTTAAAATTGATGGCTGAAAAAGTCAAGCATATCGAGCAAGAACCTTACACTTGGGCTAAAGTAAAACAGGTAGAGGATGTAAGAATTTAGAGGCAAATTATGACGGTTCCAGTTTTTTATAGTATTAGTGATGATTTTACAAAATACGCGGCAGTTTCATTACATTCCTTAGTAAAAAATGCCAATCCCAAAACTGACTATACTGTTTATTTTTTAAATCAAGATTTAAGCGATAAACACAAAAAAGATTTGGAAGATTTAGGTGCTAAAAACGTTCATATTAAGTTTTCTCATATTGACGATCAATTAGTTGCTCCTATTAAAAATCGTAAAGAAAACTATCTACGAGGAGATTTTTTTACGATGTCAATTTTTTATCGCTTATTTATCCCGGAATTATTTCCAGAATATAATAAAGCAATCTACATCGATAGTGACACAATTATTAATGATGATATCGCTAAACTCTACCAAATAAATTTAGAAGATAATTTATTTGCAGCTTGTACTGATTCATCCATTCAATATGTTGACAAAATGATTAAGTATATTAAAGATGTTTTAGCACTTGACCCTAAAAAATATATTAATTCAGGAATGCTCGTAATGAATTCTAAAGCATTTCGTGATGAAGATTTTGTTGATCATTTTTTAGATTTGCTTGAAAGATATCACTTTAACTGTATTGCTCCAGACCAAGATTATTTAAATGAAATTGGTGAAGGTAGAATTTTACATTTGGATGCGAAATGGGATGCAATGCCAAATGAAAATACCCAACCATTGAAATCTCCAAGTTTAATTCATTATAATTTATTCTTTAAGCCATGGCATTTTAATGGAGTTCAATATGAGTACTATTTCTGGAACAATGCTCGTGAAACTAAATTCTACGATATATTAAAAAAAGAACTTGATAATTACACAGAGACCCAGAGACAAAAAGACAAAGAAAAATTAAATAAAATGCTCGAAAAAGAGGATATAACTAGCAGAGATCCTCACAATTGGGCTAGAGTTAAAGAGCAAGGACCTGTAACATTATGATAATTGGAGATAACCGTGATAAAGTTATTGAAAATATAAAACAAGCTGCAAATAATCGTAACTTTACCGCAAAAGTAGAAATCGGCGACCCACAAATGTCACTAGAAGAACGATTGCAATTAGTTGACGAATTTTGGAAAAAACAAAATGGTCTACGTAGTAAGTTTAATAACGATATGGGGAGAATTATGCTTAATGCTTTCGCCCATACTTTATCTGCTTCTACTGAAATTAAAGGAATCGAAAACCTAAAAGACTTACCTCGTGGAGGAGCGATAGTTACTGCCAATCATTTTAATCAAACTGATGCACTAACTATTAAGCGTTTGGCTCAAAAGTGTCATCATAAACTATCCATTGTAATTGAAGATACTAATTTGATGTTGCCAGGCTTTTTTCGCTATTTAATGAACTATATTGGTACTATTCCTTTAGTTAATAGTCCTAGCTATATTGGCAGCAAATTCCCCAAGCATCTTCATGATGCTTTAGAAGATAATAATTGGGTGTTAATTTTCCCTGAACAAGAAATGTGGTGGAATTACCGTAAACCTCGTAAACCTCAGCGTGGTGCTTATTATTTTGCTGCTAAGCAAAATGTCCCAATTATTTCAACTTTTGTAGAAATTCAAGCAACGGATAAGCTTGAAAAGGGCAGTGATGAGTTTTATCAGACTAAATATATCGTCCATGTTTTGCCAACTATTTATCCTGATAATACTTTAAATGCTAATCAAAACTCTAAAAAAATGATGGAACAAGATTATAAGCAAAAAGTAGCTGCTTATGAAAAAGCATATGGTAAAAAGCTAGACTATGACTTTACTAACTGGGATATTGCTGGCTGGCGTGGAAAATAATTTTGCATAAATATTTTTCAGGTGATAGAATTACCCATAAACTTAATAAGGAGGATAATTCTAATGAAAGAATTCACTAAGGATACCCTTGCAGAGTTTAATGGAAAAGATGGTAAACCTGCTTACGTTGCAGTAGACGGTGATGTTTATGATGTTTCAGCACATTATAGTGATAAGAGCCATTACACTGCGGGAGAAGATATAACTGCAGCTTTTGCTCATTCTCCACATGGAAAAGATATGCTCAAGCATTTACCAAAAGTTGGTAGCTTTAAAAATTAAAATGGACCTCACAGTTTTGTGAGATCCATTTTTTGTTAGGAATTAGTTATATTTTTTATGAGTAATAATTAAAGCGCTAAATACTTTTCAGCGTTACGTAAATCTTCAATTGACAATTGTCCTGGAGCTGATGTTTTGCCAACTGCCCCAAATGATAAACTTGAACCAAATACTTGACCAGCTATCCGTGTTACTTTTCCAATGTCTCCCATTGCCATAGTAATCAATGGATTATCAATTTCTTGGCTCACCTTATTAGTTGCTTCTAATAATCTTAAAACATCCCTTGCAGAATGTGGCATACATGCAAGTTTAGGTATATCAGCTCCCAACTGGACCATTTTCTTCAAACGAAATTCAATGACATCCTTAGCTGGAACTTTTTCAAAATCATGATTACTCATTATAACAACTACATTATAATTATGAGCAAGCTTTACAAGTTCTTTTACTCGAAGTTCATCATGAAATAATTCAATATCGACTGCATCTCCAAGTCGATGTTTAATTACTTCTTCAACCAAATCTAGATAATGATGTTCATCTAATTCACGAACTCCGCCTTCATTTTTAGTTCGAAAAGTTATCAAGATTGGAAGCTCTCCAACTATTTCGCGTAACTTTTTAGCAGTTGAAATCAAGTTATTATGATGTTTTATTCCATCATCATAATAATCAATTCGCCATTCCATTAAGTCAGGTTTTGCCACAACTATATTTTTTGCTGAAGATAAAATTTCTTTTTCAGTGGTACCAACATTTGGAACAGCGATTTTAGGTAATCCTTCACCCAAAACAATATTTCTAATTTTTACAGTCATTTTTATGGCCTACTTTTCATCTTCAAACATAATTTTGCGAATATAATCAGTTGGCATATCTTTACCAGTCCATAATTTAAATGCGGCAGCACCTTGTTCAATCATCATACCAATTCCATCAAATACATGCTCGACTCCTGCCTTTTGAGCGACTTTCATAAGTTTAGTAGTTCTTGGTGCATAAACTGTATCAAAAACAACCATATCTTTATGGAACCATGATGGATCTGATACCAAAGTCTTATCTTCTAATGGCTTCATACCAACTCCTGTTGCATCACAATAAATATCTGATTCACTTATAGCTTTCTTAAATGCTTCTTGATCAGCTAAATCAGTCAGTGAAACTTTGCAGTCAGTATTTTCTTCAATGGTTTTTACATTTTTTTCAGCTTGAGCCCATTTATCATCTTTGATGTTAAAGATTTTTATTTCTTTAACTCCATCAAGTGCAGATTGTACTGCAATCGGTGTAGCAGCTCCTCCAGCACCAGCTAAAGTCATTACTTTATCTTTAATGTCAATTCCTTCATCTTTAAGTGATTGAACAAACCCAATCCCATCAGTAGTATAACCAGTTAAAACACCATCATCATTAACGATCGTATTTACTGCATCACACATTTTAGAAGCAGGAGAAAGTTTATCTAAATACTTAATAACTTCCTTTTTATTAGGCATTGAAACATTGGAACCACGCATATCAAGCGTACGAATAGCATTTACTGCACCTTCAAGTTTATCATTTCCAATTTCAAAACATAAATATGCATAGTTAAGACCTAATTTAGCAAATGCATTATTATGCATAGTTGGTGACATTGAGTGACGAATTGGATATGCCATAAGTCCAATTAAAATTGTATGTCCATCAAGCCAACCAGTAATTGGTCCATCTATTCCAGTAATTTTGTTAGTCATTTTTGTAAACTCCTTATAAAATCAATTATCTTATTAATCTATATTTATGATACCGCTTGCATTTATACCGATAAATAAAATAAAATTGTTTTATTAATTAAATTATTCTATGATTCATTCAGATAACCAACCGTTAAACATGGGAGATAAATATGAACTTGAAGCATTTAGAATTTTTCATTACATTGGCTAAAACAGAACATATGGCAAAAGCAGCTGAATTATTAGGAATATCTCAACCATCCCTATCTTATGCCATTAATAATTTAGAAGATGAATTAGGAGCTCCTCTTTTTGAAAAGGATGGACGTAATATTAAATTAACTAACTATGGAAAAATATATCTAGCATATGTTCAAAATAGTCTTAATACTTTAAAAAGAGGAAATGAATATATTTCTGAACTGCTAGACGTCAATCGCGGACATATTAATTTAGGCTTTACTTATACAATGGGACAAGACTTGGTTCCTAGACTAGTTCATGAGTTTAAGCAAAAAAATCCTCAAGAAAAAATTTCTTTTGAGTTTAAACAAGGTACAACAAATCAATTAGTAAATGATTTATTAAATGATAAATTAGATTTAATAATTGCTTCTAAACCAGAAAAAATAAGCATTAATAATAAAATTAATGCTTATCATCTTGTTGACCAAGAAATGGTAGCTGCAGTTCCTATAAATCATAATTTAGCTAAATATGATTCAGTTTCTATAAGAGATCTAATTAAATATCCTTTTATAATGTATTCATCTAAAAGCGGATTACGTCCTCGATTAAATCAAATTTTCAAAAATGCAAATGTTATCCCTAATATAAAATTAGAAGCAGTAGAAGACCATACAATTATTGGTTTTGTTCATTGGAACTACGGTGTCGCAATTATTCCAAATCTACCTCAACTTAATCCAAAAGAAGTTAAAATTTTACATTTAAAAAATAATATTGGAGTTCATCCTATTTATATCATCACTAAAGCAAATCACTTTTTAACGCCATCTGCCACACAATTTTTAGAATTTTGCCAAACTTATTGTAGAATTCAATTTTTAAATAAAGGAAAAATGATATAGAAATTATTACTGATTAAAAAATTTTTTATTCTTCTGAAGCACCAGTTACAGCATCTGGATCTTCAATTTCATTATTAAATTTTCTTTGATATGAATTAGTATTATCAGCAGCCATTGTTCCTGCAACAAATCCCGAAGCATAACTCCATGAATTCATCATACTTGGCATTGAATCATGTCCATTTGCTCCACCAATAATTTCACCTGAAGCATAAAAATTCTCAACTGGTTGCATATTTATATCAAGTAGCTGCATATGATTATTTGTTTCATAACCACCTAAAGTAGTACAAAAGCGCTGCTTTTGTTCAATGATATAGTAGGTATTTCCTTCATATTTATGTAAGTACTTCTTATCTCTTCCAAATTCAGGATCATAACCTGCTTTAGCCATTTCATCATAATTATCAATAGTTTCCTGAAGAGTTTTATAATCAATTCCTGCTTTTTGAGCTGCTTCTTCAAGAGTTCCCTTAACTAAGATTGGGCTCTTTTTACCATCTAAGTCAAAATAACTTTGAATTTCTTCTCTAGTAAATCCATATTTTAACAGCAACTCATAAAATTTATCCCAAGTTCTTTTATCCATTACAATATAAGCAACTTGACCTGGTTGTTTGCCAATTGCATCCCTAAAATGAGTATATGGTGCTGATTCATTTACAATACGTTTTCCTAATTTATTAACAAAAATTGCACCTAAATCTGTTGCCTTTTTAGTAGAATAAGTTGTTAGTTTAGCAATTCCAGGTTCGACTTCAAGTCCATGTGGATAAACTTTATACCAATTAAGATTTCGAGTTACCAAATTCATATTCTTAGCAAAATCAAAATAATCTCCTGTAGAAGTCATCGGACCATAATATGGAATACTTGTCTTATGTGACTTATAATCGCGTGCACCCCAGCCACCTGCAGACAAAATAAGTGACTTAAAATTAACCTTTGTTGTTTGATGCTTACCTTCAGCAAGCAAAGAAGTTAGAATACCATTTTCTTTATTAAGTTTTTCAACACGGGCATCAAGTAAAATTTTTCCGCCCTTTTCTTTAAAAGCTTTAGCTACTTTAGTTATTAATTCGTATGAACTTTGACTTGGCATTTCAATTTGGCGATTAATACTATGTTCAACTGTTTGAGTTTCTGCTTTTTGATAAGTAAGATTTGCAAAATCAGCAATAAAATCAACAGCTCTTCCAATATTATTAGCAAGCAAATTAGATAACATTGGATAATTCGTTCCACGACTTTCACGAGTAATATCTGCTACCAATTTTTCTGGCGAATCTTCATTTGCAATCTTACCAAATAATTCCTTTGAAATTCTTGATCCGGTTCCTACAACATTTGACCCATTTAAAATAGTAGCACCACCTAAATAGCCATTTTTCTCAAGTACTATTACACTCTTTCCCATTGAAAGTGCACGACTGGCTGCCATCAATCCTGCCATTCCACTACCAATAACAGCAACATCAACATTTATTTCAACATCTTCATGCTCAGTATTTACAGGCTTTGAATCAAGCTTAATATCATTTTCTTCTAAGGCCTTTTTACCAGAATCAAGAATTGCTTGCGTCATAATTGTGGCACCACTTACTGCATCCACATCAAAACTTTGTCTATTTAATACTTCGTTTTTCAATTTATCAAAAGCTTGATTAAAAATAGCTGGTGTTTCTGAGTTATTAGTAATTTTAATATTATTGATTTCATCATTATTAATATCAATATCAAAATCAATTTTTCCGTTTCGCCCATCAGCTTGTGCTTTAATTATTTTTTTATTCATAATTTTACCTTTCTATTATTTAAATCGCTTTCATTATATATGAGATAATTATTTATAAAAATAAACAAAGTTCTTAGTTTTAATAGAAATAATCTAACAATTAAGAGCTTTGCTTATAAGATATTTATCTTTCAATATTAAATTTTTTGCTACGCTTAATTAAAATTAATGCCAAAATTACTGAAACAATCGTAATAATTGCAGTAATCCAAAATACAGCTTACGTACTTGTAGAGTTTGCCTTTAAAACAAAAGCTGCTACAAGAGGAGCTACAAAATAAACAACCGCAGGTGCAAAGCTATAATATGATGTGATTTTACCATGATTTTCAGGAAAATATGAAGTTAACACAGATAGACCAACTTGCCATACACCACCAGCAGCAAAAAATCCTACTAAAAATGCACCAAGTGCACCGATTATTTCTGAGGGAATTAAAACCATCATCAATAACCCAATTGCTGTAATAATTTGATAAATAAGAATTAAATTTAATCTTTTAACTTTAGTAACTAATGCAGAAGTTACAAATACAGATATTAATGAAGCGATTGAATACCATGAAACTAATTGATTTGCATTTACTGCAGTTTGGTTCAAAACGTATTGTCCATAATATGGTGCATATAATGAAAATATATAAAATGAAAAACAAAGAGTAAATCCTAATGTAATAATCATCACACCATCAACAGCTAATTTAGGCTTTTCAACTGATAAATTTTTAATTTTTTCTGTATGCGTTTTTTGATTAGATTCTTTTTTCTTAAGCTGTGGAGCAAATACTGCCTTTAATGTAATAAATATATCAATTACTAAAACAATTGATAATACAATTGCTGTTACTTTAGGACTTTTAATAAGTTTTACCCAGAAAGGGAAAAGCATTTGCATTACTTGCATTGCAGCTTTCACAAATGAATTCATTGTAGCAGTTTTATCCGGAAAAGCATCTGCTAATGCAGGATACCCAGCAGTATCACCAAATGAATTAGTGGCACCAAAAAATATTGCAGCAATTCCAGCTATCCAAACGTTATTTGCATAGGCTGCTCCTAACAAAAATATAATATCGCACACCAAAGCAATGAGAAGTGTCTTTTTTCTACCAATTTTATCTGAAATTGCACCAGCAAACAAAATTGTAATAATTCTACCTAGTCCTACCATCGCCATTACAATAGAAATTGCTGTGTCACTTGCATTCCATATTTTTGCTAAAACTTGTCTATACTGACTAATAAAAATTGTAGCAGCTCCAACAACGGCATAATTTAAATAAACAGAAGTAGCTGCACCAATATAATGTTCTTTTTTCATAGTTTACCCCCTAGCCAAACAATAACAGCGCTTTCATATTTATAATATACCGCTATATTAAAACTATTAATAATTGAAACTAATTGTCATTATATACGCTTTTTCAATATCAAATAATTATTGATATTTAAGGGAATGAAATAATTTAAATTTATTTGAATAATAAAAAAGACGCATTTTTCACTTTTTTACAGTAAAAATGCGTCTTTTTTTACATTTTTTATTGATTTTATTAAATTAAATATAGTTTTTATTAATGATTATTGAAAATAAAAAATATCTAACCAAACCTTAAATGATATTAAATTTGTTTTTTACACTATCAATATATTTTTTTTGAGCAGAATCTTTTATTTTATATTGTGGAATTGGTTCTTTAACAGGGTTTAGGTCTTCATCAACTGCTACGTAAGTAAATACAGCTTCACCAATTTTTTCTTTATTACGTCCATCTAAAGAAATATGATTAACTTCTGCATAAATTGTCATAGTATGTTTTGTAGTTTTAAGCAAACTAACACAAAAATTGATATGATCTCCAGCATGTGCTTTTTTTAAAAAAATAAATTTATCTATTCTTCCAGTTAATGTTCTAGTATGACAATAAGAATTAGCAAATATCCCCATTGCGGAATCAATATTATTAATAATCTTTCCACCATGCGCAACGTTCATATGATTTAGCATTCCTGCTGTTACAAAATAATCTCCCATTTCACGTTTAAAAAACTTATTACTCATACCTTATTCCTCAGCAATTTGTTTTAAAATATACTTTTTTATTTTACCATTAGCTGTTTTAGGTAAAGAATTAACAATCCAAAGTTTTTCAGGCCAAAGCTTTTTATCAACTTTATTATCCTTTAAAGCATTAATCAGTTTTTCTTTATTCATGTTTAAATCTGGTCTTTTTAGTACGACAAATGCTCCAATTCTCTGTCCTAATCGAATATCTGAAATACCTAAAACAGCTACGTCTTTAATGTTATTACAATTTCTAACTTTATCCTCAACTGCACGTGCGGAAATATTTTCTCCACCACGAATAATTTTATCACTACTTCTGCCATCTACTTCAATAAGATTATCAGAAGTATAATGTCCTAAATCACCTGTAATAAACCATCCATTATCAAAAGCATTGGCTGTTTTATCTGGTTGACCCAAATATTCTTTAAATAAGATAGATCCTCTAACTTCAATCATACCTTGAATATTTGGTTGTAAAATCTCTATTTTATTTTTTATTAAACGTACATCAACATTACTTATTGGCTTTACAGCAGTAGTTATACTTCCATGTTCTTCAAAATACTTCTTTGGAGTATAACTAAATGGAACTGCTTCAGTTAAACCATAACAGTTATATAAAGGAATATGACGAGCTTTAGCCTTGTTTAATAGTGATTTTTTAATTTTATCACCACCACAAACAAGCATTTTCAAATTGTTTAAACTTTTTAGTTTATATAATATATCGTACATAACTGTTGGTAAGCTATCTATATAAGTAATTGGATATTTTATAATCAATGCTGCCATTTCTTTTAAATTATAGTGGCGCATTATTACCATTGTACTACCAGCAATTATTGTTGAAATTAAACCATGATGAAACCCAATAGCATGATACATCCCTGATGGCATCAAAATCATATCTGTATTTGTTATTCCAAATGCAGAATTATATCCATATTCTGCAGCTAAAATATTTTTATTAGTTAATACTACTCCTTTAGGTAAACCACTAGTGCCAGAAGTATTTAATATTAACAAAGGACTTTCTATATCATTTACATAATTTCTAAATAAATTAGATGATTTTTTACGAATAAAATATTTTAAATCATCAAACTTACTAATAGAATACCCGTTTAATTTTTCAATATTAAAAAATGTATCCCGCCCTCTTAGTGCATGTTGAGCAATAATTGCATGAGGTTTAAATCTAATCAATAAATTTTTAATCTCATCAATATCAAAATGAGGATTTAAGGGGTTTATTACAACTTCTAATTTAATACAGGCAATAATCATTACAATATTTTTAATATTAAGTTCAAATTGTAATGCAACTATATCTCCCTTTTTTATACCTAGTTTTTTTAAAATATTAATTTTTGTATTAGCTAACTCATCTATCACGCCATAAGAATACTTTTTATTTTTTTCTATTATAAATACTTTCTGTGGGGTATCGTGTATTCTTTCTTCCCACAGTTCCTTTATATTATTTGGATATTCATTCATTTTTACCTCCTATAAGAGGTTAATTAAATTATCTATAATTTTATTAGCATCTCCAATAATTCCATATTCCGCTAATTTAAAAATTGGAGCAGTTTTATCTGTATTAATTGCAATAATATGTTTAGATTTATTCATTCCTACTGTATGCTGAACAGCTCCAGAAATACCAAATGCATAATAAACATCTGGCGAAACGGTTAAGTTAGATATACCAATCATTTTATCAGAGCTTACCCATCCTTGATCAGTAACAGCTTTAGTTGCCGCAACACTTGCATTTAATTTCTTAGCAAGTTCTTGCAAAGGCTTAAATCCATTCATATCTTGTAACCCTTTACCACCTGCTACAATTACTTTTGCATATGATAAATCATTATTAATATCAGGATTAGGAATATATACCTTTGTATCTTTCAATAAGTCATTCCAATTAATTATTTTTACTTTTGCTTGTTGAGCTTTATCAAATACACCATTAAATGATAGCGAAATGATTGCTGAATTTTTAATTGGTGTTTCTCTACTAGCCCTTGTATCTTCGATATTTCTAATAACTGTAAAGGAATTTGGGCTTTCCTTAATACTTGCAACATGAGGTACAAATATTGTATTTAATTTAGCTGCTAATCTTGAAGCAATACTATTACCTAAATTATTATCTTCGAAAACAACTAGATAATCGTTTTGTTTTTGTAAAATATCATAAATGATTTTTACTATACTATTAAAGTTAGTTACTTCAAATTTTTTACTATCATAAATAATAGTATTAATACCTGTTGAAGAATATTTTTCTTTAATATCTTCAGCATGATTAGTAAACACAATAGTTTTCAAATTTTTAGCAAAATTATCTTTTAATCCCGCTAAAGTACTAATATTTGTGCTTTTATCAACGTTTTTATCTTCAATTTGAATATAATATATTGGTCTCATTTTAAAATTCCATCATCTTTAAGTAAATCAACTAATTCTTGCACTGAATTTGGATCTTTATTCAAATCAAAAATCACTTTTTTATGTTTCTTTTGATCTGCAATAATTTGACTTTCATCATTATTATTTTTATTTACTTTAATATCCGTAACTGGCACAGTTAAAGCATTATGCAATTTAACAAAACTTGGTAAATGAGGGTTATTAATCATATCTAATACGGAAATTACGGCTGGCAATTTATATTGACCCCGAATCTTTCCTTTTCCTAAATTAGATTCATAATTAAATTTAGTATCAATAGCTGATACATAATCATAATAAAAATAATCTAATTTTTGAGCTATATATGCGGAGAGTATATCTGAATTTGTATTGTAGCCACTAAGAATTAAATCATAGTCTTTTTTATTTTTTTGAATATAATTAATGAACTGATCTGTAATATAGTTTTCTTGCAATGGATCATTAATATCTACTCCACTAAATTTAACAACATTATCTACTCCCATAGCTAAAGCTTCATGCAAAACTCTATCTGCTAAAACCCCCTTTTCAAATGTATATGCATCAACTGTGCCACCATTTTTTTCTATCCAACTCAAAGCAAATTCAATTGCTGCTTTATCTGTTTTACTCAAAAAAAGATTATCCGTATGATATGTAACTTTATTTTTATGAACTGTGTATACTTTTGAGTCTGTAATAGCTGTTTTTACAATAATAGCAATTTTCATTTTCTACCTCTAACTTAATTCATATTCTTTTTCTACTTCACGTGCGATCGTCATTCTTTGAATTTCATTTGTACCTTCAAGAATTTGAAAGCCTTTAACATCTCGCATAAGCTTTTCAACCGGATATGCTTTTGTATATCCATATCCTCCTAAAATTTGAACTGCATCAGAAGTTTCCTTTTGAGCAACATCAGTTACATATAATTTTGTCATTGCACCTTCTTTTCGCACTGATTGCCCAACATCCATCATCTTCATAGTGTTATTTACTAATAATCTAGAAGTTTCAACAGCAGTTGCCATATCTGCAAGCATATTTTGTACAGATTCAAATCGACTAATAGGTTTACCAAATTGTTCACGTGCATTTGCATATTTTGCCGCTTCATTTAAAGCTCTTTGCATAATTCCAACTGTTAAAGTAGACACATATGCTCGTGATAAATTTAAGCTATTTAAAGCAATATTAATCCCTCGTCCCTCTTTACCAATTAAATTTTTAACAGGAATATGCACATCTCTAAAGGCAATTGGAACTGTATTTGAAAGTCGTAATCCCATTTTATCTTCATGTTTTCCTACCCAGATTCCTGGAGTATTTTTATTAATCATAAATGCAGATAATCCATGGTTTCCATTATCAGAAGTTCTAAATATTCCAATGTATATATCAGCAATTCCACCATTAGTAGCAAAAGCTTTGTCACCATTTAATATATATTCATCTCCTCTTCTAATTGCAGTTGCTTTAACTGACCCTGCATCAGAACCTGCATCTGCTTCTGACATTGTAAAAGCTGCAAAATGACCAGGTTCAATAATATTAGCTAAGCGTTGTGCTTGCTCTTTAGTTCCAGCAAGCATTACACACCTCAATGCTACAAATGATGTAATTAAAGTTAATGCATAACCTGCATCATATTCTGCAATTTTTTCAAATACTAAAGCAGAATCTTCATAAGATAGACCTGCACCACCATATTCTTTAGGAATTTCTAGCATATGTAATCCTATTTGAATAGCAGGTTTAAAAAGTTCCTCTGGACAATATCCTTCTTTATCATATTTTTTAATCAATTCTGGCTTTAAATATTTATCTCCAAATTCTTTAGCTAAATGAATATATTCTCGTTGTGTTTCAGTATACTGTAGTGCCATTTTTATACTCCTATTTAATAGGTTCACCTAAATGACGAATATCTCCTGCTGCACCATCAGCAATCATCTTATTTATTTTTTCGTCACTATAGCCTAAATCATTCTTTAAAACTTCTCGAGTATCCGTCCCTTGTGCTTTTGACGGAGTTAAAACAGGGTTACCTTGGGATTCAAATCTAACAGGATTGGTTGGGATATATCTTTTTGCACCTGAAGGAAATTTCATTAGACGAATTTCATCATTATCTAAAGCCTCTGGATCTTTATAAATCTCTTCTGGAATTTGACAAGCTTCAAGAGGTAAATCCTCTTTTCCAAACAAATTTATCCAATATTTTAAAGGTTTCTTTTTAAATGCATCTTCAAGAATAGCAATGACTTCACTACTTGTACCATTTTCGTTTAAAGTATCCATCTTGTTATAGCGAGTATCCCCAACTACATCATCACGACCAATATTATGCATAACTTTATCAAAATCACGATCATATTCTGGAACACATAATACAAACCAGCGATTATCTGATGTTTTATATGTATCATTAAATGGATTAGTAACACTTTTACGACTCTTAGGATATTTATTTCCGTATTGTGCAGAAACCATAGCAATGTTTTGCATAAATATTGCAGCATGATTTAAGTTAACAGTAACTTTATCTCCCATACCTGTTCTTTGAGCTTGTAGAAGTGCCGCACAAATACCAGCTGCTAAAGTCATAGAAACTTGAAAATCACCATAACCATTAACAGGATTATAAGGATTACTACCTTTATCTACAGTAGTTCCCTGTACTCCTCCTCTAGCTTGATAAGCCGTTGCATCATATCCAGCAGCATCTTTTTTAGGACCATGTTCACCATAACCACGATCTTGGGCAAAAACTAATTTTGGAAATTCCTTATGTAAACTTTCCCAAGTAATTCCCATATGTTCTAAACTTTTAGTTCTAACCGAAGTAAGAAATACATCTGCATCTTTTAATAAGTCTTTAAATGCTTGCATCCCTTCTGGCGTCTTCATATTCAAAGTAATAAAACGTTTATTCATATTAGAAACATCAAAACCTAAGTTTTCATTATCTTCATATTTCATGCCAAAAACCGCGCCTTGAGTTCTACCTGCATCACCTTTTGGAGCTTCAACTTTAATAACATCTGCTCCCCATTCACCAAGTACACGTCCTACAGTAGGAGCTGCTAAAAATTGTGTTAAATCAATTACTTTTATTCCCTTTAAAATTTTATTTGTCATAAATATTCTCCATCCTTTAAATAAAATAAAAGAAAGCAAACCAAAAATTTGATTTTTTGATTTGCTTCCTCCTTTCACTATCTGCTTAATAAATTAATTTGATTTTAAAGGCTATTAATTGGAGTGTGTCCTCCATCCTTGATTAACAAACGTCCAGCAGTCAATCTTTGGACTGAACGTGGACCCTCTTCAAGCCACATAGCACGACAATCACGATACAAACGCTCAGCAGGACCGTATGGATTATCTTGGAAATAACTAATACCTCCAAAAATTTCAAGCATGTAATCAGATGCAAGTTTTACAGTATTAATACTTTCAAGTTTTGCCATAGAAGCTTTCTTTGTAATATCTTTACCTTCTTCATAATCTTTAGCGAGATCCCAAAGCATTAATCTAAGTGCATGAATTTTTGCACCTACGTCAGCAATTTCAAAAATAATAGACTGACGTTTAGCAAGTGGTTTACCAAAAGTTACACGATCCTTCGCATAAGCGATTGACATTTCAAGCATTCTTTGAGCCATACCTAAGTTGGAATCTGCAATATGTGCACGTGATAATGACAATGAAGAAATAGCAACTTTCATACCTTCACCACGTTTACCTAACATGTACTTATCAGGAATTCTCATATTTGTAAATTTTAAATCTGCATGTCCAGCACCACGACACCCCATCATTAATGGCATTTCATGCGCTTCAAATCCTGGAGTATTTGTTGGTACAAAGAACGCTGATAATCTCTCATCGCCTTCTTTATCTGGATCAGTAACTACAATTAAATAGGTAAAATCAGCAACATCAGCATGTGAAATCAAAGTCTTTTCACCATTGATAATCCAGTCATCTCCATCTTTAACGGCTGTAGTGTGTAAATCAGCACCAGTACCGCCTGTTTTTTCAGTTAAAGCAAAGTTAGCAAAAATAGATTTATCTTGGAACTTATCCATATATTTAGCTTTTAATTCATCACTACCAAAATCATTCAATATTCTCCAATTCATGTCTGAAGCATGGTGTAAATGCATACGAATCCCGCCTTGCGTACGTGAAAATTCTTCTTGAACTTGTAAAATTTGTTTTTCGTTCAATCCCCAACCACCATATTCTTTTGGCAATGCAAAACGATACAAATCGTGCTTAATAGCTATTGGGAAGAAATCTTTTGGAAACTTTCTATTCTCTTCAATATATGAAGTCATTTGATCAAACTCATTATCAGCCAAATGACGAATTTCCTTTAAATAGTTTTGAAAATCTTCGTCTGACATACTTTCGCCTGGTTTAGTAGTATGCATAATTGGCGTTTCTTCATATGGTGGCATTGTATGTAATTTCTTTTCTTCTGACATAATATATTCTCCTTTTATCTTTTTTCTTCTTAAAAGCGCTTATTTAATTGACAGCTTCATTATCAAATTTCCATACAAATTTGTACAATTGAGATCAAAATGTTAACCATAAATTATTTAAATAATTCACGGAATATTTTTAATGAAAATAACTATTATTTTGTAATTACTACTAATATTTTTATTATTTTAATCACTTTATTTTTTATGAAAGCGCTATTTGACAATGATATTAGAAAAATTTATAGTTAAGTAAAAGTTATATATGCTATGAGGAAAAGTTATGAATTTAAATCAATTATATTATTTTCGTGAATTGGCAGAACAACGTCAATACACTAAAGCGGCTGATTCTTTATTTATTAGTCAGCCAACTTTATCAGTTTCTATTAAACAATTAGAAAAAGAACTCCATTGTAAATTATTTAAACATTCTGGAAGATATGTTGAATTAACCAAATACGGTAGAATTTTTTATAATACTGTAGTTTCCTCACTTACTACATTAGATAACGGAAAAAGAAAATTAAAGCAAACAATCAATCAAGATAAAGGAAACATCCACATTGCTGGTATCCCGACAACAATTGGAACACTTCTACCCAAATTAGTTGCTTCATATCAGCAAATTGTAGATACGTCACCACATTTTATTTATCATGATAATCCTTCATATCAAATTTGTAAGGGAATTGAAAATGGATGGTATGACTTAGGAATTTGTTCATTTGTTCCTGAATTTAAAAATTTTACTTATATTCCATTTTATACTGAAGATATTGTTGCTATTGTTTCTGAGAAAAATGAACTAGCACAAATTAATGAAATAACACCCGAAGAATTGAGAGGAGAAAGCTTAATAACTTATTCTCAAAAAATTCAAATTGGAAAAGATGTAACTAATGCTCTTTTATCAATAGCTTCAGATTTGAATATTACTAACAGAATGCATGATGAATTAGCAATCGCAGGTCAGGTATTGACTAATAATATTATTGGCATAGTTGCAGATACTATCTATTTGGATGGTTTTGATATTCACAAAATCAAACTTGATATTCCTAAAAATACTCGAACTGTTTACCTAGTTTATGATCCTGAAAGATACTTATCACCTGAAATTTTAGATTTTATAGACTTTTTAAATAGCGAAAAATCAAATATTAATAAATATAACAGCAAAGCAAACTCAATATAAAAATCAACTTATTAATAAAATAAAATCTACTAACTAAAGAAATATTTCAGTAGTAGATTTTTAATTTTTCTCAAAGTTTATATATAAAAATAAATAAAGCTGTATAATAAAATATCTAAAAAAATATAAAATTACTGATTGTAAGCGATTGCCTCTTGTAAATAATGAGTTATATAATAATTATATAATTATAAAGTGAGGCGATATTTATGAACATAAATCAACTATACTACTTTAAAGAATTAGCAAAGCAACGCAAATTTTCTAAAGCGGCTAAGAATTTATCTATTTCGCAACCTAGTTTATCTAATTCTATTAAATCTCTAGAAAAAGAATTAGGCTGTAAACTTATTAATCGCTCTGGTAGTCAAATAACACTAACTAAATATGGAGAAATATTTTTTAAAGCTGCTTCTTCATCAGTCAATATTATTGAAAAGGCAAAAAATGAAATAAATCAATACAAACGTCAAAAAGATAATATTATAAAGATTGTAAGTATCCCTTCTGCAATAAGCAATTATCTTCCAGCAGTTATTCAAAAGTTTAAAAATGAATTTTCGTCAAATACTACATTTATCTATCAAAATAGTCTATCTAATGATATCTACCAAGAATTAGAGAAAGGAAATTTTGATATTGGTATTTGTTCAAAACTTGATACCAACCATAAACTTAAATTTATTCCATTGTATAACGAAGATATTATAGTATTTGTTCGTCCGGAACATCCCTTAGCCAGTCTTTCAGAAATTAACCTGGAAGACTTAAACAACTATAATATTATTACTTATTCTCAAGATACTGTTTTAGGTCAAAAAATAACCCAAGCTCTTTCCTATAATTCTTCATCTCTTAATCTTTCTCCAACTCTTGATAATGACTTAAGTATCGCTGCTCATGTACTGACTAATAATTCTGTAGGAATAGGCGTCGACAGCGCTTTTTTAAATGATTTTAATCTAACCAAAATCAAACTAAAAGTTTCCAAAAATACCAACACCGTTTATTTAGCTTATAATCCCAAACTAGACCTTTCTGCTAATTTAAAACAACTAATTAATTTAATGACCAAAAAAATGGCTATTCCTGAATCGGATTAGCCATTTTTATTTAATGTTTAGATGCTCCAGAATTAGCATCTGTATTATTTGTTTCTTTATTTGCACTATCAGCTGCAATTCTACCAAAAGTAAAAATATCTGCTAGTGAATTACCGCCTAAACGATTACCCGCATGTAGACCACCTGCAACTTCTCCAGCAGCATACAATCCTTTAATTATCTTACCTTGAGTATTAATAACATGAGCTTTAGTATCAATCTTTAAACCACCCATTGTATGATGAATTGCAGGTTTACGTGGAGTAGCATAAAATGGAGCAACTTCACATTTTAAGTTAAACGCACTTTTTCCAAACTCTGGGTCTTTTCCCGCTTCAACATAAGAATTATATTTTTTAATAGTATTAACTAAAGTCTCAGGATTCATACCTAATTTTTGCGCTAATTCTTCTAATGTATCTGCTTTAAATAATGTGCCTGCTTTTACTTGAGCGTCAATTGATTCTTGAGTTGTATTATACGCAGTTTCTTTTATTTTATCATCTGCAATTAAATAAAATAGTCCACCATTTTCAATTGCTGCTTTTGCTAGAGTATCTCTTTCAGCAAACTCATTTACAAATCTTTCTCCCTTTTGGTTAACCATAATAAAGTTCTCAGGTGGAGTTTGTAATCCAGTAAACAATTCTCCAGTTTTTGGATCAGATACTGGCATTAACTGAATGAATCCCATTCCAACAAGTTCTGCATCAGCTTCTTTGCCTAATCCAATCCCATCTCCAGTAATTGCCGGAGAATTAGTTGTGGCAATATTGTCATCAATATGTTTCCAATATGTGTTATATTTTTGAACCATTGAGGTATTTGCACCAAATCCACCAGATGTTAAAATTACACTTTTTGCATGAATCGTAATTTTTGAACCATTACTTTTTTTAGCTACTACACCTGTGACAGTTCCATCTTCTATTATTAAATGTTGAGCACGAGTTTCTAGCAAAATGGTTCCATTATGATTTTTAACCCAATCACCTAACACATGAATAAAAGCATAGCCCATTGGCTCTACTGGCTTGTGGCCTCGACGCCAAAGAGCACCGACCGGCATAGTAACTTGACTTTTATCAAATTTTACACCTAAACCAGCTAACCAATTCACTGAGTCTAATACATTATCAACTAGTTCTTTGACTAAATCATAATTACCATGAATTTCATTTCCATGAAGATCAGTTCTTTTTCCACCTAAATAAGTTTGAATTTCATGTAATAATGTAGAATCAAATAAATAATCATCATTAGAATCGAGATAATTTTGAATTTGCGTTTGTAACTTTTTAAAATCAGCTTGATATTCTAAATCTATATTTTCAAGTGGAATGGATGCTAATTTTTTCAAGTCTTCTTTTTCACCATTTAAAGCTTTAAAATGTTTTTGCCAAATTGGGTCAGCAGCATTCATCGGTCCACCAGCTCGAGTAGTGTTTCCTCCAATTTGAGGATATTTTTCAAGTAATATTACATTTTTCCCATGTTCAATACTTCTAACGCTTGCAGCTAAACCTGCTCCACCAGCTCCTATAACTACTACATCAGTAGTATATTCTTTGTCTTGTGCACTATCACTAACAGGCTTAGGTCGCTTCTTCCATTCGATACTTTTACCACCGGCGCTATCAATTGCTTCTGCAACTCCATCAATTACGCCATGACTTGAAATAGTAGCACCACTGATTGTATCTACATTTAAAGTTTGACCATCTATTATTTGTTGAGGCAAACGTTTAAATACTTCATCAGCCACACCTTTTGTTTCTCCACTAGAATCAATATCAATTTTTTCAATTTTATCTTTAGAAAGAACCACTTTCATTGGCATAAAACTTGAACCGTGGCCTTTTGCTCTTACATTATATATTCCTGATTTCATAGTATCTTCTCTCCTTATAAGACTATTTTACAAGTCTTTAATTCCGCAATGCAATATTATTTGTCCTATAATGAAATTGGAGATAAAAATATTAAGGAGGATTGATTTATTATGTTAGAGTCGGAAAGACGATTACATTATATTGATACCATCTTAAAATATAGTAGCTTTAATAAAGCTGCGCATGAGTTATATATAACACAGCCTTATTTAACACAAATTATTCAGGAAATTGAAAGAAAAAAAGTTGGTACCACTATAATTAATCGATCTCAGCGTCCATATTCATTAACTAATGCTGGCCGGATTTACTATAATTATTTGGAAAGAATATCTTATGATACTCAAGAATTAGATAAAGAATTAATTCCATATACTCACCCAAATCAAAAGTTAATTCGCATTGGCATCTTAGAAAGCTTGGGGACAATTCTATTACCTAAACTTTTACCGTCATTTTTAGATAGTCATCCTGAAGTTGAAGTTCAATTGTTTGAATCATCACCTCAAAAAAACGAAAAAGATTTATTAAAAGAAGAAATAGATTGTTACATCGGACAAAATCCAGAAACTCTCACGCAAGGTGCAAACTATGTTGCTA
Organism: Lactobacillus sp. PSON; assembly: GCF_052615405.1. Lineage (NCBI taxonomy): Bacteria > Bacillati > Bacillota > Bacilli > Lactobacillales > Lactobacillaceae > Lactobacillus > Lactobacillus sp. PSON. The sequence continues at coordinate 82 of NZ_JBQXFW010000010.1, read as the reverse complement.
ATGGTACAGAGCAATATTATATAATAATTCCTTCTAAATCATCTTTTTACAAAAAGAGTAAATTTATTTTAAATTATTCAGA
>NZ_JBQXFW010000009.1:0-5050 GCF_052615405.1 Lactobacillus sp. PSON | reverse complement strand
AAAAAAGTTCTTGACGAAAGAAAATGAGTTTGATAAAATATAAAAGCTGACTTCTAAGTCAGAAGGTAGTACATTGAAAACTGAACAAAGTTTCGCAAAGTGTGCGGGTGTAAGAACCCAAACAAATGAGCGAAGTCAATTCGCAAGCAATAAATTTTGAGACAAAGATCTTAAAAAACGATTATTTATAAAAATGAGAGTTTGATCCTGGCTCAGGACGAACGCTGGCGGCGTGCCTAATACATGCAAGTCGAGCGAGCGGAATTAGCAGATTTACTTCGGTAATGACGCTTTGGAAGCGAGCGGCGGATGGGTGAGTAACACGTGGGTAACCTGCCCTTAAGTCTGGGATACCACTTGGAAACAGGTGCTAATACCGGATACGATCTATAGCCGCATGGCAATAGATTAAAAGGCGGCGTAAGCTGTCGCTAAAGGATGGACCCGCGGTGCATTAGCTAGTTGGTGAGGTAAAGGCTCACCAAGGCGACGATGCATAGCCGAGTTGAGAGACTGATCGGCCACATTGGGACTGAGACACGGCCCAAACTCCTACGGGAGGCAGCAGTAGGGAATCTTCCACAATGGGCGAAAGCCTGATGGAGCAACGCCGCGTGAGTGAAGAAGGTTTTCGGATCGTAAAGCTCTGTTGTTGGTGAAGAAGGACATGAGTAGTAACTGGCTCATGTTTGACGGTAATCAACCAGAAAGTCACGGCTAACTACGTGCCAGCAGCCGCGGTAATACGTAGGTGGCAAGCGTTGTCCGGATTTATTGGGCGTAAAGCGAGCGCAGGCGGAAAGATAAGTCTGATGTGAAAGCCCTCGGCTCAACCGAGGAATTGCATCGGAAACTGTGTTTCTTGAGTGCAGAAGAGGAGAGTGGAACTCCATGTGTAGCGGTGGAATGCGTAGATATATGGAAGAACACCAGTGGCGAAGGCGGCTCTCTGGTCTGTAACTGACGCTGAGGCTCGAAAGCATGGGTAGCGAACAGGATTAGATACCCTGGTAGTCCATGCCGTAAACGATGAGTGCTAAGTGTTGGGAGGTTTCCGCCTCTCAGTGCTGCAGCTAACGCATTAAGCACTCCGCCTGGGGAGTACGACCGCAAGGTTGAAACTCAAAGGAATTGACGGGGGCCCGCACAAGCGGTGGAGCATGTGGTTTAATTCGAAGCAACGCGAAGAACCTTACCAGGTCTTGACATCTAGTGCCATCCTAAGAGATTAGGAGTTCCCTTCGGGGACGCTAAGACAGGTGGTGCATGGCTGTCGTCAGCTCGTGTCGTGAGATGTTGGGTTAAGTCCCGCAACGAGCGCAACCCTTGTTATTAGTTGCCAGCATTAAGTTGGGCACTCTAATGAGACTGCCGGTGACAAACCGGAGGAAGGTGGGGATGACGTCAAGTCATCATGCCCCTTATGACCTGGGCTACACACGTGCTACAATGGGCAGTACAACGAGAAGCGAACCTGCGAAGGCAAGCGGATCTCTTAAAGCTGTTCTCAGTTCGGACTGCAGGCTGCAACTCGCCTGCACGAAGCTGGAATCGCTAGTAATCGCGGATCAGCACGCCGCGGTGAATACGTTCCCGGGCCTTGTACACACCGCCCGTCACACCATGAGAGTCTGTAACACCCAAAGCCGGTGAGGTAACCTTTATGGAGCCAGCCGTCTAAGGTGGGACAGATGATTAGGGTGAAGTCGTAACAAGGTAGCCGTAGGAGAACCTGCGGCTGGATCACCTCCTTTCTAAGGAAGCTGAATGGTGGAGAGTAGAGATACTAAAAGAAGCCAAGAAAGCAAACGGAAGCACACGAGAGAAACTTTGTTTAGTTTTGAGGGTAGTACCTCAAAAGAGTTAGTACATTGAAAACTGAATAAGAAACCAAGCAAAAACCGAGACAATCATTGAACAGATTGCGAAGAGCGACCGAGAAGAGAGATCTTGAGTAAGGTCAAGAAGAAAAGGGCGCACGGTGAATGCCTAGGCACTAGAAGGCGAAGAAGGACGTGACGAACCACGAAAGGCTTCGGGGAGCTGTAAGTAAGCTATGATCCGGAGGTATCCGAATGGGGGAACCCAGTGCAGGAGATGCACTACTTATCATTGTTAAGATGGTAAGAGCAAGACGCAGTGAACTGAAACATCTAAGTAGCTGCAGGAAGAGAAAGAAAAATCGATTTCCTTAGTAGCGGCGAGCGAAGAGGAAAGAGCCCAAACCCAGTAATTTATTATTGGGGGTTGTAGGACTGCATAAAGGCACTTCAAGAGATAGCAGAATCATCTGGGAAGGTGAGCCAGAGAGGGTGAGAGCCCCGTAAGCGAAATCTTGAGAAGGCCGAGCAGTATCCTGAGTAGGCCGGGACACGAGGAATCCCGGTTGAATCTGCGAGGACCATCTCGTAAGGCTAAATACTAGCTAGTGACCGATAGTGAACCAGTACCGTGAGGGAAAGGTGAAAAGAACCCCGGAAGGGGAGTGAAAGAGAACCTGAAACCGTGTGCCTACAAGTAGTCAGAGCACATTAAAGTGTAATGGCGTGCCTTTTGTAGAATGAACCGGCGAGTTACGTTATGCAGCGAGGTTAAGTCAGAAAAGACGGAGCCGTAGCGAAAGCGAGTCTGAATAGGGCGAGCAGTTGCATGATGTAGACCCGAAACCAAGTGACCTACCCATGGCCAGGTTGAAGGCGTGGTAAAACACGCTGGAGGACCGAACCCACGTAAGTTAAAAATTGCGGGGATGAGCTGTGGGTAGCGGTGAAATTCCAAACGAACTTGGAGATAGCTGGTTCTCTCCGAAATAGCTTTAGGGCTAGCCTCGTGGTAGAGGATAATGGAGGTAGAGCTCTGTTTGGACTAGGGGCCCGTCAGGGGTTACTGAATCCAGATAAACTACGAATTCCATATATCCATACACGGGAGTCAGACTGCGAGTGATAAGATCCGTAGTCGAAAGGGAAACAGCCCAGATCACCAGTTAAGGTCCCCAAATCTATGCTAAGTGGAAAAGGATGTGGAGTTGCGTAGACAACTAGGACGTTGGCTCAGAAGCAGCCATCATTCAAAGAGTGCGTAATAGCTCACTAGTCGAGTGGCGCTGCGCCGAAAATTTACCGGGGCTAAGCATAGTACCGAAACTGTGGATGTGTTTTAAAGAGCACGTGGTAGGAGAGCGTTCTAAGTGCGGTGAAGGCAGATCGAGAGGACTGTTGGAGCGCTTAGAAGTGAGAATGCCGGTATGAGTAGCGAAAGATAGGTGAGAATCCTATCCGCCGAAAGACTAAGGTTTCCTGGGGCAGGCTCGTCCGCCCAGGGTAAGTCGGGACCTAAGGCAAGGCCGAGAGGCGTAGTCGATGGACAACAGGTAGAGATTCCTGTACTGCGATCAATCGTTATGAGCGATGGAGGGACGCAGGAGGCTAGGAACGCGTGGGGCTGGAAATCCACGTTCAAGCGTCAAGCCAGAGAGTGAGTGAAATGCTTGCTCTTGATAAAAGCAAGGCGTGATGAGGAGCGAAATAAAAGTAGCGAAGGTTCTGATGTCACACTGCCGAGAAAAGCTTCTAGCCAGAGAGATCGTACCCGTACCGCAAACCGACACAGGTAGTCGAGTGGAGAACACTAAGGTGAGCGAGAGAACTCTCGTTAAGGAACTCGGCAAAATGACCCCGTAACTTCGGGAGAAGGGGTGCTGATCGTAACAGATCAGCCGCAGTGAATAGGCCCAAACAACTGTTTATCAAAAACACAGGTATCTGCAAAGTCGTAAGACGACGTATAGGTGCTGACACCTGCCCGGTGCTGGAAGGTTAAGAGGAGAGCTTAGCGTAAGCGAAGGTTCGAATTGAAGCCCCAGTAAACGGCGGCCGTAACTATAACGGTCCTAAGGTAGCGAAATTCCTTGTCGGGTAAGTTCCGACCTGCACGAAAGGTGTAATGATTTGGGCACTGTCTCAACGAGAGACTCGGTGAAATTATAATACCCGTGAAGATGCGGGTTACCCGCGACAGGACGGAAAGACCCCATGGAGCTTCACTGTAGCTTGATATTGGGTATCTGTTAAACATGTACAGGATAGGTAGGAGCCTGAGAAGATAGGACGCTAGTTTTATCGGAGGCACTGTTGGGATACTACCCTTGTTTGATGGATACTCTAACCTCGGCGCCTAAGCGGCGTCAGGGACAGTGTCAGGTGGGCAGTTTGACTGGGGCGGTCGCCTCCTAAAGTGTAACGGAGGCGCCCAAAGGTTCCCTCAGAATGGTTGGAAATCATTCGCAGAGTGTAAAGGTATAAGGGAGCTTGACTGCGAGAGATACATCTCGAGCAGGGACGAAAGTCGGGCTTAGTGATCTGGTGGTACCGTATGGAAGGGCCATCACTCAACGGATAAAAGCTACCCTGGGGATAACAGGCTTATCTCCCCCAAGAGTTCACATCGACGGGGAGGTTTGGCACCTCGATGTCGGCTCGTCGCATCCTGGGGCTGAAGTCGGTCCCAAGGGTTGGGCTGTTCGCCCATTAAAGCGGCACGCGAGCTGGGTTCAGAACGTCGTGAGACAGTTCGGTCCCTATCCGTCGTGGGCGCAGGAAATTTGAGAGGAGCTGTCCTTAGTACGAGAGGACCGGGATGGACGCACCGCTGGTGTACCAGTTGTCTTGCCAAAGGCATCGCTGGGTAGCTATGTGCGGAAGGGATAAGCGCTGAAAGCATCTAAGTGCGAAGCCCCCCTCAAGATGAGATTTCCTTTGCGAAAGCAGTAAGACACCTCAGAGACTATGAGGTAGATAGGCTGGAAGTGGAAGAGTAGTGATACTTGGAGCGGACCAGTACTAATCAGTCGATATCTTGACCAAAGCGATTCGCAACGGTTTTTGCGGAAAGGTTTCATATTCAGTTTTGAGTGTAAAAGCTCACAAAAGAGTACGGTGGCGATAGCAAGAAGGATACACCCGTTCCCATGCCGAACACGGAAGTTAAGCTTCTTAACGCCGAGAGTAGTTGGTGGGAGACTGCCTGCGAGGGTAGGCAGCTGCCGTGC
>NZ_JBQXFW010000008.1:0-232198 GCF_052615405.1 Lactobacillus sp. PSON | reverse complement strand
TTGACATTGGTCCCATTTTTTCAAGTTTACTTTCAGCCCACTTTTTAGCATCTGGTGTTTCTTTAATTTCAGGTGGATAAATTTTATAAATAACCAATGGAATAATTAAAGTTAAAACAGCTACTGGAACTACAGCTGTAAAGAACCATCCAGCCCATTTTCAAAAGTTTTTTGAGCTTTCCTGTCGTCTCGCTTTTTCCTGACGACAGTTAAATATATTACCAGCTTTTCTTCTTTTTGACAACCCCTTTTTTAAATCTTTTTTCAAAAGTTTTTACTTGAGTTGTCTCTTCCTTTTTCAGAAGTTCTTTATCGCTTCAAGCGACTTTATTAGAATACAGGACTTTCTCTTAAATTGCAACCCTTTTTTCTAAAAAAATTAATGAATCTTTTTTAGTTTCATGTTAAAGTTGGTACATCAATAATTATGAGAGGAGTTTTAATATCAAAAATTTTGATTTAGCAATTGTAGGCGCTGGTCCTATCGGACTTTTTGCTGCGGATTTTGCTCACCTTCATGGTTTAAATACTATTATTTTTGACTCGTTGAATGAAGTCGGTGGTCAACCTAATTTGCTTTATCCATTTAAGCAAATTTCAGATATTCCAGTTTTTGAATCAATTACGGGAAGTGACTTGATAAAAAATCTTCATAATAATATCAAGAATAAAGTTACTATTAAAACCAATCATCGCGTTGAAAAAATTGATAAAAATCCTGAGGGTTTTAATATTGATGACAGTTATCAAGTTAAAACTATTATCATTGCTACAGGAACTGGCTCATTTAAGCCAAAGAAATTTCCGCTAAAAGCGACTGAAACAATCAATAAACGTATCAATTACTACATTAAGGACCCAGCTTTATTTAAAAATCAAACAGTTGGAATTTTTGGTGGAGGAGACTCGGCCTTGGATTGGGCAATTGAACTTTCAAAATATGCAAATATCAAATTAATTCATCGCCGTAAAGAGTTTCGTGGGTTAGAAAGTAGCGTGCAAAAACTTAAAAATTTACACAATGTTGAAATTTTAACACCTTATCTTCCAAAAAGTATTGAATCAAATTCAGACCAACTTACTATCAATTTGAAAGAAGTAGGTGGAGATAAAATTTTAACTCAAAACTTTAATCAAATAATTGTGGCTTATGGCTTTCGCGCTGATAATCGCTTAGTTAAAAAATGGGGTATTGACCTAATTGGCTCACATATCATCGTTAATCAAGAAATGAAAACTAATATTGATGGTATTTATGCTATCGGTGATGCAATCGATTATCCAGGTAGAGTTCCTGTAATTGGACTTGGATTTGGAGAAGCTCAAATTGCAATTACAGCAATCATGCGCCAACTCTTTCCAGAAAAAACTCTAACAATTCATTCAACAAGTATTTAGGAGAAATTTTATGCCATTGATTGACTTTATTCTTCATATTGATGACCACTTAGTTACAATTGTTAACCAATTTGGCGGGTGGACTTATCTAATTTTATTTGCCATTATCTTTATTGAAACTGGGTTAGTTATTTTTCCTTTTTTACCAGGTGATTCATTAATCTTCGCAGCAAGTGCCATGGCTGCTAACCCTCGCTATCAACTCAATATTTGGATTATTTATTTAGCAGTTGTACTAGCTGCTATATTAGGTGATAGTGCTAACTATGAAATTGGAGCACGCACTGCTCATGCTGGAGAAAAACATGCTTGGTTTAACAAGTTGATCAATCAGAAAAATCGTCTTGCAGCAGAGAAATTTTTTGATCGACATGGACCAATAACAATTGTTGTCGGGCGTTTCATTCCTTTCATTCGTACTTTCGTTCCATTTATTTCTGGAGGAAGTAAAATGCATTATGGCAAATTTATTACCTACAATGTTGTAGGTGGAATTTTATGGACTGGTCTTTTTACACTTATTGGATTCTTCTTTGGAAATATTCCATTTGTAAAGGATCATTTCTCAATGATTGTTATTGCTATAATTTTAGTATCTGTTGTACCAATTGCAATTGTTGCATTAAAGAAAAAAATTACACTCAAAAAGGAATTCCATTAAGGAATTCCTTTTATTTATGCAATAATTCTTTTATAAAAAACAACTCATAGATAAATGCGCCAACTGCAAAACATGCTGCAAAAAACTCTTCTGTCAAAACATCAATAATTGGATCAGTATTAGGATCAAAGAGCCAATTACTATTAGAGAAAAATAAATGATGGAAAAACACAAAAAAACCATCAAAATTTATTAAAGCAAATGGTAAAACAATCACTGGCAAAAGAAGCAAAATAATCGTCCAAGACTTATCTAAAACCAACATATCCATTTGCTGCTTTTTCTTCGCAATAATCCATATTAGTAAACAAATAATAAATACAATTATTGACATTATAAATAATTTTTTTACATCAGCAAAATGTTCTGCTGCATTTATTGACGTAGGAAAATTACTCATCTGTAATTTTTTATCAAAAGGCCAAATCAAATACCATATCAACTGATTATAATTTGCCATAATTTTAAAAATTGATAAATTAACTATTTCATATGTTTTTTGAAATAAAATACATATAAATAATAACGGCCAACTTATAATTATTGCTCCAACTACGCTTACAGTAAGAGCAAAAAAGAAATTATAAGCTATAACCAAAAAATTATCTCTTCTCATATCTTATATTCGTCTAAGTTATTAACTAAAATTGTTGGTTGCCGCTTACCATTAATGTCTTCTTTAGTAGTAACTCCTGTTAAAGTTAACATTTGGTCTACGTCACTATTAAAGCCCGCTCTAATATCAGTATTATAGTTATCACCAACAATTAACGTTTCTTCACTAGTGTGCCCAGTTAAGTTCAACGCCATATCTACAATAATCGGTTCGGGTTTTCCAATATAAAAAGGTCTTTGCCCTGTAGCTGCAGCAATAAACTCGCATTGAGAACCATTTCCCGGAATTAATTCATCCCCTAAAGGCAAATTCAAATCCGCATTTGTCCCAATAAAAGTTGCTCCATTTCGAATTGCGCGTGTTGCTACCCTGACCTTGTGGTATGTTAAATCAGTATCCATTCCGACAATAACATATTCTGGATTTTCTTCATTTAATTCAAATTCAGGATGTTGACTTAATAATTCACTTTTTAAGCCAATTTCTCCAATAATGTAAACACCAATTTTTTTATCATGAGGATGCTTATTTAAAATATACGTTGCAGTTGCCATGCTTGGAGTATATACATGATCAGTATCTGTTACAATACCATGCTTAGCTAATTTTTCTACAACCATTTCAAGAGTACGAGTTGTATTATTAGTCAAAAACAAATAATCTTTACCTTTTTGCTGAAGACGATGAACAAAATTTACCCCACTAGCTATTGTCTCATCCCCACGATAAACAGTACCGTCTAAATCAATTAAATATAATTTATAATCATTCATTATTCACTTTTCCTTTTCTTTTTAATTACAAAAGCATGGCGACTATTTTCTTTTTTGACTGCAATACTTTTTTGCTTTTTGAATTTTGTAGAGCGAACCTTTCTCTTTTTAAAATTATTATGTACATGCTTCTTATTATAATGCTTTTTATAATGGCCTCGATAATGCTCACGCTTACGCGTATTATTAGTATAATGATGAACTGGCATTATTAATTGCAAGACAAAATAAGCACTCCCTGGATTACAATACTCTATTAAGTAATCAGCAATTGCTCTTTGTTTCTTATCAATAGATGTGCGAACCACATCTTTATAAAAACCTTTTAATCTTAAATGTTCACTAGAAATATCTCCAACCAAAAAATCATATTGATCTAAATATGGATCATACTTTTTTCGTAATAAATCAATATCAATTGCATCAAATTTATTAATTAGAATTTTATAAATTTGATTGCCAATTTTTATTTTTTGGTTTTCCTCATCGATTACTACTTTAGTGAGAGGATGACGCAAAGGTTGTTCTTTTTCAAATTTATTCTCACTATTTAAGGCAGTCTTATCTTTAGTTTCTTTTTTTGTCATAAATTCACTTCTTGTCTACTGGGTAAGTTTTAGCTAAATAATCTCCAACTACTTCTCGTAAGAATTGCGGAAATAGAAATTCATTATCTCCTACTATTGATAATGTTGGGAAAAATGGAATTAAAACATAATGATCTAAAGTAGCAATTTTATACTCTTTTTCTGGGTCAATTTCTTTACCATTTACATAGACGATTCTATGGCGGTTATCAACTTTAATTCCCTTGTAGTAAACTTGCCCAAAAATTTTTCCTCTAAAACTCATCCCTTGCAATGGAAATTTATCTAAGTAATGTCTATTCTTTTCAATTTCCATTACTAATCTCCACAAATCAATTCCTTTCAAAGTTGTCCGAACTACGTGCATTGGATGAGGCAGAGCTTTTTGCAAATCATATTTAGTTAAAATTCCAGATTTAAATGGAGTAATAAATAATCCAGAACTAAGCATAGCCAAATCAACCCCTGCATAATCGCTGATTGCATCTAAAGAAGCTTCAATAGCAATATCTTTATCATCAGCAAATTTAGCTGGAAGATGTGCAACCTTTTCGCTTTCTAAAATTTCTCTTCCCTTATCAAGATAAGCTTGAATTATTTTTTCATCATTTTTTTCAGCAGGCATTGAAGCTGTTGGAACAGTTGTTGGAACAATTTTTTTAAAATGATGTTCATCATCTACTTCGATATGAATATCACCTACATAATTCCCCCACTTTCCTGTTTGAGTAATCCACGTATTATTAACTTTTTCGCCATTTGGAATTAAATCATGACTATGACCACCAACAATTAAATCAATTTGCGAATAAGTCTTAGCAAGCCACCTATCCATTCTCAACCCAATATGTGTAAGCATAATTAAAGCATCGTATTGCCCTTCAATCTTAGGTAAGAGATCATCCATTGTATTTTTAAGCATTTTAATATGCCAATGATTAGGACCATATGTCATTGGATAAGCAGCTGTTAAACCAATTAGAGCAATTCGAGTACCTTTTTTAGTAGTTAAAATTTTACTTTGACTACACCAAGCTGGCATAGATTCATCTTCTTCACGCAAATTTGCCAATACTACTGGAAAATCAGCATGGTCAAATAACTTTTCAAGAACTTGATGTGAATTAGAAATTCCCTCATTATTTCCAATTGTAATCGCATCATAATTAAACTCATTCATTAATTGAATATTAGCTTGTCCTTCTGTTGCATCACTTAATGGATGAGAACGGTCCATGAAATCACCTGCATCAAAAGTTAAAACCTGATCTACTGTTTTATCATTTTGAGCTTGATGAAGATATCGCTTAATTTTAGGAAAATGTTCAAAATGTGAATGTAAATCATTAGTATGTAAAACACGTATTGTTTCCATAATCTTCTCCTAACCAATGTGATTTGCTTTTAAAATCATATTATATGCATCTAATATTTTTCCTTTTGGCTTATCCCATTCAGTCCATTTAGGATTTTTCCAATCATCTTCATTCAAAAGAGTCTGAAGATCATAATTTTTATTGATATATTCTTCATAAGTTATCAAAGGCTTGGTACGGGCAATATTAACTTGGAGTATTTTAACTTCTTTAATTAAGCCATTATCTGCAGCAAGTTCTGCAATTCCATTTTGATCAATGTTAGAAATTTCATAATACTTAGTGCCATCATTTCGAGTAATTTCTTCAATCAAATCTAGTTGTTCATATTGTGCCATTTATCTCAATTCCTTGTCTTAGTTTTATAGCCTTTTTATGCCTCTACATGTTACCATCAAATAAGAAGAGGTGGATCTATGCAATTTAAACGTTACTTTTTACTAGTATTTTTCAGTTTGATATTTTTTATAAACTCCGGTTTTACTATCGTTGGTCATCGCGGCGATCCAGTTAAATATCCAGAAGAAACTATCCAAAGTGATAATTCTGCTTTTAAATCTGGAGCTGATTACGTAGAACTCGATCTACAATTGTCAAAAGATGGAGTATTAGTGATTACTCATGACGATGACTTGTATCGAGTTACTCATACACATGCAATTGTATCACAAAATAATTTCAACACACTTAAAGAACTAAAGTATGATAATGGTGAACATGTAATGAGTCTTGATGAATTGTTTGACCATTATAAAAATAAACCCAATACTAAATTTGTTCTTGAGACTAAAGTTGACCATTCAGTTGACGATTCTTATGAATTAGAAGATAAAATTGCTCAAGTAGTTAAAAAATACCATATGGAAAATAGAATTATGATTCATTCTTTTTCTAATGCAAGTTTATTTCATTTTAGAAAAATACTACCAAATAGTTATTTAATTTTAATCGTAGGAAGCTTAAAACGGATTAACTTTAGCATCTTACCTCAGGTTAATGCGGTAAATGTTTCATCAGATATTATTCAAGAGCATCCTTTTTTAATCAGTTGGCTTCATAAATTAAACAAACAAGTCTATGTTTGGGCTGAAATGGATGAATCTCCTTCATTGTGGCACTGGCTTATTAATAAAAATGTTGATGGCGTAGTCACTAACTTTCCTGCGACTGGATTTAAATATAAATTAGCTAAAAGTGGCACAGAAAAATATGCCATCAATCAAACTGGTATTTATTTTGGCAAAAGAAAAACAAATACAATGATGAATCCATATGTCAGAATCAAAGAAAATACATATGTTTTTCCTAATCAAAAATTAAATATCATGTATGGTGTACGTGCAGATGATAACCTTTATTATCAAATTGCTGAGAAAACTTTTATTTCTGCAGAATTTGTTAGCCTTGATTTAACTAAAAGAGATATAGCTCCTTACGAAAACAAACAAATTATTGCCAAAACTAATAATGTCGCAATTTATAACTTGCCTGAAAATCAATCTAAAACTCAAAAAACCTTACCTACAAATAAACTATTTAAGATTCTGAATTTTAATGGTTCTCCTAAAAAACTATGGCTCTATACTAATCAAGGCTGGATAAAAGCAGAAGATGTTTTGTTTTATGGATTCTTTGATAAACTATCATTTAAACAGTACAAATCTTTACCCCATATTAGCCAATATACAAATATTTCTCTGGCTAAACTTATATTACCTAAAGTCAAAACAAACTCATACTTAGAAAATATCTCTGCTTTAGATAAAATTTGCAATTATAAGACACTTCTCTAGATTAGGAGTGCCTTTTTTTGATAAAATTTTTTTAACTAGAAAAAGGAGGATTCTTATGGAATTAGATTACAAGAAATTAGCATTAGCTAAAAAAGATGATATTTTACGTGATTTAGGAGAATTAATTGCTATTGACTCTTCTGAAGACTTAAGCAACACATCTAAGGAATATCCAGTAGGACCTGGTCCAGTCAAAGCAATGAAGAAATTCTTGTCTTTTGCAGAGCGTGATGGATTTAATGTTAAAAATGTTGATAATTACGCTGGTCGAGTAGATTTTGGTGAAGGTAAGAAACGTTTGGGCGTTATCGGGCATATGGACGTTGTTCCTGCAGGAGATGGCTGGGTTACTGATCCATTTAAGATGATAATTAAAGATGGTAAAATCATCGGTCGTGGTAGTGCTGATGATAAAGGACCTGCTCTTGCTGCATACTACGGAATGCTTTTACTTAAAGAAGCAGGATTTAAGCCTAAAAAGAAAGTTGACTTCATTGTTGGTACCAATGAAGAAACTAACTGGGTTGGAATTAACTACTACTTAAAGCATGAACCAACTCCTGATCAAGTATTTTCTCCTGATGCAGAATATCCAATTATCAATGGTGAACAAGGTATTTATACTTTGACTTTAACATTTAAAGATAATTCTGAAAAAGGACAATACAGTTTAGACAGCTTTAAAGCAGGAATCGCTGAAAATGTCACCCCACAAAAAGCATTTGCTACAATTTCTGGTGCAGATCTTGATGAAGTACGTAAAGCATATGAAAAGTTCTTAAAAGAAAACAATCTTGAAGGTAAATTTGAAATCAATGGCAATACTGCTAACATCGAATTAATCGGTCAAGGTGCTCATGCTTCTGCTCCTCAAGTTGGTAGAAATGCTGCTACCTTCTTAGGGCTTTTCTTAAATGACTTTGAATTTAAGGGACGTGACAAGAACTTCTTAAACTTTTTAGCTGAAGTTGAACATGAAGACTTCCAAGGTAAAAAGTTAGGTGTATATCATCATGATGATTTAATGGGTGATTTATCTAGTGCACCAAGTGTATTTGAATATAATGGTGAAACTGCCGTCTTAAAAGACAATATTCGTTACCCACAAGGTACTAATCCTGAACAAATGGTTAAACAAGTTAATGATAAATTTGGCAATATTTTAACTGCAAGTTTTGATTCATTTGAAGAACCTCACTACGTTCCAGGAAATGATCCGCTTGTTAAAACTCTTCTTAAAGTTTACGAACATCAAACTGGTAAGCCAGGTCATGAAGTTGTTATTGGCGGAGGAACTTACGGACGCTTATTTGAACATGGTGTGGCATTTGGAGCTCAACCAGAAGATGCACCAATGGTAATGCACCAAGCCAATGAATATATGAAAGTTGATGATTTAATTGATTCAATTGCTATTTATGCTGAAGCAATTTATGAATTAACTAAAGATGCCGACTAAATAAAAAATGGACTTTAAAAGTCCATTTTTTATTTACCTTCTGCTTCTTTAATGCTAAATCCAGGAATTCCGCTGAACCATTTTTTCATTAAACGATTATAAGTACCATCTTTTTTAAGTTCAGTTAATGCTTTATCAATTTGATTAGCAAGTTTTGTTTGCCCTTTATTAACTGCAATTCCATATGGTTCATGGGTAAAGGTACCACCAACCACCTCATATCCAGAGTTTTCAGCAGCAATCCCTGCCAGCATTCCATTATCAGTACTCATTGCAATAGCTTGTCCTGCTTTTAAAGCAGTGAATGCTTGACCATAATCATCATATTCTAAAACATGTGCCTTTGGAGCAAACTTATGAATATTTTCCACTGCAGTAGTCCCTTTAACTGCAGCTACAACAGCTTTACTATTATCTAAATCTTTAATATTTTTAACTTTACTACCTTTTTTTACTAACAAAGATTGTCCAGCATAAAAATACGGTTTTGAAAAAGTAACGATTTTTTTACGTGCTGGTGTAATAGTAACTGAAGAAATAGTAGCATCAATATTACCATTTTTTAATACAGGAATTTTAGTTTTAGAACTAACTTGAAATAGCTCTGCTTGACCATTTTTACCTAAAATCTTTTTAGTAATAGCACGAGCCATATCAATATCAAATCCAACTAGCCTATTTTCTTTAATATCCATAATTGAAAATAAGCGTGTGTCATTTTTTACACCCCAAATGATTTTATTGCTACTTTTTACTTGCTTATAAACTTCATTTTTAGGCGGTTGTTCTGCTTCTCCAGTATCATTTTCACAAGCTGCTAAGTTGAATGCTGCTAAGAAAATAATAATCGCAGCAAATATCTTTCTATATTTTTTAAGCATTAAGTTCTTGCCTCCTGATTAATTGTGCATCTTTTATTTATTATACGAAAAAAGGATAAGTTACTCAAAACGAGTTTCTTATCCTTTTTAATTTAAATAAATTTTTAACCTATTGATTCAATGTACTTTGTTTCTTTAAAAGTTCATATGGAAGTTCAATATTAATGTCGTCAACTTCCTCATTATTCATGAGTTTAGTTAACATTCTCATTGCTACAGCACCCATATCATATAGTGGTTGCTTAATTGTAGTAAGCGCAGGACGAACAACAGAAGCAATTTGCGTTGCACTTGCAGTTACAATTTCTAAATCTTCTGGTACATTTGCTCCAGCATCAATAGCAGAATTTAAAATTCCAACTGCACTGCTATCACGAGTAACAATTACTCCATCAATTCCATCTTTTACAAGTTGTGAATAAAGATTATATCCATCTGAATAATCTTTAATATTAGTGTAAATATGTTCTTCGGATAAATTGTGATCTTTTAAAAACTGCTTATAAGCAGGAATTCGATAATCACTATTAACTACAGCATCAGGATCTCCAACGACCATCGCTAAATTCTTTTTACCATCATTGAACATTAAGTTTAATGCTTCTGTATCTGCTTTTTTATAATCAATAGTAACAGAAGGCAAATCTACACGACTATCTTTAGTTCCAGCAAGCACAACTGGTGTATTAGTTCTTTCAAAAGCTTCTACTGTTTCATCAGAAAGACGGTTTGACATGTAAATAACCCCATCAACTTGCTTGTTAAGCAAACTTTGAATAGCTTGGTCTTCCTTCATTAAACGATTTTCAATACTGGTAATAATAATATTATATTTATACAAAAGCGCAATATCATCAATACCCTTTGATAACTCTGCGAAATACAAATTAGTAAGGTCAGGCACAACTAATCCAACAGTAGTTGTACGCTTAGAAGCCAAACCTTGAGCAACAGCGTTTGGTTGGTAATGAAGTCTCTTAATAACTTCCATAACTTTATCGCGAGTTTCTTTACGAACATTATTATTTCCATTAACTACTCGAGAAACAGTAGCCATAGAAACTTTTGCTTCTCGAGCAACATCATAAATAGTTACTTCTTGTTTATGCATTTTAATTCCCCAGTTCTTCTTAAAAATTTCCATTACACAAGATAACATGAAAATCCCAAAATTGCAAACGTTTACACCTATTCTTTCATTTTTTCATGATTTTTTATACTTTTTTCATGTTATAATCACGTTGATTGTACACTTTTTTCAAGAAAGGACTATATATATGAATTTAGATAAACTGCAAGAATGGCTTGTTTCAACTGGCAATGATGTAGCTTATATCTCAGATCCTTTGTCAATTGCTTACTTCACTGGTTATTCAATGGAACCACATGAACGTATCTTTAGCCTAGTAGCTTTAAAAGATGCCCCTGCATTTGTTTTTGTTCCAGCATTAAACGTTGAAGAAGCAAAAGCATCTGATTGGAATGGAGATGTAGTTGGCTACCTTGATTCAGAAGACCCCTGGGCAATAATCGGTGATGAAATCCGTAAAAGAACTACTAAACACAAAAATTGGGCAATTGAAAAAATCAACTTACCTGTTGCTCATTTCCAAAACTTACGGAGTAACTTCCCAGATGGTAGTTTCACCAATGATGTTTCTGGATTTATTGAACGTATTCGTTTGTACAAAACTCCTGAAGAAATTGAAAAGCTAAAAGGTGCTGGTCGTGAAGCGGATTGTGCTTTCCAAATTGGTTTCGATGCAATTAGAACAGGTGCAACTGAAAGAAGTATTGCTGGTCAAATTGATTACCAACTAAAAATTCAACATGGAGTAATGCATGAAAGTTTTGAAACAATTGTGCAAGCTGGTAAAAATGCAGCTAATCCACATTTAGGTCCTACAATGAATACTGTACAACCTAATCAATTAGTCTTGTTTGATTTAGGAACTATGCATGATGGTTATGCTTCAGATGCTAGTCGAACTGTAGCATACGGTGAGCCAAGTGCTAAACAACGTGAAATTTATGAGGTTGATCGTGAAGCTCAACAAGCCGCAATTGATGCAGTTAAACCTGGTATTACTGCCGGTGAACTTGATGCTGTAGCACGTGATATCATTAAACGTGCCGGTTACGGTGAATACTTTATCCATCGTTTAGGTCATGGAATTGGAATGAATGTTCACGAATTTCCATCAATTGTTGGTGGAAATGATTTGGTAATTGAAGAAGGTATGTGTTTTTCAATTGAACCAGGAATTTATATTCCAGGATTTGCAGGAGTTAGAATTGAAGACTGCGGAGTAGTAACTAAAGACGGCTTTGAAACATTTACTCATACTGATAAAGACTTAAAGATTTTACCATTAAAGGATTAATATGAATAAAAAAGACATGATAGTAAAAATACTAACATGCCTTTTTATTTATAACTCCAGTTAAAAAACTATGCCTTTGGCTTATCTTCTGATGAAGTTTCAGTAGTATGAGTAGCTTCTGCATTGTTTAAATCATCAACTGACTTCTTTGCATTATCAGTTGAAGTATTGTCATCATCTTTCTTAGAATCGTCAATAACAATATCATCAAAATCTTTTAATTCTGAGTCATCTTCAACATTCTTTGGGAATGATGCAAGTTGATTCTTAACAACTTCAGTACCGTTATCATACTTCTTCTTTAAGTCTTGAAGAGTATCATTATCCTTGATCTTCTTCTTAACGTCATCTAATTGTTCATCAGTTACAAGAAGTGAGCCTGCAACAAATCCTGCTGCAGCACCTGCAATAGTACCAACTAAAAAACTAGTAAATTTACCCATGATCAAAATCCTCCTTTGATTCTATTCTTCGCCTTTTCGACGTTTGCGTCTAGCTAAAGCTGCCGTTAATACTGATGTAACTAGACCAGCACTTGAAAAACGGCTACGATTGTTAAAACGTTTTACCATTTTTTTTGAAGAAGCATTAATTTCAGAAACACTTTCTCCAAGGTCCGCAGCAGCCTTAACTACGGGCTCAATCGTCTTCATTTTACCATTAACATCAGCTAAAAGTACATTTGTTTTATCCAATAAATCACTAGTTTGTCCCATCAAACCATTAACATCTGATGAAATCTTTTTAATTGATTCATTGGTTGTTTGCATTGTCTTATTAGCTTCTTCAATAGCTTTTGAAGTACGAACAAGCATCGGAATTGTAAAAAGTACCAATATTAAAAATGCAATAGCGGCAATTAATCCTGCTAAGGCACTGTAAGAAATTACCATCTTCTACCTCCAATAATACATCTAAAAAAAGTTTAGCATGAAAACACTTTATTCTCAATGAATATGTAATTTGTTATGCTTAATTATATAAATAAAGAAAGGAAAATTTATTTTCATATGAAAAATACCCTTCACATCAATAGTAAAGACCTCTCTTTTAACTGGGATAAAATCAGTGACAACTTGCTAAATATTATTTGGCAATTATTTGTAACCACTCTGATTTTTTACCTAATATCACATTATGGTACCAAACTTATCAACCGTTATATAAATCACAGTAATAAGCCACGTAATAAACGAACCCAAACAATTAAAGCACTAATTACTAGTGTCTTTCAATATACAATTATATTCTTTTATTTAGGCGGTGTCTTATCAATTTTAGGAGTTCCAGTTGGAACTTTACTAGCTAGTGCTGGAATTTTTTCACTGGCTTTAGGAATGGGAGCTCAAGGTTTTGTAAGCGATCTTGTAAATGGCTTCTTTATTTTAAGTGAAGATCAATTTGATGTAGGAGATACTGTTCAAATCGGTACTCAAGTAGGGACTGTTATTCAATTAGGATTGCGGACAACGCGTTTAAAAGGGTCTGACGGCTCAATAATTTATATTCCTAACAGAAATATCTCAGTTGTTCAAAACCTCGCACATGGCGGTATAAGTGTAAATGTAGCAGTCGAATTAGATGCAGATAATGATTTTAATCAAGTCAAAGAAATTATCAAAAAGGAAAATAAGTTAATTCAACCCGAAAAAAAGACTCTAGTTCAAGGACCTACAATTGTTGGAATTACTAGCCAAACAGGTAATAATGTAACTTTTACGGTTCACTTTCAAGTCAAGCCTGGTAAAGAAAGTGCCGTTAAAAATCTTTACTTAAGTCACTACATTCGCGCTCTTCAAAAAAATAATATCAAATTTGCTCCAATCGCCAAACCACTATCTACTAAAAATTAGAATATGATAAAAAGCCTGAAAGCAGCTTGCTTTCAGGCTTTTTAATTAAATTGATTAAACCAATCTGGTAATTTTTGAAGTAATTTCTCTACAGCACGACCTCTATGTGAAATTTCATTTTTCTCATCAGTTGTCATTTGTGCAAAAGTCTTTCCTTTTTCTGGAACATAAAACAATGGATCATATCCAAAACCATCTTCACCGCGAGGCCCAGCTAAAATTCTACCATCACAAGTTCCATTAACAACTAAATCCTTATCAAAATTACCTGGCATTGAAACAACAATAGTTGTATTAAAATGAGCAGTTCTTTTTTCTGAACTAACCCCACCAAGTTCAGCTAAAAGTTTAGCATTATTGTGAGCATCATTATGAGCTTCTCCAGCATAACGAGCTGAACGAACACCAGGTGCTCCGTTTAAACTATCAACCATTAAACCTGAATCATCAGCAATAGTTGGTAAATTACTAAACTGTGCTAAAGCATGAGCTTTTAATTTAGCATTTTCTTCAAAAGTTCGACCAGTTTCCGCAACATGAGGCGGATCAACTAAATCACTATTAGTTTTAATGCTAATATCTACACCAGCTTTTTTAAAAGCTTCTTTCAACTCACGTACTTTTCCTTGATTATTAGTCGCAAATAAAACTTCTCTAGTCATTATAAATTCTCCGTATCAACATGTTTAGCGGTCAAGTTTGCTTCACCTAAAAAACGTTGTCCCATTTGAGCAAAAGAAATAGGATCTCCTGTTGTATAATATTCATGAGTTGCATTAGATGAATCACTAAATAAATCATCACGCTTCATAACATTATAAGTATATTGAGCAACTTGATCTGCAGGATCAACAATTTTAATTTCTTTTCCTAAAGCTTCCGCAAATTCCTCTTGAATAATAGGATAATGTGTGCATCCCAATACAAAAGTATCAAAATCTTTATCTTTAAGTGGAGCAATACTTCTTTTAACTGCTTCTAAGTTGGTTTGATAATCTTTCTGGGCCTCAATAAGCGGGGCTAATTCAGGAGCTGCTACTTCTTTAACATCAATTTCTGGATTTCTAAATTTAATCTCTTTTTGATAAGCATGAGAACCAATGGTGACTGGTGTAGCAACAACAGCCACTTTATTGTTTTGCGTTGTACGAGCTGCCGCTAAGCTCCCAGATTGAATCACACCAATTATTTGCTGGTCAACTTCTTTTTTAAGAGTTGGCATTGCGGCTGCAGTAGCAGTATTACATGCAAAGATAATTAATTTAACATTTTTGCTCAATAAAAACTTAACACTCTGTCTAGTCAACTCAATGATTTCTTGCTGACTCTTATTACCATATGGCATATGAGCATTATCACCAATAAAAACTGTAGATTCATTGGGCAGTTTTTCAATAACTTTTTTTACTACAGAAAAACCTCCATCTCCAGAATCTAATAGCCCAATAGGACGATTATCCATTTTTATGTCCCCTTTCAAGAAAAAAATATTTTCTACTTCCACTAGTTTACGGTAAAATGAATAAGAATAAAAGGGAAGAAGTACACTCATGGAAAACAATACAGAACATAATGAACACGTATATTTTGTTAATCAATTATATCGCGATTTTATCTTGCCAACTATTTTAGGTGATGATGATGCGACTATTCTTTACTGGGCTGGTAAACGAATTTCACGCCATTATGACTTATCTTCATTCGAAGATTTGGCTGAGTTTTTTGCAATGGCAGAATTTGGTACGTTAACTAAAGTCAAAGAGCGTAGAAGTTCCACCACCTTTGAGTTAAGCGGTCAAAATGTTACTGATCGTTTAAATAGTGATAGTCGAGAATTTGCTTTAGAAAGTGGCATGATTGCTGAAGCAATGGAAAAAGAAAGCGGCCGGACAACCGAAAGTGAAATTACTATTTTAGATAAGAAAAAAACAGTTGAATTTCTTGCAAGATTTAATTAAAAGCATTTGTCTATACTGTTTTTGTATTTTCCTGTATACTTTAATGAAAAAAGTTAACAAACAGGAGAATTGATATGTTCAAGGAATTTAAACAGTTTATTGCTCGTGGCAATGTTATTGATTTGGCTGTTGGTGTTATTGTCGGAGCTGCATTTACTTCTATTGTGAAGTCTCTTGTATCTAATATCATCAATCCCCTTATTGGAATTTTCATTGGAAAAATCGACCTTTCTAATTTAGTATTCAAGGTTGGGGATGCAACTTTTAAATATGGTAGTTTTCTTAATGCTGTTATTAACTTCTTAATTATCTCCTTTGTGGTATTTTTAATTGTACAAGCAGTTAACAAAATTACTCGCAAAGAAAAGAAAGAAGATCCAAAACCTACCGCTGAAGATTATTTAAAAGAAATTCGTGATATTTTAGCAGAACAAGAAAATAAATAAAAAAACGTTGAGTTACTCTTTAAATAGAGTTGACTCAACGTTTTTTATAATTAAGCAGTGTATTGATCTAACACTTGGTTAAGCTTTTCTTTTGGAGTATAACCAGTTAAGCGATCAACGATCTTGCCATCTTTCTTAATAATCAAAGTAGGAATTGCCATAATTCCAAGCTCTCTAGCAGTTTCTTGATTTTGGTCTACGTCCATTTTAGTGAACTTAACATCTTGACGTTCTTCTGCTAGTTGGTCAATAACTGGTGATTGCATCTTACATGGACCACACCAAGCTGCCCAAAAGTCAGTTAATACTACACCATTGTCTGTTTCTTCATCAAAGTTTTGATCTGTGATTGCTTCAACCATAATTCATTACCTCTCTATCAAAAATTTAAAAAGTAAATCTTTAAAAACTCTTTACGTTAATAATATCAGGGTAACTTACTTTTTACAAGTTAAATGCATTATTTTAATTGAACAATTGTTGCACCATTACCACCTTCATTTGCAGGTGCATAGTTAAAGCTCTTAACGTGTCTGCTAGATTTTAAATACTGCCAGACACCCTTTCTAATTGCCCCAGTTCCAATACCATGAATAATAGTTATTGTACTTAAGCCCGCGAGTAAAACTGAATCAATATAACGATCTAGATTCGTCATTGCCTCATCATAACGTTGGCCACGCAAATCTAATTCACTATGAGCATTACTTCTTCGAACTGCACTTGTTGCACGAACTTTAGGCTGAGATTTTTTAGAAGAAGATTGTGAAATCTTTTCAACGTCACGATCACTAATCTTTACTTTCATAATTCCCATTTGTACTTCATATTGATGCTCGCCAAGCTTCTTTGTAATAGTGCCTGTTTGCCCATAAGAGAGGACTTTTACTTGGTCACCCACACTTACATTATGGCGACGTTTCTCACGCTGTAAGACCTTATTATGTGCCAAATTCTCAGCTTGACGCTGTAAACTATTAAGTTCACCTTTAGCATCAATAATTTTATTTTGTTTGAGATTAATTCCAGCTTTTTGTTGCTTTTCAAGCTCTTCAATAATTTTATCAGCCTTTTTTCGACGTTTTGCAACAACTTCGTTAGCACGCTCTTGAGCAAAATCAAGTTGCTTTTGTACACGTTGATTATACCAATCAAGCGCATCTTGTAATTTTTTCTCAAGTTTTTGACTACGATCCAAACTTGTTTGCAAATGCTGTCTAGCAGTATTAGCAGCTTTAGTTTGCTGATTCAAACGCTCAATCATATTATTAATATCTGAATCTTCATCACTCATCAAGCTTTGTGCGTTTTTAACTACATCTTCACGCATTCCAAGTCTTCTAGCAATTGCAAAGGCATTACTGTGACCCGGGATTCCAATTTGTAAATGATATGTCGGAGAAAGAGTCTTTAAATCAAATTCCATTGAAGCATTTGTTGTTCGCAAGCGATTATATCCATAAAGTTTTAGCTCGGGATAGTGGGTCGTTACCATAATTTGGGCTTTGTGCTTACGTAAAAAGTCTAAAATACTAATGGCTAAGCTTGCTCCTTCTTCTGGATCAGTTCCAGCACCAATTTCATCAATTAAAACCAAAGTATCTTTATCAACATTTTTCATAATCGCAATAATATCATTTATATGCGAAGAAAAAGTACTAAGAGATTGCTCAATTGATTGCTCATCACCAATATCAGCAAAAATCTGCTTAAAAATACCCACTCGGCTTCCTTCTTGAGCTGGAATAAACAAGCCAGATTGTGCCATCAGTTGTAAAAGACCAGCTGTTTTTAAGGTAATAGTTTTACCACCAGTATTGGGCCCAGTGATAAGCATCGTATCAAAATCTTCCCCAAGGATAATATCATTTGGAACAACTTTTTCAGGATCGATTAAAGGATGACGTGCTTTTAATAAGTGCATTGAATGATTTTTTGTCAGTTTTGGTTCAGTAGCCTTCATTTTCTTAGCTAATTTTGCTTTTGCTTGCAAAAAATCAAGTTCTGTTAATGCATTAGCAATTGAATTAATTGTATTAATTTCTTCACGAGCTAAGTTAGATAAGTTCTTTAAAACGCGACGAATTTCCTGCCGTTCTTGAGCCAATAAATTTTGTTGACGATTATTTAATGCCAAAACTGCTTCTGGTTCAATAAATAAAGTTTGTCCACTGGCACTTTGATCATGAACTACTCCACCAAATTTACCGCGATATTCTTGCTTGACAGGAATAACATAGCGATCATCACGAATTGTAACAATCTGTTCTGATAAATACTTACTACTATTTCCTTTAGTATAAGCATCCATTCTATTTTTAATATCTTCTTCGTTACTCTTCATATCATGACGCAGGCGAGCTAAAGTATTCGAGGCAGAATCTAACACTTCTCCATCATAATCAACTGACTTTTTTAATTCATTAAAAAATATTTCAGGAATATCTAGCTTATCTAAAATATTTTCAATTGCTGATAAATCAACCTCTTCAACATCTTCCAAGAAATTATTAACTTCTTTAGCTAAAGTTAAAACTAGTAATAAATTACCCAATTCTTCCGCATTTAAGTCAGCTTTTACACTTAAACGCTTAGTACTTGGCTTTACATCTAAAAAGTCACTTAAAGGCAGCTGCCCCTTTATCCGTAATAAATTTACCAAAGATAATGTTTGTGCTAATTGCATCTTTACTTGATCATAATTAGTAGCAGGACGCAATTGATCTGCATGTTTTTTTGCAGGAGCTGTAATAGCTTCGTTTTTTAACTTATTGGTAATTTGTTCAAATTCTAAAATTTCTAAAATTTTTTCGTTCATTATACCTATATTCCAATTAACAAAAAGAGGCTGGCTTTAAACCAGTCCTCTTTTTTATTCACCACTTAAACGGTCATCGTCAAGGAAAGTATTAAGTACTCCTTGTACCATTTCCCATTCTTCATCAGATTCAATCTCATGCAAGTCACTGCTGGTTACATCTCCAGCATCATCAGCATCATAACTAAATGCTTGAACTTCAATATCTTCTCCTTCACCAACTGCTGCTGGATATAAAAGAACATAAGACTTGTCATAATCATCTGAATGAAAAGTGAATAAGATTTCATATAACTCTTCATTACCCTTGTCATCGACAAGTGTAATTTGGCGATCCATATCGTCTTTATTTTGTTGTGCCATTATTGATCCTTTCGGTTTAAATCTAAATAGTTTTGTAAGATGAGAACTGCAGCCATTTGATCAATTACTTCTTTACGCTTATGGCGGTCATGAATTCCAGCTTCTTCAACTAAAACTCTATGTGATTCTATAGTAGTTAACCTTTCATCAGAGTAATACACTGGCAAAGCAAACTTCTTTTTCAGTCTTTCCCCATATGCCTTACTTCTTGCAACAGAATCACCATTTGTACCATCCATATTTTTGGGCAACCCTAATACAAAGCCTGCTGGATCATACTCACGCACTAGTTTTTTGATTGATTTCATTCCAAAATTAAATTTAGTTTCATCAATCTTAATCGTTTCTACTTTTTGCGCAGTATACCCCAACTCATCACTAACAGCTACGCCGACAGTCTTCGAACCAATATCTAAACCTAATAGTCTGCGCATTTACTTGTCCTTACCGAGATAGCTTTTTACTAATTCTTCGATAATTTCATCACGTTCATGCTTCAAAATCAAATTACGAGCATCATTGTGACGTGGGATATAAGCAGGATCGCCAGAAAGTAAGTATCCTACAATCTGGTTAATTGGGTTATAACCCTTTTCTTCAAGCGCATTGTAAACATCTTGCAGAGTATCATAAACATTTTTACCCTTATTTTGGTTAAAGTCAAAATGCATTGTTTTATCTAGCGAACTCATAATTATTCCTCCTGTTCCAATTTTACTTGAAAAAAAGCCTAAACTCAATTAATTAATTCTTTGAAATTTCATCAAGGACTACTTCGATGGCATCCTTTAAGCCTTCTGGCTTTTTACCACCAGCTTGAGCCATGTTAGGACGACCACCACCACCACCGCCAAAGATTGGAGCAGCAGTCTTAATTAAGTTACCAGCTTTAAGACCCTTATCTAGCGCCTTGTCATTCAAGCTAATAATCATATTTGCTTTGCCATTACTTTCTGCAGCAAGAACTAAAACGTCTGATTTATTTTGGCTCTTCCAGTTATCAGCAAGTTCACGCAAGTCTTTCATACCATCAACATCCGCAATTTCTGCAATTACAGTTAAATCGCCAGCTTGTTTAATATCATTGAATAAATCTTTTGACTTAGCCTGATTAATAGTCTTATTTAATTCTTCAACTTGTTTTTGACTATCATGTAAATCAGTTTCAAGTGAAGCAATCTTGTCCATAATATTTTCTGGTTTTGTTGCTTTAACTTTTTCTTGAATGTCATCAAGCATATTTGAACGATTTGCTAGGTATTCATATGCCTTCTTTGAAGTTACAGCTTCAATTCTACGCATACCAGCACCAATTGCAGATTCTGAAGTAATCTTAAAGATACCAATTTGGCTAGTATTATCACAGTGGGTACCACCACAAAATTCAGTTGAAAAGTCAGAAATTTGAACAACACGAACTTTATCACCATATTTACCATTAAATAATGCTAAAGCTCCCATCTTACGTCCAGTTTCTGGATCAGTAATAGTAGTTTTAACTTGAATTGCTTCCCAAATCTTTTGGTTAACTAGTTCTTCAACTGACTTAAGTTCACGTGGGGTCATTGGATCCATTGCAGTAAAGTCAAATCTTAAGTAATCAGGTTCAACTAAACTACCGGCTTGGTGAGTATGTTCACCTAAAATTTGACGAAGTGCTGAATGCAAAAGGTGAGTTGCAGTGTGAGAGTGACGAAGTCCTTCACGACGTTCACGATCAATTTTAAGAGTGTACTCTTCACCTTTTTCAAGTGGCAAAATTACATCAACAAAGTGTAAGTTTTGATCATTTGGTGCATGTTGAACATCAGTAACTTTAGCTACTAATTCACCATCTTTATTATAAATGTCACCATGGTCAGCAACTTGACCACCACGTTCAGCATAAAATGGCGTCTTATCAAAGACTAAAGTTGCTTGTTCACTTTCTGCTTTATCAACTAACTTATCATCAACAATAATATCAATAAGTTTAGCATGTGGTTCTTCATAAACACCATATTCAAACTCTGACTTATCTTTTAAGTTCATCAAAGTTTCATCTTGCTTACCCATAGATTGAAGATCACCACGGGCTTTTCTAGCACGGTCTTTTTGAGCTTGCATTTCAGCATCAAAACCATCTTTATCAACAGTTAATCCTTCATCTTGTGCGGATTCAAATGTTAATTCATAAGGGAAGCCATAAGTGTCAAACAACTTAAATGCATCTTTACCTGAAATAGTCTTATCTTCAGACTTCTTAGCCTTTTCAATTAAATCATCAAGCAAAGTTAAACCACTGTCAAGAGTTGCGCCAAATCTTTCTTCTTCGTTTTGGATAACATTTGCAATAAAGCCTTGTTGGTCAACAATTTCTGGATAGTGGCTTTGCATAATTTTACCAACTACTGGAACTAACTTGTAAAGAAAGGCACCCTTAATTCCTAAACGTTGTCCGTTAAGATCAGCACGACGGATAAGACGACGTAATACATAACCACGTCCTGAATTTGATGGAAGAGCACCATCTGCAATTGCAAAACTTACTGCACGAACATGGTCAGCAATAATCTTAAATGCAGTTGTATCTTCCTTGTTTTCACCATATTTCTTACCATCAGTCATTTCTTCAGTTGCATGAATAATTGGTAAAAATAGGTCAGTTTCAAAGTTAGTTGGTGCATCTTGTAAAATTGAAAGAACACGTTCAAGTCCCATACCCGTATCAATATTCTTATGTGGTTGATCTACATATTGACCATTTGGCAAGTGGTTGTATTGTGAAAATACAATGTTCCAAATTTCAAGGTAGCGAGCATTTTCACCACCTGGGAAGTTCTCTGGATCATCTTCTGCAACATCGTTGTTTTCTTGACCACGATCATAGAAAATTTCAGTATCAGGACCACATGGACCTTCACCAATATCCCAGAAGTTATCTTCCAATTCTACAATATGGTCCTTTGGCATCCCTGCTTTAATCCAAACTTCCTTTGAATCTTTATCTTTTGGATAAACAGTACAGTAAAGTTTTTCCTTATCAAGGTCAAGCCATTCAGGACTTGTCAAAAATTCCCATGCCCAAGGAATTGCTTGATCTCTAAAGTAGTCTCCTACTGAAAAGTTACCAAGCATTTCAAAGAAAGTTTGGTGACGAGCAGTCTTACCAACATTTTCAATATCGTTAGTTCTAATTGATTTTTGTGAAGAAGTAATTCTATGATTCTTAGGAACTACTGAACCATCAAAATACTTTTTCATAGTTGCAACACCTGAGTTGATCCAAAGAAGTGTTGGATCATCTTGCGGAATAAGTGATGCACTTGGCATAATCATGTGGCCATGGTCCTTAAAGAAATCTAAGAACATTTGGCGAAACTCTGAACTATTTAGTTTCTTCATGAATTTTTATCTCCCATTTTACAAAAATAAAAAACACTGTTGCTTAATGCAAGGACGCCCAAAGCGCGGTACCACCTTGTTTGCAACAGTGCTTGTTACCTCTTTATTATCTTCAATTCAAAACTTAAAGGAGCATTTTTTAAACGTTACTAGACATTCTCACCAAGCAGTCCTCTCTTTGAAATAACTATTTAAAAAATATATCTTAAGCTGAGAAAAATTATACTACAAGTTGAAGCTTTGTCAACGTCCTTGTTCGCGCTTACGCTTTCTTTGACGCTTAGCCTTTCTAATTTCATGTCGTTGTTCAAGTTTACGCTTTTGACGGTTGTCTTCTTGAATTGCACGCTTAATTTTCTTTTTGTAGCCAGGCTTACGCTTACGTTTTTGCTTTTTCACCAAACCTACAAGCTTAGTATCAAGCTTTCTATTTTTAGCTTCACGATTATCACGTCTTCGATAGTGCTTACGAGGAACTAATTCATTATTCTTGATTTCTACAAAATCAAAATGAACTCCCATTTTTTCAAGTTCTGCAATTCGATTCATTTCTTCTTCACGAATCAAAGTAATTGCATGTCCTGATAATCCATTTCTACCTGTACGACCAATTCTATGAATTACAAATTCCAAGTCTCTAGGAACTTCGTAATTAACAACCAGACTAACTCCATCAATATCAAGACCACGTGCTGCCAAGTCACTTGCAACTACATATTGGAACTGTCCTTGTTCAACTTGTCTTAAAGTACGTTTACGTTCACGTTCAGTAATTCCACCATGAATCTTAGCAACTTTCATGCCTTGATCTTGTAAATATTTTGTAATTTCGTCTACTTTTTGCTTAGTGTTTGCAAAAACAAGCGCCAAATATGGCTGACCCATAGTTAGCAATTTATATAAAATTGACTTTTTATTTTTCGCACCTACATCTAATAAATCATTTTTAATAGTAGGCGCAATAACTGCTGGATTATCAATTACAATTTCATCTGGATGAGCCATATACTTACGCAAGAAGTTAGAAAGTTTAACTGGAATAGTTGCAGAAAATGCAGCAAATAAGACATTTTTAGGTAATTTATTTGCTACTTGATCAATATCTGCCAAAAATCCCATATCTAAGGTCATATCAGCTTCATCAATTACAAATACTTTTACTTGATCTACGGCAAAGATTTTCTTTTGTACAAAATCAAGTAAACGTCCTGGAGTTGCAATAATTAATTGCGGCTTTTTGTTAGCGATTTTTTCAAGTTGACGCTCACGATCAGTTCCACCTGCTAAGTGAGCAATTGAAATATTAAGTCCAGAAGCATCTCTTAGTTGTCTAGCTACCTTGTAAAGCTGATCGGCTAATTCTCGACTTGGTGCAGTGATAATCGCTTGAACATAGTCAGAATTTTCGTCTATTTTATTTAAAACTGGTACCAAATATGAGTGAGTTTTACCAGAACCAGTTGCAGCTTGAACAACGACATTAACATCTGACAAAAGAGTTGGAATAACTTTTTCTTGAACTTTGGTTGGCTTTTTAAAATTAATTTTTTCCAGAGCTGTTTGAAGTTCTGGTCTAATTCTTGAATCTGTAAAAATATTATTCATTTTCTTCTTTATATCTCTTTGTTACATCAACTAATTCAGCAAAAATTTGCTTAACTTCATCCATATCCTTAGCATTCGCACCACTAGCTAATGCATGACCTCCACCGTCATGTTTTTCTGCTAAATGATTAATTACAGGACCCTTTGAACGGTAGTGAACACGATAAGTGCCATCTGCTTTTTGAACAAAGACATTCCAAGCAATAATATCTTTAATTCTACCTGGGGTTGAAACAGTTACAGATGTTTGTTCAAAATTAACACCCAACTTCTTCAGTTCATCTTGAGTAAGAACTGCATATGCTGCACCACTTGGATCAACTGTCATGTAGTCAAGAACTGCAGCTTGAAGTTTAGCTTGGGCAAAAGTAACATCACTAATATTACGAGCAATTTCAGTAATATCAATGCCAGTTTTGGCAAGTTGAGCTACTACTTCAAAAGTATGTGCAGAAGTTTCTGGATACATAAAACGACCAGTGTCGCCAACAATACCAGCATAAAGTGGATATGCAATTTCTTTATTCATTGGCAAATTTTCTGCATTAATAAAATCAACAATAATTTGGCAAGCAGCTGGAGCATCTGGGTCAACATAACTCATATCTGCATATGGATCCACATCAGGGTGATGGTCAATTTTAATTAAGAAATCACCTTGATCATAGAGTTTATTAGCAATTCTTGGAGTATTTGCGGTATCAGTAGTAATAACCAAGGCACCTTGATAATCTTCTGCCTTTACTTCATCCATATGGTTAATCCAAGCTAAATCGCCTTCATCATTTTCACCAGCACATAAAATCTTTTTTTCTGGGAACTTTTCGCTTAAACTGCGAGCAAGTCCTGCTTGTGAACCAATTGCATCTGGATCAGGACTAGTATGACGGTGCAAAATAATTGTTGGATATTGTAAGATTTTTTCATAAATATCATCAAATGAACTCATATTAATTTCTCCTCGCTTTTAATAATCACTCTCTAGTTTACCAGAAAAACTTCTTTAAAGTGTATCAAACAAATTAACTTCTGCATAATGTGTTTGTTCTAAATTCGTTGTTGAAACCCCTAGCAATCTAATTCCTCTATCCAAAAATTCGGGTAACGCTAAAAACAAATCCCGCGCTTCTTGAAAAATTATTTTTTCATTTCTTGTTGCTTGCTTTAACATTCTTCTCCTTGTAACAGTGTTAAAGTTGCTATCCCGCACTTTTAGAACAATACATTTAGCAGATAGATTTTTTTCAATCAAAATTTTACTAACTTCATCACTATATTTTCTAAGATTAGTTAATGCTTTTTGCTGATTAAAAATACTTGGCTCAAAAGTTCTTTCTTTTCCGATTGATTTTCTAACTCTATCACTTTTAACTGGACTTAAGTCAATCCCGCGAGAGTGCATTGCTAAAGAATAACCCCATTTTTTAAATTTTCCTATTAAAAACTCAACACTTTTTTCTTGCAAGTCTTTACCAGTATTAATTCCTAATTCTCGCAATGAATTTTGAGTTTTCTTTCCAACACCAGGGAAGTTTTTAATATCTTGTTTAGCCAAAAAATCTAGTGCTTCTTCAGGCAAGATAACGGTTTTGCCAAATGGCTTAGCATATTCAGAAGCCATTTTAGCTAAAAATTTATTATAAGTAGCTCCAAAAGAACATGTTAAGCCTGTTCTTTTATAAATTTCAGCTTGCATATAATTTCCTAATTCAATTGCAGTATAAGAACCAAGCTTATTTTTAGTAACATCTAAATAAGCTTCATCTAAAGATATAGGTTCCACAATATCTGTTATTTCATGCATAATATCATGAACTTGTTTTGAAACTGCACGATATTTTTGAAAATTAGGTTCTACAAATACTAACTTATCTTGAGGAATTTTCTTTACTGCTTTGATAGCAGGCATCGCACTGCCAACTCCATAACGTCTTGCAATATAATTTGCCGTAGTTATTACCCCATGACCATTATGTTTTCGCGGATCATGTGCTATAACCAGTGCTTTATTTTTTAGACTAGGATTATCTCTCATTTCAACTGAAGCATAAAAGGCATCCATGTCCAGATGAATTATCCGACGATGGATGTCTTGTTTAGGTAATAAATTTTCAGAGTTATTCATAAATCCAATGTTCAGTTGGTGACTCAAAGATATTATTTGCTTCTTTTGGTCCCATTCTATAAGGCGGATATTGGGCAATATTTGCTTGACCCTTTTCATTTTCTTTTTGCCAAGCATCTTCAATTGCATCAATAAATTGCCAATAGCGCTTAAGCTCGCCCCAGTGTGTAAAGTTAGTCGAATCATTAACAAATACATCATGAAGCAATCTTTCATAACCATCTGGTACTTGTGCCATTTCTTCCTTAGAAAAGGCATAAGTTAAGTTTTCTTGTCTTAGTCCTTCACCTGTGATTTTTTTACCATTGATTGTCAAAGTAATCGAACTAGTTGGATCGAATTCAATTGTTAATACATCATGCTTGACTTGTCCATAAAGACTATGGCAATTTTTGAAAACTATATCAATTCGATTCTTCTTTTCTTTAAATTCTTTACCAGTTCTAAAGTAAATTGGAACATCAGCTACTGGACCTTTCTTAAATTTAACTAATCCTGCTGCAAAAGTTTCAGTAGTAGAGTTTTCATCAACATTTGGTTCTTTTTTATAAGCAAAAGTTGTATCACTACCTGCATATTGACCACGTACAAAATGCTTTTTGATTTCTTCTTCATTAGGAATAATTAAACTATCCAGCAATTCTTGCTTAGCTTTGTGAATATCATTATCTTTCAAACTTTCAGGCTCTGGCATTGCTAAAAGTGTAATAACTTGGAAAATATGATTTTGAACCATATCTCTAAGTGCACCAGAAGTTTCATAATATCCACCACGTGCTTCAACACCTAAGCGTTCTGCAAGTGTAACTTGAATATTTTTAATATTTTCTTTATTCCAAGAATTTTTAAAAATCCAATTACTAAAACGAAGGGGAATAATATTTTGAATCATCTCTTTACCAAGATAGTGATCGATTCTAAAAATATCATCCTCTTTAAATGAAGCTGTAATTTGCTTATTTAATTCTTCAGCTGATGCCAAATCACGTCCAAATGGCTTTTCAACGACAATTCTATTAAAACCATTACCAGTTAAATGTTGATCATTAATATGAGTAGCAATTGTACCAAAGAATCTCGGTGCCATTGCCATGTAAAAGAGACGATTACCTTGAGCATTATAATGTTCATCAAGGTCTTGAGCCAGTTTTTTCAAAGTTTCATAATGTTCTACATTAGTTACATCATGAGATTGGTAATAAAAATGGCTAGTAAAGTTCTTTACTTCATTTTCATCAACTTTATCATGAGTTTCATGAATTGCGTCACTAACTTGGCTACGCAAATATTCATGTGACCATGGTCTGCGTGCAGTTCCAATAACTGCAAAATTATCATGAATAAGGCCCTGTTCATAAAGATTATACAAAGCAGGATAAAGTTTACGGTGAGCTAAATCACCACTACCACCAAAAATAACCATAACTACAGGAATATTTTTCATTTAGATTCCCCTTTTCTACCTTTACAATTATTAAGTTTATTTTACAACAAGCAACAATTTAGAAAAAATAAAAAAGTGTTCAAACGAACACCTTTTTTATTCTTTGGAATCATCTACGTTATTAGTTGCATCTGAATTAGAATTTTCTTCTTTTTCAGTTTTTTCTTCAGCCTTTTTTTCTTCATCTTTAGCAGTATCAACTACTGGCTTTTCTTCTTTTT
This sequence comes from Lactobacillus sp. PSON, assembly GCF_052615405.1. NCBI lineage: Bacteria > Bacillati > Bacillota > Bacilli > Lactobacillales > Lactobacillaceae > Lactobacillus > Lactobacillus sp. PSON. The sequence continues at coordinate 204,053 of NZ_JBQXFW010000008.1, read as the reverse complement.
CAGAATCAACAGATGGAAGAATTTGTCTAACAGCCATTCTGCTAAAAGTTAAGTAAATACCATCTGCATCAACTACTACGGTTTGATCTTTAGTGTTGATTGAATCAATTTTTGCGTGTAAGCCATCTACCAAAACAACTCGATCACCCTTTTTTAAGTGATCCATCATTTCCATACGCTTTTGTTGTTGCTTTTTTTGTGGACGAATCATACCAAAGTAAGTAAATCCAATTAAAACAATAAAAAGAATAATCATCATTACATTATTACTTTGCATACCACCATTAGCAGCTAAAAATAAAGTATTCAATTGTTTCACCTCATTAAAATTTTCTATCTAAAATGTACATTAATATAATTATACAAAAATATAATCGCTTTTTCACTAATCTTCATTAGGAATTGGTAAATTTAATTGAGCATATGCTTTCTCAGTTACCATTCTTCCTCGCGGTGTCAACAAAATAAAGCCATGCTGTAATAAATATGGTTCATATAAAGATTCAATTGTTTCCATATCTTCACCAATATTTGCAGCTAAAGTTCTGATTCCAACTGGACCACCATTATATCCTTTAATCATGGTTTTTAAAATCTTACGATCAGTTAAATCCAGTCCCTCATCATCAACTTGCAATTGTTTCAATGCATGATTAGTAGTTTCTAAGGAAATTGTATCTTCATCTTTTACTTGGGCAAAATCACGCACACGCTTTAATAATCGATTGGCTACACGAGGAGTTCCACGAGAACGTCTTGCTAATTCATGAGCAGCTTCAGGAGCAATATGAGTATTAAAAACCTCACTTGAACGTTGAACGATTTTTTCTAATTCATCAACACTATAGTATTGCATATGTTCAACTATTCCAAACCGATCTCTCAATGGAGCAGACAATTGACCTGCCAGCGTAGTTGCCCCAATTAAGGTAAATGGTGGAAGTGGAACGTGAACGGCATGAGTTGTCTGTCCTTCACCAATTACAATATCAATATAATAATCCTCCATTGCTGAATAAAGGATTTCTTCAACTGGTTTTGCTAACCGATGAATTTCATCAATAAATAAAACATCCCCAGGATCAAGATCTGACAAAAGGGCCACTAAATCGCCAGCTTTTTCAATGGCAGGACCGCTTGTACTTTTTAAATTCACACCAAGCTCATTAGCAATTACAAAAGCTAAAGTAGTCTTACCTAATCCAGGCGGTCCATAAAGCAAAACATGGTCAAGTGCTTCATCTCGTTTAAGTGCAGCTTTAATATAAATGGACATTTCATTTTTAACACGTTTTTGTCCTAAATATTGACTCAATCTTTGTGGACGAAGCGATAATTCCATAGCTTCTTCATTAGTATTTTCTAATTCGCCTGATACAACTGAGTCATCTTTATTTATCAATCTATTCACTTCCTCATCTAAGTTTTATTAATCATTTTTATTGTAACAGATTTATTTTTTTAATAATAATGAGAGTCCATACTTAATGTATTCGTCTGCACTATCAGCATCAGCTTGTTCTAATTTAGGAGTAATTTTATTAACTTCTTTTTTAGTATAACCTAAAGCTATCAATGCTAATAATGCATCATTTAAAGCTGGAGAAACCTCTTCATTATGTTCTTGATCAAGACGCTGAACATAATCGCCCAACTTACCCTTTAAATCAAGTACGATTTGTGAAGCAGTCTTTTTACCAACGCCTGGAAAACGAGTTAAATACTTTACTTCACCTTGTTCAATTGCTTCTGCAAGTGACTTACTATCTTCAGCTGCCATAATTGCTAAAGCAGATTTTGGCCCAATTCCACTAACACTAAGCAACTTTAAAAATAATCCTTTAGCATCTTCACTCTCAAAGCCATATAAAGTTAAACCAGTATTATCACTGAATTTTTGTTCAATGTATACTTTAGCCTTTTTTCCTTGTTCATATGCAAATGGAGTTGGACTGTATACTTTATATCCAATTCCATTAACATCTACAACAATATAATTTGGCATAATTAAAGTTATTACACCTTCTAAATATTCATACATAATTACTTGTCCTTTTTAAACATTTTGCTTAACTCTCGCGCTGGCATTTTAACAATAATCAAGTTTCCTTCTTCATCATGGAAAGGTTCAGATGCTTTACGCAGAGCTTGTAAGATCTCTTTAGCTTTTGCATCGGATATCTTTTTTCTTCCTTTAATTTGCTCTTTAGCTTCTAAAATTGCAATTTTATTTAAAAATTTAGTAAAATCACCCTTCGCATAATTTAAGTAATTATCTAAAATTTTACGTAAATTTTCTTCAATATTATCGCCTATCCAAGTTGGATAAGATCTCACAATAAAACTATCTTGTCCAAAATTTTCTAAATTAATTCCAATTTTATTTAATTCAGAAATTTTAGCTTTAATCTGCAAAAAATCAAGATTACTAAATTCTAAAACGATAGGTGTTAGTAAAGTTTGCTGAAATACTTGCTCAGAAACTAACTGCTGACGTAATTCATCATAAGCTAATCTACGTCTTGCTGCTACTTGATCGATTATATATAAATCTCCATCATCTTCAGCAATAATATAAGACTTATTTTGTCCAATAAAACTTAATTGTGGCAAATTATTAGCTAAAACTTCATCCCCATCAGAAATAACTTCATGATTCTTTTCTTCTGGAAAAGGTGCAAGCTGAACTTGTTTTTGTACATTTTCATCCCAAGTTTTAGTCAAAATGTACCGACTATCTTCTCTTACTTGATTCAAATCAACATAACGTGGATTGCGCTTAATAATTTTAGCTGGCTTTTTTTCATGAACTTCGCTTGGCCGTTTAGTATTAACAACATTATTATTCAAACTAAACTTAAGCTGGTCTACCAAAGTATTTTTACGATTGATTGTTACATTATCAAAGGCATTACTTTCTTCATTTTTTTGAATAAAAGTAGCACTAATTGCAGAAGTAATCAAACGACTTAATTCTTTCTCTTTTGAAAGGCGAACTTCTTGCTTAGTTGGATGGACATTCACATCAACCAATAAAGGATCAACTTTAATATTAACTATAGCTATTGGATAATGCCGACTTGTTAATTTTGCTCCATATCCATCCATTACTGAATTAGCTAACTGATAATTTTTAATATAGCGACCATTAAGCAAAATAGAAATAAAATTACGATTTGATCTAGTTAAATCTGGTTTAGATAAAAGACCACTAATTTTAAAATCATGATCCTTTTTTTCAAATGACACCATTTTTTCAGCAATATGTCGTCCATATACGTTGGCAATAGTTTGTTGCAAATTTTTATTTCCGGGAGTTCTAAGCAAAACTTTTCCAGAATTAGTTAATGTAATAGCAATTTGCGGATAGCCTAATGCAATTCGGTTAACAATATCGACAATTTTCATAATTTCAGTTCGTGGACTACGTAAATATTTTAATCTAGCTGGCGTATTAAAGAATAAATCCTGAACTGTAATTTGAGTTCCTTTTCTAGCAGCGGCATCTTCTTGGCTATCTTTTGAACCACCTGAAAATCTTGCTCTAGTACCAACTTCATTTCCAGTACTAGTTAAAATTTCAACGTGGCTAACTGCTGAAATTGACGCTAAAGCCTCTCCTCTAAATCCTAATGTTGAAACATTAAATAAATCTCTTTCTGTATCAATTTTACTTGTTGCATGACGAGTAAAAGCTAAATCAATTTGATCACGTGCAATCCCTGAACCATTATCTTGAACAGTAATTTGTTTAAGACCAGCATCAATAAAATCAATTCTAAGTCGAGTACTACCGGCATCAATTGAATTTTCAATAAGCTCTTTAACAACACTAGCAGGACGTTCAATAACTTCTCCTGCAGCTATTTGATTAGTTAAATTTTCAGATAATTCATGAATTTTTGTCATTCTTAATCATTATCCTTTAATTCACGTTGCCAATTGGCAACCATTTGCATAATTTCAAGTGGAGTTTTATCAGCTAAATATAAATTAGAGATTTCATCTAAAACATCTTTTCCTGTATCTGAAACTGTTTCTTCAGCTTCTTCATATTCTGGCATCGTTTGCGTAGAATTCTCACTAAATAAGTCTAATTGCTGGCTATCTGGAGCAAGTTCACTACCTTGAGCTTCAAGTCGCTTTAATAATTTAGTTGCTTCTCTTAATACTCCGTGAGGTAAACCTGCAAGTTGAGCCACATGAATACCATAACTTTGATCAGCTGGTCCAGGTAAAATTTTATGCAAGAAAATCAACTTTCCATTTTCTTCAGTTGCACCAACATGGATATTTTTAAGATGAGTTAAACTATTCTCCAAATCAGTCAATTCATGATAGTGAGTTGCAAATAAAGCTTTTGCTCCCACTTTATCATGCAAATATTTTACAATTGCACCCGCAAGCGCCATACCATCATAAGTTGCAGTCCCTCTACCAATTTCATCAAATAATACAAGGCTACGCTTAGTCGCATATTGCAAGGCATCATTTGCCTCGCTCATTTCCACCATAAAAGTACTTTGTCCTGAAATCAAATCATCAGCAGCTCCAATACGTGTAAAAATTTGATCAAAAATTGGCAAATCAGCACTATCTGCTGGAACAAAACTACCAACTTGCGCCATTATTGCAATTAAGGCCATTTGCCGCATATATGTACTTTTACCTGACATGTTCGGACCAGTAATTAAATAAATATTAGTCCCATCACCCATTTCAACATCATTTGGAATATAGCTACCTGCTGTCATCACTTTTTCAACAACTGGGTGCCGTCCTTGAATAACATTAATATCCTGCTTATCTGTGTGGAAATTTGGACGACAATAATTGTTTTCTTCAGCCACTGTCGCAAAACCACTAAATACATCAAGAGCAGCTAATTGATTACCAAGCTTTTGAAGAGCTGGAATATATTTCTTAACTTCTTCACGTAATTTAACAAATAAATCATATTCCAAACTAGTTGAACGAGTTTGAGCTTCCATAATTAAATTTTCATGTTCTTTAAGTTCGGGAGTAATATAGCGTTCAGCATTAGTTAAGGTCTGTTTACGCGTATAGCGGTCAAGTGGCACTTTTTTCTTATTTCCATTAGAAACTTGAAGATAATAACCAAAAACTTTATTATAGCCAACTTTCAAATTATCAATTCCTGTTTTTTGACGCTCTTCCATTTCCATTTCAGCAAGCCATTTTTTACCATTATTCATAGCATCGCGATAGCGGTCTAGTTGACTGTCGACTCCTTCTTGAATAAGACCACCTTCTGTTGTAAGAACTGGTGGATCTTTTACAATAGTAGTAGAAATAAGCTCAGCAACTCCCTTTAATGGATCAATTTGACTAGCAAAACTCTTCAAGGAAGTATCATCTGATTGTTCTAAGGCATCTAAAATTACCGGGACCGCATTAAGTGAACGTGATAATTGTAAAAGCTCTCTTGCATTAACATTTCCAAAAGCAATTCGTCCAGTTAAACGTTCCAAATCATAGACGCCCTTTAAAGCATCAATTACATTTTCACGAGTAAAATAATTATCAAAAAGTGCTTGCACAAGTTGTTGACGATGGTTAATTTCTTCTATTGATAATAACGGACGTGCTAACCACTGCTTGAGAAGACGTCCACCCATTGCAGTATGAGTTTTGTCTAGTACCCAAAATAAGGACCCCATCTTCTTTCCAGTTTTAGCAGAAGAAATAAGCTCCAAATTATTTTGGACAGTGTGAGACATTTGTAAGTATTGGCTAACTTCATAGCTTTTAGCAATTTGTAAGTGGGCTAAACTTCGTTTTTGAGTAGATAATAAATAGCCAACAAGTTGTTCTGTAGCTAAACGTTCAGATTTATTTGTCAAATTTTGTTCTACATATGAAACTTCTGCATGTTCTCCTTCAAGTTCAGTTGGCTGAGACACAGTAATATTTGCCTTCTCCATAAAGTCACGGTCTTTTTCAGTTAATGGACCATTATAGACAACTTCACGAGTTCTTAAAGATAAAAGTTCATTAGTGACTGCAGCAAAATCTTTTAAGTGTGTAGCATATACTTCACCCGTAGATAAATCACTGTAAGCTAAACCAAAGCCACTTTTCGTAGTGACTACTGAAGTTAAATAGTTAGACTCTTTAGCATCTTGTGGTCCCTCATTCATCATTGTTCCCGGAGTAACTAATTGAATGATTCCACGCTTAACCATACCTTTAGCTTCTTTTGGATCTTCTAATTGCTCACAAATTGCAACTTTGTGTCCCTTTTCTACCAAGGTATTCACATAGCTATCGACTGCCATATGTGGCACACCTGCCATAGGAATAGGATTGGCAGTTTTATTAGAACGGTGGGTCAAGGTTAATTCAAGAATTTGGGCACCTTTGACAGCATCTTCTTCAAACAATTCATAAAAATCCCCAACACGATAAAAAAGAAAGGCATCGGGGTATTGTTCTTTAATCTTATAATATTGCTCCATCATAGGAGTGGTGCTTGTTTTAGCCAAATGGATTCCTCTTTCTATAAAAATAATATCTGCTCTCAATTATACGACAAAAATAGGTTTTGCCCAATTTGACAAAACCTATTTTTTATATCTTCAATTAAAATTATCAGGAAATTACATTCCCATACCCATTCCTGGAGCACCTGCACCTGGATTTGGAGTATCATTCTTTTCTTCTGGAATATCAGCAACAACAGCTTCTGTAGTAAGAAGAAGAGCTGCAATTGATGCGGCATTTTGAAGAGCAGTACGAGTTACCTTAGTTGGGTCAATGATACCTGATTCAATCATGTTTTCCCACTTACCAGTTGCTGCATTGTAGCCAATTTCTGGTTCTTGGTGTTCAAGCTTATCTAAGATAACTGAACCATCTTCACCTGCGTTTTCAGCAATTTGACGAACTGGTGCGCTAAGTGCACGAAGAACAATGTTGATACCAGTTTGTTCGTCTGGGGTTTCGCCCTTAACTTCACGAACACCCTTTTCAGCGTTTACTAAGGCAGTACCACCACCAGCAACGTAACCTTCATCAACAGCTGCACGAGTTGAGTTCAATGCGTCTTCAATTCTGTAACGACGTTCTTTCAATTCAGTTTCAGTAGCAGCACCAACGTGAATAACAGCTACACCACCAGTAAGTTTTGCAAGACGTTCTTGTAACTTCTTCTTGTCGAAGTCTGAAGTAGTATCTTCAATTTGCTTTCTAATAGTGTCTTCACGTTCTTTGATAGCTTCTTTAGAACCTTCACCATCAACAATAGTAGTTGAATCCTTAGTTACAGTAACACGACGTGCTTGACCTAATTGATCAATCTTAGTGTCCTTAAGTTCTAAGCCAAGGTCTTCACTAATTACAGTACCACCAGTTAATACGGCAATATCTTGAAGCATTTCCTTACGACGGTCGCCAAAACCAGGAGCCTTAACAGCAACAACATTGAAAGTACCACGAATCTTGTTAAGTACAAGAGTTGGAAGAGCTTCACCAGTTACATCATCAGCAATGATAAGCAAGCTCTTGCCTTGTTGAACAATTTCTTGAAGAAGTGGCAAAATATCTTGAATGTTAGAAATCTTCTTGTCAGTAATCAAGATGTAAGGATTATCAAGATCTGCTTCCATCTTATCGTTATCAGTTACCATGTATTGTGAAAGGTAACCACGATCAAATTGCATACCTTCTACTACTGAAAGTTCAGTATCAATACCACGTGAATCTTCAATAGTAATTACACCGTCATTACCAACTTTTTCCATAGCGTCAGCAATTAAATTACCAACTTCCTTTGAAGCTGATGAAACAGCTGCAACTTGAGCAATTTGTTCCTTTGAAGAAACTTGGTGACTAATCTTGTGAAGTTCATCAACAGCAGCCTTAGTTGCCTTTTCAATACCACGACGAATGCCAACAGGATTTGCACCAGCAGTAACATTCTTCATACCTTCACGGGCAATTGCTTGAGTCAAAACAGTAGCAGTTGTAGTACCGTCACCAGCAATATCGTTAGTCTTTTGAGCAGCTTCAGCAACAAGCTTAGCACCCATGTTTTCAAAGTGATTCTTTAATTCAATTGACTTAGCAATAGTAACACCGTCATTAGTAATATCTGGATTGCCGTAGCTTTGTTCCAAAACAACATTACGACCTTTAGGACCAATAGTAGTCTTAACAGTATCTGCTAACTTATCTACACCCTTTAAAAGGGAACGTCTTGCATTTTCTGAAAACTTAATATCTTTTGCCATAATTAAATTACTCCTAACTACTTAACAATTGCTAAGATGTCTTGTTCATGAAGGACTAAATACTTTTGACCCTCGTATTCAACATTAGTGCCAGAGTATTTATCGTATAATACTTCGTCGCCTTTCTTAACAGTCATAGGAATTTTGTCACCATTATCAGCGAATTTGCCAGCGCCGACTGCAACAACTTCACCTTGAGTTGGCTTTTCCTTAGCATTTGATGCTAAAACAATGCCGCCAACAGTTTTTTCTTCTTCTTCCTTAACTTTAACGATCACGCGATCACCAATTGGTTCTAACACGTTTAGTCCCTCCTATTAATTTAAGTTTTTTATTTTCATTTGTTTATCGCTTTTAGCACTCTTATTTATTAAGTGCTAACTTACAATTAAAATAATAACTTTTTTTGGAAGTGATTGCAAGCAAAAAGCACAAAAAATTAGCACTTTTATTAAAAGAGTGCTAATTTTAACATTTTATTATTTTCTTACTTCTACCAATTCAATTAGGGTTCTAATCAAATATTGCAGCCAAAATCATTTCAAAAATGCCTGACACTAATCCCTCTAAATAATATTCTTTAAATGCTTCCAAAAAACTATCGCAACGCTTTTTCCTATTTTCTTCTACATAATAATATCTACCATTTTTTCGATATTTAAACGTTTTATACAGAGCATAGAATATTGCTAAAATAGCAAAAACAATCAAGAATATAATCGGAATGAAATATCCAATTACATCTTGCAATTTATAAGCTAAACTAACCGCAATTACAATCAACAAATATATCCCTGCAATTGGAACTTTATTTACCCAATGTGGGACCTTTATCTTTAAAGTTACTATTAACGAATAAACCACCGGCAAAATCAACGTTATAATTAAGCAAATTCCATAGTAGCTATTGATATGTTTTACTCCGCCCCAGAAAAAACACACTATCCCAATAATCCAATAAAGACATGTGAAAAACCAAGACTCCTTAATATTTTCATTTTGCTTCATAATACTCCTCCAATTAATCAACAAAAAATGCCAGAGAATAATCTCTGACATTAGTATAACGTACATATTTTATTTTTTGACTTGAGAGAGGAAAGTAAGTCTTAATTAATTTTATTTTTCATGTGCAGTTACAGCAATTAAGTCATCGCCGTGCTTATCGCCTGCATCAGTAATACGTGATACGCTTGCATAATCAGCTGTATTAGTAATTACGACCATCACAGTAGTATCATAACCAGCCTTCTTTAAAGCTTCAATATCAGCAGTTCCAAGCTTATCACCCTTTTCAACACGTTGACCTTGTTTTACAAAGCTTTCAAAGTGTTCACCCTTAAGGTTAACAGTATCAAGACCAATGTGAATCAAAACTTCAGCACCGTCATCAGACTTAATACCATAAGCATGCTTAGTTTCATAAGCAATAGTAATTGTTCCTGAAACTGGTGAGTAAATTGTATTATCAGTTGGAACTACAGCAGCTCCGTCACCCATAAGTTTTGCAGAAAATACTTGATCATTAACTTTGGTTAAACTTTCAGGCTTACCATCTACTGGTGAATAGATTACTTCATCCTTTAAGCTCAATTCTTCTTTTCCAAGTTTTTCGTCTTCTTGAGTTTCTTCTGCATAATCAGTTGCATCTTGAACTGGGACATCTTGTTCAGCAACTTCTTCTTTTAAGTGACCCTTACCATAAATATAAGTAATAGCAAATGAAGCTACAAAACTAATAGCAACTGATACCACCCACATAGGAATAGTCTTTGGATAAATTGAAAGGAATCCTAACAATCCAGCTGAACCAAGGGCTGCAGCAGTTACATGCATAAAACCAGCAAAAGCAGCAGCAATACCTGATCCAATAAGAGCACTAAAGAATGGGAATTTGTATTTTAAGTTAACACCGAAAAGTGCTGGTTCAGTAATACCTAAGAGTGCTGATACACCAGATGATGAAGCTAAGCCCTTCATCTTTTCATTCTTAGTTAAGAAGTAAACTGCGAATGTTGCAGCACCTTGGGCAACGTTTGCCATACATGCAGTAACAAAGATAAAGTCACCAGCTCCACGACCTTGAGCAAATTGTGCAAGAAGCTGGGTTTCAACAGCTGGGAAACTTTGGTGAAGACCAGTAGTAACAATGGCTGAATATGATAAACCAAAGACACCCATACCAAATGCACCAGTTGTATTGTAAAGCCATACAATTGCATCAGTAATTGCATCTGACACACCTTTGAATACTGGACCAATAATAGTAAAAGTGAGGAATCCAGTAATCATAATTGCTAAAAGTGGTGTAAAAGTAAAGTCAACTGCAGATGGAAGCCACTTGTGGAACTTCTTTTCTAAAATAGAAAGTATCCATACTGCAACTAAAACCGGAATTACTTGATATTGATAATTAGTTTGAGCAACATGTAATCCAAAAATATCCCAGAACTTAGCAGCTCCTCCTAAGTTTGGCGTGGTCATAATCATACCAATTGTTGCACCTAAGAACTGGTTCGCTCCAAATCGCTTAGCCGCCGACATACCTACAAGAATCGGCATAAAGATAAATGGTGCAGCTGACATGATTTGAATCATGCTGGAAAGACCAGCAATACTTGGCACCATCTGAACGATTGCTTTTGGTCCAAATAGTCCAGGTGATGTCAAGAAATTATTCAATGCCATCAATAAACCACCAGCAACTAAAGCTGGAATAATTGGTACAAAGATGTCTGATAAGAGCTTAATGAAATCCATAACTGGATTTTTCTTTTTGCCGTTTTCAGCTACCTTCTTCAAATCTTCAGTTGATAATTCCTTTAAACCAGTAATCTTAATGAATTCATCATAAACATCATTAACATCCCCTGGTCCAATAATTACTTGATATTGACCATTAGTCTTAAAAGTCCCCTTAACATCTGGATCATTGTCCAATGCCTTTTGGTCAACTTTTGAATCATCCTTAAGCACAAGACGCAAACGAGTAGCACAGTGAGCACCTGCGATAATATTATCGCGGCCAACATCTTTAATTACCCGCTCGGCCACCTTTTTATGGTCCATATTATAAGTCCCCCTTCGAAATTATGTAAACGCTTTATTAAACATGTTCAATAACTATGATAGCGTATTCTAAAAATATGTCAATCGTTTATCACAAATTTTCTTTATTTTTTTGTTTTTTGTATCGTTTTGCTTAAAATTAAGCTAATATATTCAATGATTTTTATGTTAAACGATTGACATATTTTTCATATCTATTTACAATATTTATTAAAAGATACCGCTTACAGATTAATGGAGGATTTTTTATGGAATGGACAAGAGAAAAACGTTACTTACCTTATAATGAATGGGATGCAGACACACTTATGCACTTGCAAAGTCAAGCATCAAGATCTAACTATCAAATGCGCTATCACTTACGCCCTATTTCTGGATTAGTAAATGATCCTAATGGTTTTTCTTATTATAACAGTGAATACCATGTCTTTTATCAGTCTTATCCATTTGGAGCAGTTCATGGATTAAAGTCTTGGGTACACTTTAAATCACAAGATTTAGTTCATTGGGAAAGACAAGGCTTAGCAATTGAGCCTAGCTTCAAGGGTGACTCACATGGAGCTTATTCTGGATCTGCAAAACAAATCGGTGATAAATTATTCATTATGTATACTGGTAACCACAGAAGTGAAGACTGGATTCGTACTCCTTATCAAATCAGTGCTTGGATGAATAAAGATGGTGTAGTTAGTGATAAAGAAATTTTATTTAAAAATCCATCTCATATTACTGAACACTTCCGAGACCCACAAATAATCGAAAAAGATGGAACCTACTATGCCATTTTAGGGGCTCAAGATGAACAAAATAAAAAAGGTCATGTTGATATTTGGAAGTCTCAAAACCTTAAAGACTGGGAAGAAATCGGCTTTTTAAACTTTACTGACGAAGATATGGGTTACATGATTGAGTGTCCTAATTTAGTTCAAGTAGATGACAAATGGGTATTAATTTTCTGTCCCCAAGGATTAAATAAATCTGTTGCAAATTACCAAAACATTTACCCAAATATGTATGTAATTGCAGATGACATTGACTTTGAAAATGCTAAAATGATTAACCCTTCAAAACTTAAAAACTTAGATGAAGGTTTTGACGTCTATGCAACCCAAGCATTCAATGCTCCAGATGGTAAAGCTTATGAAATCAGTTGGGTAGGACTACCTGATATAACTTATCCAACAGATGATGAAAATTGGGCTAACTGTTTAAGTCAAGTTAAAGAACTATCTATTAAAGATGGCAAACTAATCCAAAAACCAGTTAAATCAATTGAATCTATTCGTAAAACTGAAAGCAAATTAACAGATAAGTTAATTAAGAATACTACTAGTGGCCAATATGAGTTAAAATTAACTATCGCTAAAAATCAATCTACTACCCTTCATTTAGCAGCAAACAAAGACTTGAGCGACAGTTTAATTCTTAATATTGATACAAATGACGGTAAGTTAGTTTTAGACCGCTCCAAAGGTAAAAAAGTAGCTGTTGACTATGGCGAAACTAGATCCTGTGAAATTGATTCTAATGAAAGTGTAGATTTAGATATTTTCGTTGACCATTCATTAATTGAAATTTTTGTTAATGATGGAGAACATGTTTTAACTGGACGATTTTTCACTAATCCAGAAAATCAAAAGATCAGTTTTGATAAAGATACCGATTTTACTGGGAAGTTCTGGGAAATGGAAACTATTTTTTAAAGTAAGGTGAAACCTATGGCAGTAAAATTGACTGATGTTGCTAAAAAGGCAGGAGTTTCAGCTACAACAGTCTCACGTGTAATCAACAACCATGGCTATCTTAGTGATAACACTAAGCAAAAAGTTTTTGCGGCAATGGAAGAATTAAACTATCAACCAAATTCACTAGCAAGATCATTGCATGGCAAAAAAATGAAATTGATAGGAGTAATTTTCCCAAGTATTACTAATCCTTTTTTTGCAGAACTTATTCAAAATATTGAAGAACAGCTTTTTGACCAGGGTTATAAAATAATTCTCTGCAACGCTGGCAAAAATAAGCAAAAAGAGCGCGAATATATTAAAATGCTAATGGCAAATCAAGTTGATGGGATTATTGCTGGTGCACATAATTTAGGAATTGAGGAGTATCAACGCCTTAATCTTCCAATTGTCTCTTTTGATAGAAAATTATCAGATAACATTCCAATTGTTTCTTGTGATAATTATCAAGGTATTCAACTAGCGGTTCATGATTTATTGCAAGCTAATTGTAAACACATTTACTTCTTAGGTAACAAAGCTCAAAAAGGAAATCCAACCGATGAACGTCTTGAAGCTTACTGCGATACAATCAAATCTTTAAATCTTGAAGAACATATTTGCTCAACTTCTTTTTCTGATTCACCATTACTTAAAAATATGACAATCCATAAAATGCTTGAAGAAGAGCATCCCGATGGAGTTGTGGCAACTGATGACTTATCAGCAATTTTAGTTTTACAAGAGGCAAAAAAACTTGGAATCAATATTCCAAAAGATTTAAAAGTCATTGGATTTGATGGAACACAAGAAATTCAAACCTACCATTCTGAGCTTTCAACCATTGAACAACCAATTTCAGATATGGCAATTTTGCTTGTAAAATTATTACTTCAAAGAATTGAAAATCCTGAAAAGAAATTTGAGCAAAAGCATTATAAATTGCCAGTTAAACTAATCAAAAGTCAAACAACAGCATAAAAAAAGAAAGCTGATTTTTCAGCTTTCTTTTTTAATCACCAAATCCTTCAACTTTATAAATTCGATTTTTAAGAGTTGTTAAGTCACTTCTTCTGTGATAAGCCACAGTCAAATAGATATTATTAGCATCAAGTACTTGTACACTTTCAAATTCAGTGACATAACCAAGTGAATCAACCGTTTTATCATGGGTTAAATCTGCAACTTCCCAATTATCTGGATTAGTTTCACCCCATGGAATTTTAACAATTTCTCTAGGTTTACCCTCTTTAGCAAGACCCAAAAAATCAGTAGTTGGTCCTAATTGACTAGAGACATAAATATTATTATTTTCATCAATATCATAACCTTGAACTGATTGAATAAGTTCAGAATTAAAATTAGGAACTGCAAATGCACCTAAACAATGCATATTTTGAATATTTACATCATAATTATCTGCTTCTGCTTCATCAAGTGCTTGATTGATTTCATCTAAATCATAAAGAGCGAACCTACCAACATGGTTAACATCAATACTTGCTACTAAAAACTTTTTATAATCTGGTGAAACCGCAGCTTCAAGACGTTCAAATTGAGTTCCCGGAATAGGTACACTATTATCACCATAACCATACCCTGCTCGATTCATATAAGAAAGTCGAGGCAAAGCAGTATTGCTATCAACTTGAAGAGGAGCATTTTCTAAATTTACTCGTGCAATTTGAGTATCCCAAAGAATACTGCCATGTTTTTTAGGTTTAGTTCCAATAAACCAGCGATCTTTTTCTCCAGCATAAGTCCAAGTCTGAGTGTGACCACCTCCCATCCCAGTTAAGTAGACAATAGGATTATCCTCATCAAATACAACATGACTACCATTTGGCTCTGCTCGGTAAACAATAATATCTGTTTGTTTATGAAGCAGCTGCAATGCATAAACATACTTACTGCCAACATCACTTGCTTGAACCACTACATGGTGCAAATTATCAAGTTCATACATTAAACTAAGTTCAACATTTTTATTAATCATAAAATTACGCTTTCTAAAATACCTTTACCTTTATTTTATTAAAATTCTTTACAAAAACAATAAAAAAAGACTGCTTTTATAAAAGCAGCTCTATAATTAATTTTCTTCTTTATCTGAATCCAAAAAGTAAATCAAAGTCTGTAATTCAGTTGCTAAATCAACATTTTGAACTCGTACATCAGCTGGTGCTGAAAGTCTAATTGGTGTAAAATTCATAATGCCTTTTACACCTGCTTCTACCATCTCGTCAGTAGTTTTTTGCGCTTCAGTTGATGGAACTGTTAAAATAGCAATGGAAATTTGCTGATCAGTTAATTGCTTTTTTAAATCATCCATATGATATACTGGCACTCCACTCAAAATTCGACCAGTAATTTCCTCATTTATATCAAAAGCACAAGAAATACGAATATTATTACTACGCTTAAAGTTATAATTAAGTAGGGCTCTTCCTAAATTACCTACTCCAACCAATGCTACATTAGTAAGAGTATCTTGATTCAAAATCTTTTTAAAAAAATTAAGCAATGCTTCAACATCATATCCATATCCACGCTTTCCAAGAGCGCCAAAATATGAAAAGTCACGTCGAATTGATGCACTATCAACTTGAACTGCTTCAGATAATTCTGTTGAAGAGACCTTGTCCTTTCCTTCTTCATTTAAGATAATAAGGTAACGGTAATAAAGTGGAAGTCGCTTAGCAGTTGCTTTGGGGATTTTTATTTTCTTATCAATATTATTCATTTGTGAAGCCTCCATGTATCTCATCTTTGTGAATATTAATCAAGCTTTTATATATTACCTATAATCACACTATATTTGCAAGTATATTTTTCACAATGTTAAGATTCTTACTTAAATTGTACCATTACTTCACAAACAATTACTAGACAAAACAATTATTAGATTATGATAGAATATTTTTAGGTGAAAAAATTATGATTATTGCTCAGGGGCACGATTTGCAGCAACAATTCGGTGCCAATATTTTATTTGATAATGTCAATTTTTCAATAGATTCTAATGCCAGAATCGGTCTTGTAGGTCCAAATGGTGCAGGAAAAACTACCCTGCTTAAAATTATGACCGGTCAACAAGAACCAACTCATGGTGAATTTACTGTTAATAAAAATATTGATGTTGGTTATATTGCTCAGGAAAATGACCTTGATGAAAGTAAAACCATCTGGGATGGTATGGAAGAAGTATTTTCTAGTCTTATTGCTCAAAGTAAAAAATTAGAAAATATGCAAATGCAAATTGCAGAACATCCTGAAGACCAAGAACTTCTCAAGCGTTATGATCAACTACAATTTGATTTTGAACAAAGAGGCGGCTATACTTATCAATCTGATATTAAGAGTATCCTTAACGGTTTTAAATTTCCGGAAAATACTTGGAACAAAAAAATCGGAAGTTTATCTGGTGGTGAAAAAACCCGCTTAGCTTTTGTTAAGCTTCTTTTAAAAAAGCCACCTCTACTTTTACTTGATGAACCGACTAACTATCTTGATATGGACACTTTAGATTGGTTAGAAAGCTTCTTAAGAAACTATTCTGGAGCTATTTTAGTTGTATCTCACGATCAATATTTCTTAGATAATTTAGCTAACCAAATTTTTGAATTAGAATTCGGAAAACTTACTGCTTTTAAGGGTAACTATTCTCAATATAAGGCTGAGCGCGAATTACGTAACAAGCAACAACAAGCAGCTTATGAAAAACAACAAGAAGAAATTAAGCGTGATGAAGAATTCGTTCAAAAGAATATGGTTCGTGCTTCAACAACCAAACGAGCTCAAAGTCGTCAAAAGAAACTTGAAAAAATAGAACGTATTAAACCACCAAAGCATAAAAATAAAGTTCGTATCCATTTTAATAGTGAACGTCCTTCTGGAAAAGAAGTCTTAATTTTAAATGATTTATCTATTGGCTATCCTGATAAAACAATGGTTGAAGATATTTCTTTTCAAATTAATAAAGGCGACAGAGTTGCTATTATTGGACCTAATGGAATTGGTAAATCTACCCTTCTAAAAACTGTAATGAAGCAGCTTACTCCTAAAGCTGGCTCAATTAAATATGGTGCCAGTCTTGATATTGGCTACTACGATCAAGAGTTACAAAGACTTGATCCTTCAAAAACTGTCTTAGATACTATTTGGGATAGACATAAGACAATGCCTGAAAAAGATGTACGCTCAATTCTTGCAAGTTTTTTGTTTACTGCTAAAGATATTGATAAGACTGTAGGACAATTGTCTGGTGGTCAAAAGGCTCGTTTAACTTTAACTGTTTTATCCCTTGAACATGATAATTTCTTATTAATGGATGAACCTACTAACCACTTGGACATTGAAGCAAAAGAAGTCCTTGAAGAAGCCTTAAATGAATACGATGGCACTTTACTATTCGTATCTCATGACCGTTACTTTATTAATCAACTTGCTAATAAAATCGTATCTGTTAGAAATGGTCATGCCAAAATATACGAAGGTAATTATTCATATTATCTTGATGAAAAAGCAAAACAAGCTGCTGGAACAACTCCAAGTGAAGTTAATGAAGAGGCTCCACAAACTTCAACTAAAAGAGTAAGTGAGCAAAAGTTATCTTACCAAGAACAAAAACAGCGCGATTCACAAAAGCGAAAACTAGAACGTGCTGTAGAAAATGCAGAAAAAGAAATTGAAACTTTAGAAAAACAAGAAACTGAAATTCAAAATAAAATGGCTGATCCAGCAATTGCTTCAAACTTTGATAAGTTAGGGCCTCTGCAAGAAGAGCTTTCCAAAGTACAAGAAAAAATCGCTCAAATAAGTGATGAATGGGAAAAAGCTATGGAGGACTTAGAAAATTTTGAATAATAAAAAAGGCAATCAAATGATTGCCTTTTTTATTATTCAACTTATTTTTATAGATTATCCAAATAATCAATAAACTGAGGCATATCTGTAAGTTGTTCAGAACTTAACTCTCGGCAAATCGTATGATCTTCCGAAAAAACATATACCCGATCAACAATAGAGCGAATCTGATTAAAGTGGTGACTCGAAATAATCAATGTTTTACCTGATTGATGCAATTGATGAATAATTTGATTAATCAATGTTCTATATTTAGGTGACAACCCATTAAACGGCTCATCTAAGATAATAATATCTGGATTCATTGATAATACACTGGCAATAGCAACAAGTTTTTGTTCACCACCAGATAAATGATAAGGAACACGATCTTTAAGACGCTCAATTTTTAAAAGCTTTAAACAGTCATTAACTCGTTTATCTACTTCTTCTTGAGTAAGTCCTAAATGCAATGGACCAAATGCTATTTCTTCAGCTACACTTGTATTAAATAATTGAACTTCACTATTTTGAAAAACAAATCCAAATTTTTGATAAAATGGACCAGTTTTAGTTGAATCTTTCAAAAATTTTTTATCAATTACTTGTCCATTAAAAGTATAACTTCCATCTTCAAGAGCATATAAACCAACAATAGTCTTTAATAATGTTGATTTTCCTGATCCATTTGGTCCCATTATACATACAGCATCCCCCTTACCGATTTTCAAATTTACATCATGAAAACCAGTATGAACACCATATGTATAAGTTCCGCCATCTATTTTAATCATCAATTACGCTCCTTAAATTACGAAATATACAATAACCGCAGCCAATATTTCTATTAAGCTCAAATTATCATATTTATTCCAGCTCAATTTCCAGTTTACTACATTTTTATTATTATATCCTCTTAAAGTCATTGCCTGATATAAATCTACAGTTCTTTTTTTAGCAGATAAATAAACTTGTCCCACAATAACACCTAAGACTTTACGATTTACATGCTGTCCAAAAGTGCGTAATTTAATACTGTTTAAAACTTCTTGAATATATATTCCTAATGTGTATACATATTTCATTGTAATATCTAAAGTCAAAATCATTACACTGGGAAAATGAATCTGCTCAAGTCCCTGAATAAATTGAGGCCAAGAAGTAACACTCAAAAATATTGAAATATTAAGCATTATTAAGACGGTACGTGATATAAACAAGCCAATATTATTATCTCTCAATAGCAAGCTAGGTAATAGTACTATTAAAGAAATTAGAACTAATTTTGTTAATTTTTTCCCTATTCTGACAATTACTTTTCCTGGTAAAAATACTAAATGCAATAAAATTAATATAAAAACCATCCATAAAAATACAACTTGAGATGATAATAATATCAAAGTAGTTAAAACTATTAATTCAGCTATTCTCATCCAAGGAGAGTTTTTAGCAGCATAAGCTGGAGATATTTTAGTTAGAGCTTTAATTAAATTAGTAAAAATATTTAAATTATTTTGAATTAATTTACCTTTTGAAAGTTGAACCTTATTTTCTTCCCCAGTATTAAGCCAGGCAGGTAATTCCTTATAATTGTTGACCTGACTGTTTTGGTTTGGATTTATTTGATGAATCATAAATTGACATCAGCACCTTACTAATAAGAAAGAAAATTAATATTGCGGTAACCGCACTTAAAATATACCCAATAGGTAAACTAGTTCCTGGAATCGTATAATCACCAAATAAAGCTGTATACTTTATTCCATGACTCATTCCAGTTGGAATTGTATTTGAAATATGCTCTAATTTTAATCGTTCCAACAATTCTGCATTATCCCATTCACCAAATGCTGTACCTGTTGCAAGTAAACCAATTGGAGATAGAGCAACTAAAGCAATAATAAAGTAAATGAAGTATTTGAGCGAACCTTTTTTAGCAGCAGTTTTTGGTAAATTGTTTTGATAGAGTTCATTAGGAGCAGCCTTTTTAACAAATGCATATACAACATAAGTAAAGAATGCTTCAACCACTCCGCCAACAGCTAAGTGAGCAACACAAAGTGCTGGAATAGTAACTGCTAATGGATATGGATTATATAATGGAGTTCCATTAGACGTATGTGCAATTAACGGCTGAATTCCAAGTTCAAATCCTGCCATTAAAGCTGCTAAATTGATACCACAATACGAGCCTACTATTGCACCTAAGCTTGGATGATTGTGCTTGCGTAAAAAGTTATAAATCCAATATCCCGTAAATGGCATTACAATCGCCATATTAAAGATATTTGCACCAAGCGCTAAAATTCCACCATCTCCAAATAAAAATGCTTGTAAAATCAACGCGACACTTACCGCAATCGACGCGGCATACGGTCCTATCAATATCGCAAGTAGCGTCCCTCCAACAGCATGAAGACTTGTAGCACCGGGAATCGGAACATTAAACATCATCATTAAAAATGATAATGAAGCTGCAATTCCTAACATTGGTGCCAAATCTTTGCGTTGTTTAAGTTCTGTCTTAACTTTTTTCAATGAAATTGCCACAACTGGAGCCGCTACTACGAACATAACTCCGCATGTTGCTGGACTTAAGTAGTTATCTGGTATATGCATTTACTTCCTCGCTTTCAATTGATGTTTATACATCACATTCAATATGATCGCTTTTACGTAAATCAAATTTTGAAAAGTTAAGCAATTTTTCTCTATAATAATTGATAAATTTTAATATTAATTTTCGATTTTTATAAGAACTACTGCTCAAAACTCGCAAAACCATTCCATCTTCTTCAAGAATTGAGATACCATAATGAACATCGAAATCAAACTTATTTAAATATTTACGGAACTCTTCTACTGTTTCTTGAGTAATATTTTCATCAATAATTACTGCTGAATTAAAGTTTTGCTTTCCTTCAAAATAGCCAATTTGATACATTGGATCAATTTCTGGATCAACAATTAAATAGTCGTTATATACTAAGTGTCCATCATAGTTTATCTTTGTCTGCAAGCCAATCTCGCTATATTGAAATGGAGTATCATCTGGTGACCATCCACTTGATAATCCATCAGTTAAGATTAATTTAGATCCTTTTTCCATTTCAATTTTAGTGTTTTGATGATAATATGCATCTTTATAAGGAATTGTTTCATCTTGATAAAATTCTAAAAAAGCATTTTTACCTACATGAATCCTATCTTCTTGGCTTGTTAATTCATGATTTTCACATTTATAAACATATGTCGGAGATTGAGTTGTAACTATTGCATGGCTATCATCTTCAAGTTTGATTTGATGAAGATAATTTTCACCTTCGACATATCCACCACCAGTTGTAATTAAGAAATAATACGGAATATCGTCTTTATTAGGCTGGCGAAATGAAATCCAGGAATTTCCTTCACGATATGTACGCTTAGCAAAACTACGACCATTCTTATTAATAAACTGAAGATCAATTAATCCATCTACAGCTTTATTTTGCATTTTCTAGATCCTCAAGCAATACATCTTTCTTAATCCAATTAATAACACCATCTAAACCTTCATCTGTCTTAAGGTCTGTAAATAAGAAGTTGCCATCTTTACGGAATTTTTCTGAGTCTTCCTTCATTCTATCAAGATTTGCACCTACATATGGTGCTAAATCAGTCTTATTAATAATGAATAAGTCAGATTTAATCATACCTTGACCAGCTTTACGAGGAATCTTTTCACCTTCAGCTACATCAATAATATAAATTGAAAAGTCTACTAATTCAGGACTAAAAGTTGCGGCAAGGTTGTCACCACCACTTTCAATAAAAATCAAATCCAAATCATTGTCAAAGCGCTTTTCAAGCTTTTCAACTGAAGCCATATTCATTGAAGCATCTTCACGAATTGCTGTGTGTGGGCAGCCACCAGTTTCAACACCAATGATTCTGTTTTCATCAAGAACAGAATTCTTGACCATATATTCGGCATCCCACTTAGTATAAATATCATTAGTGATAACTGCCATGTTGTAATCTTTATTCATATGGCGAGTTAGACGTTCAATCAAAGTAGTCTTACCTGATCCAACAGGTCCACCAACACCAATTCTTACTGCACGTTTCATAAAATTATATCCTTTCAATAATTACGACATAAATAAACGAGATTCTTGAGTTTCATGCTTTATTTGAGCTATTTCAAGCCCAGGTGCATTAGCACCTAAGTATGATCTATCAATTTTTTTCACTTGCTTATAAAGTCTTTTAAGAAGTTTAATCAAATCGTTCAAAATTACTTGACCTTCTCTTTGTCCTAAAGGAATCGCTCTAACTGCATTTAAGACTAAAGTAGAAGCTACACTGTAGCCATACATCAAAAATGCATCTAGCAATGGAATCTTCTTATAGTGGGCAAAGATTGAAAAAACAATCGCTGGATTTCCATAAGCTTTATTATCTTCAATAGCTTTGGCATATTTATTTAAATATGGTACTTTATCACCATAAATTTTTTTAATCAAAGTAATCATTTCATGAGCAATAAGCTTTGTACCATCACGAGTTTCAACAGCTAGAGTAGACTTAGTGATTTCATCATCATACTCGAATAATTTATCAATTTTTTTATCGTTAAGTGCTTCATAACACAACTTAACAAGTAACCCTTCACCATATTTAAACTGTGAACGATAGTAATTTTCTAGCCAAATTTTAAACTCTGGAGACTTATTAATTACATTTCTTCTTAGATAATTTTCCATCCCAAATGAATGGTTAAATGTTCCAATTGGAAAAGTTGAATCACAAATTTGAAAAACCTCAAGATAATTTATTTTTTCATTTAGCTCATTTTTCATCTTTTTTCCTACTTATTTAGTGAAATCAACATACTCTAATGGTTGATCAAGTTGTATCTTCTTTGTTTCATAATCAATATCTTTATTGTTAAGAGCATTGATGACTACTTTATCTAAAAGTAGTGCAATTTGACCGTTCTTAATTTGAACAGGCTTATGCAAATTACCTAAAAAGTGAGCGATTAATCCCATTTCATCAATATCTTTTGGAGTAATTTCAATCATTTCATCTGGAATTACACTCAAGACAAGTAATTCGTGTTCACCCAACTTAAAAGCAGTACCGTTTTCTAGAATTTGATCTTCATTTTCAAGACGGATACCATATTCATTACCATGATCAGTCTTTACGCGAAAGATATTCTTCATCAAATCATCACTTTTAACTGATGCTGTTTCAATATGATAGCTTCCGATATTTGGAATATCATCTACATTACGATAAACTTCTGTTAAAATCATATATAAACCTCTTTTATGAGTAACAAAAGAAGATTGGAATTAAAAGTAATTCCAATTCCTCTTTCAAATTTTCAATTAGAATAAGTAATAACGTTGAGCTAATGGAAGAGTTGGTGCGGCTGGGCAAGTAATTTCTTTTCCATCAATAGTTACCTTATATGTTTGTGGGTCAATCTTTATTGTCTTTGGTGTGTAATTGTTAAGCTTCATATCACGTTTAGTTAAGTTTCTTGTGTTATGAACTGGTAAAACAATCTTATTC
Source organism: Lactobacillus sp. PSON (assembly GCF_052615405.1). Taxonomy (NCBI): domain Bacteria; kingdom Bacillati; phylum Bacillota; class Bacilli; order Lactobacillales; family Lactobacillaceae; genus Lactobacillus; species Lactobacillus sp. PSON. The sequence continues at coordinate 180,595 of NZ_JBQXFW010000008.1, read as the reverse complement.
AAACCAAGTTCTTCTTTAATACCATGATCATAAGCATATTGTGAAACGTAAGTTACACAAGTGTGGTTAACTGCACGACCTGTTGCACCATAAAGGAAACGTTCTACAACTGGTTCTGTAGTTGGTAAACTTGCTCCAGAATCACCTTGGATTCCGTAAGTAATCATACCGTTTTTAATTACCATATCAGGTTTAGCACCAAAGTATTTAGGATTCCAAAGAATTAAATCAGCATATTTGCCTTTTTCAACAGAACCAACATAATCGCTAATACCATGACAAATTGCAGGGTTGATAGTATATTTAGCAACATATCTCTTAATACGATTATCATCATCATATTCTGAGTCGCCTTCAAGTGGACCACGAATCTTCTTCATCTTGCTTGCAAGTTGCCATGAACGCATTGCAACTTCACCAATACGTCCCATAGCTTGAGTATCTGAGGACATCATACTTAAAGCACCCATATCTTGAAGGACATCTTCGGCTGCTTCGGTTTGTTTTCTAATTCTAGATTCAGCAAAAGCAACATCTTCAGGAAGCTTTGGATTCAAGCTGTGACAAACAATAGTCATATAGAATAATTCATCAATAGTATCCTTGCAGAATGGGTTAGTTGGAGTAGTTGATGATGGAAGAACATTATCTTGACCACAAACAACCATGATGTCAGGAGCGTGACCACCACCGGCACCTTCTGTGTGGTAGGTGTGAATAGTATTACCACCAATAGCATTGATAGTATTTTCAACGAATCCACCTTCATTCAATGAGTCAGTGTGGATTGCAACTTGTACATCATATTTATTAGCAGCATCAAGTGTATTTTCAATACCTGCAGCTGTAGCACCCCAGTCTTCGTGAATCTTGATTGCAGCACAACCAGCTTTAATTTGTTCAGCAACTACTTCTGGGTTTGTACCAACACCTTTGGCCATTAAACCATAATTTAATGGTGAGTCATCAATAGCTTGTAACATTCTGTGAGTGTTCCAAGCACCTGGATTACAAGTAGCTGAACGAGTACCGTTAGCAGGACCTGTTCCTCCACCAAATAAAGTGGTAGTACCGTTATCGAGAGCATCTCGTGCTTCATCAGGACTCATATAGTGAACGTGAGTATCAATAGCACCGGCAGTAACAATCATTCCTGAACCATCAATAGCTTCAGTACTTGCTCCTACAACAAAGTCTACTTTATCCATGATGTCAGGGTTACCACCCTTACCAATCGCAAGAATCTTACCATCACGAATACCAATATCGGCTTTATAAATTCCTGTGTAGTCAATAATAACTACATTAGAAATAATTAAGTCTGCAACTAATGGATTATTCTTACGGGTTTCATTAGGGTTAACTCCCATACCATCACGTAGAACTTTTCCTCCACCGAATACACTTTCTTGACCATGAACTGTTAAGTCTTTTTCAACTTTAGCGAATAAATCTGTATCACCTAAGCGAACACTATCTCCTGTTGTAGGGCCATAAAGTGATGCATACTGTTCGTGATCCATATCAAAACTCATAAATTTACCTCCTTTTTAAGTATTGCTTTTAATAGTCTGACTTATCTTGCGTTTTAAGTGGGTACTTATTATAAGTATCAGCTTTCTTATCAACGTCAAGCCAGCCATTAACTTTATTATTAAAGCCAAATACACGACGCTTACCGCCAAAGTCAATCAATCTGACAGTTTGTTCTTCGCCTGCTTCTAGACGAACGGCAGTTCCTGCTGGAATATCAAGGTGCTTGCCCCATGCTTTTTCACGGTCAAATTGCAAGCCTTCTTCATTAGCTTCATAAAAGTGATATTCGGAACCAACTTGAACTGGACGGTCACCGACATTCTTTACCTTAAGTGAAATTGCTTTATATCCAACATTGTATGGAACTTTGTCGGATTGTAATTTATATTCTCCAGGAATCATTTAAATTCTCCTTTTTATTTACATCTAACGAATTGGGTCAGTTACAGTAATCAACTTAGTACCATCAACAAAAGTTGCTTCAACTTGAATCATAGGAATCATTTCAGAGATACCTTCCATGACATCTTCTTTTGTTAACCAAGTTGCACCTTCATCAGATAATTCTTTTACTGACTTGCCATCACGAGCGCCTTCTAGCAAACGACTTGTAATGTAAGCAACAGCTTCTGGTTCATTTAACTTCACGCCGCGTTCTTTTCTCTTTTCGGCAATCATACCAGCTAAGCTGATCATCATTTTTTCTTGTTCACGCTTTGTAAGCCTCATTATTTATTCATTTCCTTTCTAACTAATTTGGCCATATATTCACAAGCATTAGGAATCCAGGAATCCAGGCTGTTATAATACCTTCAACAATTCCTAAATAACCTGGAAATTTTCCTAAATCTAGATGGAGATTATTGGTCAGGAATCCTGTTAACCATAAAATACCCCATGCCCACCAGATAAGGCCATAAATCCAATTTCCGCCAAAATTTTGAAAACATAAAATTCCAGCCGGAATTGAATTTATAGCAACAAACAAACTAAAGTAGCCATAAAGTCTTTGATCAAATTCGCATATTGTATTTATTGCTACATAAAGATATGTAAATGCAAACAATAATCCAGTGGCACTGGCATAAAACCAGCTATTTGGTTTTCCTGCTATAATTCCCCATGATAGGGCTACAATATTCAGAATTAGACTTAAACCACCCGTGAAGAAGTTCATAACAATAATTGATTTATCTGATATTTCTTCTACTGAATACAGGCCATTACTTATTAGTACAATTCCAACATATAGTAATATGCACCCTAACACTTATTTCACTTCTTTCTACGAGTAACTTCGTTTTGAAACTAGATATCATAAGGCTTTTCATTAAGCATTGTTTCATCTAGACCTGCTTTAATAATGTCATCAGAAGGACGAATATTAGTAATTAAGCCTAAAAGCTTCAACAAAATGAATGTTATGATAAAGGAATAAGCTGCTACCAAGATTACACCACCAGCTTGAATCAAGAATTGACTCACGCTAGCACTGACACCATTTACACTACTATCTGCAAGAATTCCAATTAAAATTGTTCCAGTAAAGCCACCGATTCCGTGGACTCCCCAAACGCCAAGAGCATCGTCCCAGCCAATTTTTTCTTGAATACTTACAGCAATATTACAGATGATTCCAGCAACTATTCCAACGATTACTGCTGTAGCTGGATTAATATATCCAGCACAAGGAGTAATAGTTGCTAGACCAGCAACTGATCCAGTTAAAACATCAACAAAGTCAAACTTACCACGTACGAAATAAGCATATAAAATCCAAACAACCATTCCACTGGCTAAGCCAATTGCAGTATTTGTAAATGCTTTAGTGGCAAGAGCACCTGCTTTTAAAGCACCACCTGAATTAAAACCAAACCAGCCAAACCATAAAAGTCCGGTACCAATTGCAGCAGCCATTAAGTTACTTGGCTTCATTCCTTTATGGCTAAGATCACGCTTACCTAACACGATAATACTTGCCAAAGCTGCAAAACCTGCAGTTGTGTGAATTACAGTTCCACCAGCAAAATCAACAAATCCTATTTTTTCGAGGAAGCCATTTCCCCATACCCAGTGACAAACTGGAATATAAACAAGAATTGTCCAAAAGATCAACAAAAGGATATAGCCTTTCATATTTAATCTTTCAGCAAAGGCCCCACTGATTAATGGAACAGTAATAACGCAAAACATCATTTGGAATAAGAAAAATAGCGCAAATGGAATTGAAGCTGCATGAACTGCATTAGGAACCAAGCCAACGTGGGCTAAGCCAAAATAATCAGTTATATTACCAATTATTCCGCCAAAATCTTTCCCAAAAGCTAAGCCAAAACCGCCATAAGTCCAAATTAAGGTTACGATTCCCATTGAAATCAATGATTGCATCATAATATATAGAACGCTTCTTTTACGCGCTAACCCGCCATAAAAAAATGCTAGCCCTGGTGTCATCAAACACACCATTGCTGTACAAAGCATCATAAAAGCGGTATCTCCACTATTAATCTGCATTAAAATCTCCTCTCATTGTTAAAACATCTAGTTATAACTAAACACAGGACATAAAATGTGTAAGCTGTTTCACAACTCTTTCTTAGAGTACGCCATTAAAAATTGAGATACAAACATTTGCACTCGATAACTATTTTTTAAAATGTGTATAAAAATTGAAGTATATTGGTAGTTTGATATTAAGTATGGTTTTTTATTTATATATGAAATATCAATTTTCAATTTAAAAAAGACACATTTCTATGTATAAATTGGTACTTTAATCTTTTATAGTTATATGTATTTCTTAAGTAATAAAAAAAGAGGACTTACGTCCTCTTAAAAATAATTTTAATTTAACATGCTATTTGCATATGGCAATTCTAATGATGGATCTGCATTCAAAGTCAAATCTGCAAATTGTCCCTTATTGTATAAATTATAAGCAGCTGCCCCAATCATTGCGGCATTATCACCACATAATTTTAAGTCTGGCAAAATTACTTTTGGTTGTTTGTCCTTAGGTAAGTTTGTAATTTCTGCGTTCATTCGTTCGCGTAATCCGAGGTTCGCTGCAACTCCTCCACCCATAATAAAGGTTTTAGGTTGATATTGTTTGATTGCTCTTATAGTCTTATGAGCCAAAACATCAATTACAGCTGCCTGAAAACTTGCCGCTAAATCATATTTATTTAATTTCTCATGGATTTGGTCAGCGTGATGACAAGTATTAATAAAAGCGCTCTTCAAACCTGAAAATGAAAAGTCATAATCATCATCTTCCATCATAGCCCGTGGAAAATCAAAAGTATCTTTTCCTTCATGTGCCCATTTATCAATAGTTTTTCCTGCAGGATAATTTACACCAAGAACTCTACCAATCTTATCATATGCTTCTCCTGCCGCATCATCACGTGTATCACCAATAATTTCAAAATCAGTCGGACTCTTTAACAAAACGATTTCGGTGTGTCCCCCTGAAACTTGTAAGGCTAAAGCTGGGTATTCAATTTCATCCTTTAATTGAGCAGCCATAATATGACCCATAATATGATCAACACCAATTAACGGGATTCCTGTAGCCATAGAAGCAGCTTTAGCAGCACTTACTCCAATTAAAAGTGCGCCAACAAGCCCCGGTCCATAAGTTACAGCAATTGCATCAATGTCATCCCAACTAGTATTTGCTTCTGTTAAGGCTTCCTTGGTAATTTGGCTAATTACTTCAATATGATGACGACTTGCAACTTCTGGAACAACTCCTCCAAAACGTTGATGACTCTTAATTTGAGTAGCTACAATTAAACTTTCAATTTCACGTCCATTTTTAATTACAGCTGTTGAAGTTTCATCACATGAACTTTCATAAGCTAAAATACGAATATCTTTTTTCTCACTCAAAATATAAACTTCCTTCTAACTGTTAACTCGATGAGGCGCAAGCCACAATATCATATTTATTGCATCAGTATTATCTTGATAATAATTTTTTCGAACAAATGTTGGCTTAAAACCCAACTTTCGATATAAACTTTGAGCCCCTTTATTATCCACTCGCACTTCTAAACTGACCGCTTCACTACCGTTATTTCGTGCTTTATCAATTATAAAATTTATCAAATATGTAGCAATACTCTTTCTTTGAAACTCAGGAGTGACTGCAATATTTGTGATGTGGGTTTCTCTTGGATGAAAGCGAGCTCCAATAAATGCTACTAAAATAGACTCATAATACACAACTAAATAAAGAGAGTTCTTTCTTTTTGCTAATTCTGTTTTAAAAGAAAAACTACTCCAAGGTGTACTTCCTGAATACACTTGTTTTTCTAAAATAAGCAAATCTGGAATATTATCATCAGTAGCTTGCATTACTTGCATTCGCTTCCCATCAATTGAAATAATAAATGGGGAAAAACTCATATCTATCTTATTTTCTATTGGATGAAAAAAATTCTTAAACTTCTTCAACATAATCACTATCAGGGCCAAATGGCTTTCCAGTCTTCTTATGCCAATCCACTTCAGCTTGTGTACGACGAAGGTAACGTGGCAATAACTTATCAGGATCAACTAAAGGTTCTTCTAATGCAAGTTGTCCAATAAGACCAGCGTGAACAATATTTTGTTCATCAGTACCATAACTATAATCAATATCAAGCTTTTTAATCAATTCATCTTGCTTATCAAAGTTATCACCAACAAAAATCACTTTTTGGTAATTATTGTTAGCCAAATATCCCTTAATAGCATCTAATAACACATCAATATGATAATGACCATCTTCAATTACATTTTCAGGATTTTCATTATCATTAATGATATAACCACCTGCAAAATAATTATCATTTCGTGCATCTAATCCTGCAATAACTAAGGTGTCTTTATCACTTACACTTTTAGCAAGTGCCTTTAAAGTTGAAACTCCTACTACTTCCTTATTCAAAATACTGCTAAACATTTTAATAGTAGTAATTCCAATTCTAAGACCAGTGTAAGAACCTGGACCAATTGCAACTACAAAGCGATCAATATCCTTTAATTTCAATTTATTATCAAGTAAAATTTCTTGAATCATCGGATCCAAATGTTCACTATGATTGCGTTGATCTACTTCATTTTTTTCTACAATAATATTTTCATCATTATTTAGTGCAACGCTTAAATTACTAGTTGCCGTTGAAACACTTAAAATTTTCATATCTAACTCTTTTCTTTTTTAGTTACTTTCTTATTTTAACACGAGATACAGCTCTTAAAACAAAGTAGCTTACAATCATCTGTAACCAAGGTACAATTATTTCCTTTGGCGCACGTTGGACAAGAGCGGCTCGAATATCTAGACCATATAGGATATGAACCCACATAGTATTCATTCCCACATTAACAATCAAAGTTACCAATAATGTAGCAACAATAATTCGCCAAATTTTAATCGGTTTTTGATAAAAGAACAAACCATAAATAAATGGACCAACTATTGCACTTAAAGTAAAACCAATAAAAAATCCACCCTGCTGTCCAAATAAAGCAGAAGCGACCAAATCACTGACTCCGCCTCCTACAGCACCCCAAATTGGACCAAATAAATAGCCTAGTAAAACATTTCCAATGAAGCCTAAACCTACTTTTACCATTGCGGGACCAAATGAAAATTGATTCAATACCACTTTCATCGCTACCACAATTCCCAATAAAATCAAATCACGCAATTCTACATGAATCAAATTTTTGGTTTTCAAAAGCATCCCTCCTTAAACTAAAAAACATGACCACTGTCATGTTCCATTAAATCATATTTTACGCCATTTTAGTTCGCAGAGTGCTTGTTCTTTATCATTTTCATCTAAAATTACATGATATGAAAAAATTGTACTGCCTTCTTCAAGTTTCATTGCAGAAACAGGTTTTTGTCCATATTTAACTTCTTTATCAAACTTTATATCAATACTTTCAACCATATGTTCTTTTAAAAAACTTCTAGGCATCATATCAATAAACCAATTAAAGTAATGACTATTAGTCAAATGATGATTAGTATCCAAGTCATCGTATCGAATACGATACTTTCTTTTGACATCATATTCACTATGAAGACGTAATCTTGGGAATCTAGGCATCTTCTTTAATAGTGGAACATCAAAAGCTTTCATCATTTCATTATCAGTTGGAATTAGCTTACGTTTTTTCAAATCAAATAATACCCACTGACTTTTAACAGTAACTATTTCTTCTCCTTCATAATCTGTAATAGAGAAGTCCCGATACTCAAAAAAGCGATTATATCCACTAGCTTCAGTTGTTAGAACAATTTTTTCTCCTGGTGATGGTAATCTAGCAATATCAAAATGATATTGAGTTACTACCCAGCCTAGCCCACGCTTAACTAAGTCATCAGTTCCAGCACCACCGGCATCTAATTGATGTTCCGAAACCATCATTAATAAATCAACCATAGTTGGAATTTTTAAATGACGGTTTTCATCACATTCCCAAAATTCTACTGTATGTTTTTCGCTATATCTCATAATTATCCTTGATGATATTGATCATAAAGTTCATTTTTAGAAACTTTGTTTTCTTTTGCAACTTGCTTAATTGCATCTTTTTTACTGGTTCCTGCCTGAACTAACTTATCTACTAATTTAATAAGTTCACTCCATGATAAAGTTTCTTCTTTTTCAGTATTTGGAGAAACCAAAATTACAAACTCTCCTCGTGGAGCATTTTCAACAAAATAATCTGTTACTTCTTCTATACTTCCACGAACAAATTCCTCATGGATCTTCGTTAATTCTCGAGCTGCAACAATTTGTCTATCTGGTTTAAATATAGAACTCATAGTTTTTAGAGTTTTGCTTAATCTATGAGGTGCTTCATAAAAAATTGAAGTTGCGTGAGATTTTTCCATTTGCTCAAAAAATGGCTTTTGCTCTGATGACTTCCTTGGTAAAAATCCATAATAAGTAAATGGTTGTGCATCAAAGCCAGAAGCAATCAAAGCCGTTGCAAACGCAGAAGGACCAGGTAGCGGAACCACAGGAATATCAGCTTTAATACATTCTTTAACTAATATATATCCTGGATCTGAAATAACCGGCATTCCTGCATCACTTATTTCAGCAATTACAGCACCTTCTTGCATCAATTTAACTAGCTCAGGTGCACGTTCTTTTGAATTATACTTATGAAAAGATAGCATTTTATTATGAACACCAATTTTTTCAAGTAAAATCCCACTTGTTCTAGTATCTTCGGCTGCAATGTAATCAGCATCAGTTAAAATTTTCTTAGCGCGAATAGTAATATCTTCTAAATTTCCAATTGGAGTTGGAACCAAGTAAAGCTTACCTTTTTCATCTTTATAACTGCTTTGACGTTTCATCTTTATCTATCCTTTTTTACAGTTTTCTTTTCACCAAAATTATCAAGAATATCTAAACAAAACATACAATCAGCATTTGGATCACGGTGCGAGCCATAATACATATTACAAATGTGATATCCTGAATCATATATTTGTTTAATTGATTCTAAACCACTTTGAGTTTTAACAACAGGCTCATTTTTACTTACCTGAGTCAATTTATCTAATTTTTCACGCAAAAGTTTATTTTCAACTTTTAATTCAGTGTTTTCTTTTAAAGTTTCTAAAATATCATTTTCTAAACTTTCAACTGTCTTAGTCATTTTCTCCATTGAATCATGAAGCCGCTTCAATTTTGAATAAGAATCCATTATAAAACACCTACCGTTTCCATTTTAAAGCAAGATAATCTAATACATTGCGAAAATTCACATTATTGGATTGCATCTTATCAACTTCTATTAAGTATTTTAGCATTTTTGCTGCTGTGATACGTTTTTTATCATTATCTAAATCTTTTTGTGCCCATAATTTCAAATTGAGTAAGATATATTTTCTTTGACTAGTTAATTTAGCTTCACCTAATTTATGTGCACTAACTAATGAGAGGCTATTATTTTCTAACATTTCTTGGTAAAAATATTTAATTAACTGGTCTAAATTTTTAGTATCACCTAACTCTTCAATTTCAGAATTTGAAAAACCATTTTCTAATAAGATTTCTGTTTTTCCGTTTGCTTTTTTACCTTCATTAAAATTCAAAATTTGAACTCTTGATCTAATAGTCGGTAAAATTTTATCAGCATTATTAGTAATTAATATTGAAACAACTGGGGCAACTGGTTCTTCAAGTAAGTTAAGTAAAGCATTTGCGGCAGGTAAAGTTAATTTTTCTGCTTCTTTGATGAAAAAGAAGCGCCTAGATGATTCTACTGGACTTTTAGCAAGTTCTTCTTTTAAAGGTCGAATTTGATCAATACTTAAGCTTTTTTTACCTTCTGAATCTACTAATAGAACATCAGGATGATTGCCTGAAATAATTTGTTGACAATTTCTGCATTCTCCATCAGGCTTACTTTCACTATGACAATTAAATAAGCATGCAAGCCAATACGCTGTATTTAAAGCTTCATCTTCATCATTATCTACAAATAAGTAACTATGCGTTAATTGCTTATTTTCATATGCTTTTTTTAAAAAATCGGCCTGTGACTTATTAATTTTTGTTATATCAATCATTAGAAACGTTTAAATTCATCAACCGGCACAACGAAACAAGTAGCACCACCAACAGTAATATTAACTGGTTGGCTAATTTCATAACCAGTTGTAACCATGCTTGGTTGAATCAATTCTTCTCTTGCACGTGATTGGCTTTTAATGATGTCTAGTACATCTTGAACTTTATCATCTTCAGTACCAATTAAAAAGGTAGTGTTTCCCTGACTTAAAAAGCCACCAGTAGTTGCTAATTTAGTAGCTCTAATATTCTTTTTGACAAATTCATGCTGTAACTTATTAGAATCTTCTTTTTGAACGATTGCGATAACTAATTTCATTGATAAATCCCTCTAAAAAATTTCTGGCAAATTTTCTTCGATAACCTTAATACAATCTGATACTACTTTCCCAATATTTTGACTTGCATCAATAACCTTAATACGCTTAGGATTATCTTTATTTACTATTTGATAGCCCTTGTATACATCTTTATGAAAAGCTAACTTTTCTTGTTCTAAACGATCTTCATCATCTGGACGTAATTTTTGAATACGCTTGAGTCCCACTTCTGGCTGAATATCCAAAAAAATAGTTAAGTCCGGTTCAATTCCTCTAGTTGCAAAGTCATTAATCTGCTTAACTTCTTTTATTCCTAAATTACGTCCTGCTCCTTGATAAGCTAAAGAACTATCCACAAAACGATCTGATATTACTAACTTACCAGCTTTTAACGCTGGAATAACCACTTCTGCCATTAGTTGACTTCTTGAGGCTGCATAAAGCAGAGCTTCAGTCCGATCATCCATTTCAAAATTTTCAGGATCTAAAATAATATTACGAATTGATTCAGAAATCTTAGAACCACCAGGTTCTCGAACTGTAATATACTGCATTTGTAATTTGGGAGTAATTTGCTCCAAAATTTGCTTTAATACCGTACTTTTTCCAGCACCATCTGGACCTTCAAAACTAATAAAAAAACCTTTCATAAAATCCTCCATAGCTTCTATTCTACAGAAGTTTAGTTCAGTTTAACAGACTAAATATTTTTAGCAAAAAAACTCTCCTTTTCGGAGAGCTTCTTATTGCGTAATAGCATTTGTAATGCCACTAAATTTTGTATGACGGTAACGTGCTTCATTATATAAAAATGTATACTTAGCTCGTAAAATTTTACTTGCAACTACATTATCATCAGACATATCTAAAGTTGTCTGATCTAAATCTTTTTGAAGAGCTATCTCATTTTGCAGCTTTTCTACTAATGTAATGAGACGCTTGTCACCTTCTTCTTTAATTTTATTTCTTTTTGCCATTATAACGACGTTCTTCCTTGTACTGCACGCTTTAACGTGATTGAATTTGCATATTCAATATCACTACCAACAGCAAGTCCTGCAGCTAAGCGAGTTACTTTAATACCAGCTGGCTTAATAAGCTTACTAATATACATCGCTGTTGCTTCTCCTTCTGGAGTGGAATTAAGCGCTAAAATTATTTCTTTAACTTGATCTTGTTTTTGTAAACGAGTAATTAAAGACTTAATATTAACTTCTTCTGGTCCTATTCCATCCATTGGAGATAACACACCATGCAAAACATGATAAAGCCCGCTATACTCTCCCATTTCTTCAAAAGCCATCACATCTTTAGGTTGTTCAACTACCATAATAGTTGTTTGATCACGCTCCGAACTTGCACAAATATCACAAATTTCTTTTTCTGTAATATTGCCACAAATTTTACATTGATGAATATCTTCCTTAACTTCTTTTAATGATTTAGAAAAATCTTCTACATCTTGCTGAGGCATATCTAGAGTATAAAAGGCTAATCTAGTTGCAGTTTTTTCACCAATTCCTGGCAGTTTCATGTATGAATCAATCAAACGAGCAATTGGTAATGGATATTGCAAATTACATCAAACCTTTCGTATATTTACCCAAGCTTGCTTGAGTTGCTTCATCAATTTGAGATAATCCCTTATTGACAGCATCAATAATTAAGTCTTGTAACATATCTGGATCTTCTGGATCAATTGCTTCTTCATTGATTTTAATATCTTTTAACTTACGGTCACCACTAAAGGTTGCAACTACTAAGTCATCTGCAGATTTTCCAGTAAAAGTTTGTGCAGTGATATTTTCTTGTTCTTCTGCCATTTGAGCTTGAAGCTTCTTTGCTTGCTTCATCATTTGTTGCATATTCATGCCGCCCATACCACCAAAATTAGGTCTTCTACTCATAATATCTTTCTCCTTTAATCTTTAATTTTAACTGCATCCCCAAAAAGTGCTTTTGCTTTTTCAACAACTTCTTTATCTTCTTGAGAATCAGCTTCAATTTCATTTTTAGCTAGTTCAAGTTTTTTCTTCTTCTTTGCAAGAAGTTCTTCTTTATGACTTTTTACAAATTCTTTTCTAACTTGAAGCCAATCATTATCTGGTACTAATACAATACCATAAGATTGCTTTGTAAACTTTTCAATATTATCTTTAACTTTAACTATAAATTCGCTGTCAGTAGTATTTTCAAACCACAGCATGTACTTGCATTTTAACACTACTTTATCAGAACTGGCAGCAACTGGTTCCAATACATCTAAAATTGCCCTTTCTGACACTTCTAGAATAGAACGTAAATCTGGCCAGACATCCTTGACGGTTTGTAAGTCTTTTCTTGTAGCATTTTCTAGAACTTGATATACTTCTTTGCGATTTTTTTCTTCAGATTGTTTAACTTTTTTAGCAGGTTTACTTTTAACTGCATTTTCTGGTTTAGATTTAGTTGTCTTTTTTGAGATAAACTTAACATCATCAATTGAATTATTTGAAGCTTTTACCTGCTGAGTTGGTAAATTATTAAGCCTTTCAGTTAACTGCACAACTTGTTGACGCAAGTCTTTCACTTCTTTATCTAAATCAGAATTTACTGGCGACTTCGTTACTTCATCTTCTGTAGACAACGTACATGCTTCAACCAAAAATACTTCAAGTGGTATTTGTTGCTGATTGGTATAACGTAAATCTTTTAAAGCAGTATTGGCAAGATTAATCAAATCAAAATATCTTTTTTCTGGAATATTTTTAATTTGTTCAACAAAATCCTCAGTCAAAAAGTTACTTTCATTTTTTTCATTCGTCTTGATTATCATCAAGGCATTTGTAGTCATATCAATTAATTCATCTAAAATATTTTTAGAACTAGCTCCATCTTGAAGAGATAGTCTTGCTTCAGATAAAGCTTGAGCTACATTTTTAGATAAAATTGCTAAAAGAATTTTTTCAATTCTTTCTTTTGCAGCGAATCCTGTAATTTGCAAAGCATCTTCATAATTTATTTTACCTTTTTCATAACTTAAAAGCTGGTCTAAAATACTGAGAGAATCTCTCATTCCCCCATCAGCTACTTGAGCAATTACAGAAAGGGCTTTTTCTTCATATGAAATATTTTCTTCATTAAGAATAAACTCCATCCTTTGCTCTAAGTCATGCTTAGAAATTCGCTTAAAATTATATCTTTGAGTTCTTGAAATAATCGTAGCTGGGACTTTTTGCAATTCTGTAGTCGCCAAAATAAAGACCACATGTTCAGGCGGCTCTTCTAAAGTTTTAAGAAGCGCATTAAATGCACCCATTGAAAGCATATGGACTTCATCAATTATATAAACTTTATACTTTCCTTGGGTTGGAGCATATTTTACTTTATCGCGAATATCACGAATTTCATCAACACCATTGTTAGAAGCAGCGTCAATTTCCATAATATCAGGCATTGAACCATTATCTGCTGCTAAGCAATTTTCACATTTATTACATGGTTCCCCATCTTGCAAATTTGTACAATTTAATGCCTTTGCAAAAATCTTAGCACAAGAAGTTTTTCCTGTTCCTCGAGGTCCTGCAAATAAAAAGGCATGTGAAATAGTTCCACGTTTAATTGCATTTTTAAGAGTATCGGTGATAGCTTCTTGACCAACAACACTATCAAAGGTATTTGGTCGCCACTTCCGATATAACGCTTGATAAGCCATTAATTCTCTTTCCTTATAAAAAATCTAACAAAAAAAGGCACATGCCTGAACAACCTTAGTGCTGCTACCTTCCGGTCCTGACACAATTCAGAGGTCAAACATTGCCCAACAAATATAATAACGTATTTTAAACAATAATACCAGTAGAAAATAATAAAAAACTATTTTTCTTTACTTTCTTCTTTTTTTAATTGTTTAGCTAATTTTTGCTTATGTCTGATTTCTCTAAAAAAGTTCTTTAACATTTGACTAGCTTGTTCACGAAATAAACCACGAATTACATGTGGATGATGGTTAAATTTTTCTACACTAAATAAATCAACAACACTACCACATGCTCCTGCTTTTGGATCAAGAGCTCCAAAATAAACATCCTTAATTCTGGAATTAATAATTGCTCCTGCACACATTGGACAAGGTTCTAGTGTTACAAAAAGACTACAATCTATCAAACGCCACATACCTAAGTTCTTGCAAGCTTCACGAATAGCAATCATTTCTGCATGTTGCGTTGCATCTTGATCAAGCTCACGTCGATTATAACCACGACCTATTACATTACCTTCAGGATCAACAATAATAGCACCAATGGGAACTTCATCTTGATTTTCTGCTTTTTTTGCCTCTTCAAAAGCTAACTCCATGTATTTTTTCTTCTCTTCTCCTGTCACAAATTTTTCTCCTTAAATTATTATTTATTATTGTAACAAAAAAGAAGCACCTTTGTGCTTCTTTAATTATAAAGGACCTATATTGGGATTTCTGAAATAATGATAGAAAAATATTCCTTCAATTATCATATATAGACAAGTTAAACCAAATGGAGTACAAGTTTCATTATCTCCAAAAATCCAGCCAAGCATATAAACTCCACCTAAAATGAATAATACTGCAAATAAATATTTTATAAATTTTATCATGATAAACGCCTTCTTTTTGTGAATTCGTTTTCATTATATAATATTATTTACTTATCTGACACCATTTTAACTTTAATCTAATTATGCCTTTTTGACAGCTTTTAAAATGTAGTATCCCTTATCTCTAGTTACTATTTCACAATTACCATAAACTTCTTTCATGAGTTTACGGGCACTTGGTTCACCTTGTTTTTTCTGGATTACAACTAACAAAACACCACCATTGGTTAAATAGTTATTCGCATCAGCAATAATTGACGAAACTACTTTTTTACCTGCTCTAATTGGGGGATTAGTGATAATCAAACCGAAATTCTTACCATGTATATTTGAATAAACATCTGAAGAGTGGATATCTACATTAGTTATCTGATTGGTTTCAGCATTTCTTTTAGCTAAAGCAAGACCACGTTCATTAACATCTACCATTTCTACTTGTTGATTAGGCCAAAATTTTGCAGCAAATAATCCCAGTGGTCCATAACCAGTTCCTACATCAAGAATATTTTCTTTTGGAAAATTTAAGTCTCTCATAGCTTTAATCAAAACCCCTGAGCCATAATCAACTCTCATTTTTGAAAAAACACCAGCATCAGTTGTAAATTTTAAATTAATTCCATCAACATGATAATCAACTAAATGCTCATCATGTTTAGCATTTGGATCTACTGCAAAGTACATTTGATTTTTTTCACCCATTATCGTTTCCTCCTTTCCAACACATTAACACTTATCACAATCTATTTTACCTTAAAATAATTATTGCTTTTTATTTTTTTCTAGCCAATTTTTGAATTTTTGCCACTCAGTTGAATTTTGCTTATTTTTTAAACTATTGATTTGAAATTGCATTTCTTTATTTTGCTTAGCAAGTTCATCATTTTGTTTTTCAAGCTTTTCAAGCTTTCTCAAGATTAATTGTAAATCATTCTTGCTTTCATTAGTAGTCGGCCATGAACTTCGTCGCATGAAATAAGCAGTAAGCGAACTTGTAATCATTCCCATTACTCCTACTCCAATCAAAATCATCACTAAGATGACACCTTTTCCAATTAAAGAATGCGGTGAAATGGTATATGTTGAAATATCGCCATATCCTACTGTACTTGCTGTAGTAATTGCCCACCAAAAAGCTCTATCAAGTGATACATGTTCTGTAATAGAAATTGCAATTGAGCCTAACATCAAAAAAGTAATCATGAAATAAATCACATATAAAATTCCATTAGTATGTAATATTTCACGTAATTTTCCTACTAAGCCAGCTAATCTAACTAAGCGAATTAATCTAAAATATAGTGCCATATTGGCAATTTGAGCTTCTAACATCCAAAATGAGATAACACTCACGGGAATAATTGCTAGAAGATCAAAGATATGAGTTTTAAAATATTGCTTTCTATCAGTTGACTTATACAAATGATAGAAATAGTCATATGCTAATAAAATTAAAATACAATTATTTATCCAAAACCATTTATTATTTGGACTATTAATATTAATTATTGCAGCAAAATCTAAAATTATTAAAATAATGGAAATAATTGCTAAACTAGCAATAATCCATTTATATGTTTTTTTTCGATTAAATTTTTCCATAATTAATCACTGTTAAAAAAATAGGGCTCTGAAATTCAGAGTCCTATTTTTATATAATAGTTGCCCAGTTGGGCGGTAACTATTTAAGGGTTACAGTTGCACCAACTTCTTCAAGCTTAGCCTTGATGTCGTTAGCTTCGTCTTCTGAAACGCCTTCCTTAACGTTCTTAGGAGCACCATCAACGAGGTCCTTTGAGTCCTTAAGGCCAAGACCAGTGATGTCACGTACAACCTTAATAACCTTAACCTTTTCTTGACCTGCTTCAGTCAATTCAACATCGAATTCTGACTTAGCAGCACCTGCGTCTGCAGCACCTGCAGCAGCAACTGGAGCAGCAGCAGTAACGTCAAATTCATCTTCGATAGCCTTTACAAGGTCGTTTAATTCAAGGATAGTAGCACCCTTTAATTCTTCAATAATCTTATCAGTATCTAAAGCCATTTATATATCCTCCGAAAATTTAGAATTTAGATATTAGTTATGATAATTACTTATCAATAATTATTCAGCTGATTCGTCCTTTGATTCAGCAACAGCTTTAACAGCATATGCGAAGTCGCGTACTGGAGCTTGCAATACAGAAACAAGCATTGAAAGCAAACCTTCGCGACCTGGGATAGAAGCAAGTTCCTTGATTTCTTCCTTTGAAGTCAACTTACCTTCAAGCATACCACCCTTGATTTCAATAACGTCGAAATCATCTTCGTACTTAGAAACAATACGAGCAGGTTCAGTAATGTCGTCAGCGTTATCAGTGTAGATAACAGCAGTTGGACCAACAAAAGTATCTTCAAGACCTTCGATACCAGCCTTAGCAGCAGCACGTCTTAAGTAGGTGTTCTTGATAACCTTCATCTTAACGTCGTTGTCACGAAGTTCCTTACGCATAGCAGTAACTTCTTCAACAGTTAAACCTAAGTAGTTAATTACCAAAATAGCCTTAGCATTCTTAAGTTCTTCAGCAAATGCGTTAACGAGCTTTTCCTTTTCAGCAATAGCAGCTTTACTCAATCGAATTCACCTCCACGAAAACTTTAATAAATTCTATAAGGCCTAATTAAAAAATCTCCATGCCATAAGAGACACAGAGAGTTGAAATTCATCATCATCTTCTGGCCTCGGCGGGATTTTGAGGCGTCATGCCACCCGAGTCTTAGGTAGAATTTACTTTAATTAGTATAGCAGGCTGGTACAATTCATGCAAGAACTAATTTACATTTTTTCTAAAAATCTGTATCATTAATGACAGAAGTGAGGGTTGCATAATGACTAATCAAGATAGAAAAAAACAAATTCTAAATCGTTTAAGGGCTATTATTTACCTTGTATTAGGAATTACGGTTTTATTTTTAAGCATTCAAAGTATTGCTCAGTCTAACGGAAAACTTGGAACTATTTTTATTAATTTTATTTGGTTGTTTTTAAGTTTGATTATAATTATCGAAAGTGGATTCGTTATTAAGAATATACTCTTAGAAATCAATCCCAAAAAGCGTCTTTTCCAGTTGAGCGATTGGTGCATTATTATCGCAGGAATCATTATTACAAATGCCGGTTACATAAATAATAGCAAAACCTTTTTATTAATTGGAATTGTAATTTTTATAGCTGGTTGTATTCCTATCAAAGAAATTCCTATAAAAAAATAAATAGTAGATTCAAGTAAAAATCTTGAATCTACTATTTTTTAAATTGTTTGATTTTCTGTAGGATTAGTTAATTCACTTAACTCTCCAGTAGTTTTGTATACGACCCACATTGCCAAGTTAACAATATGGTCTCCAATTCTTTCAAGCAAACGCGTTACTACAAAGTAACTAGAAGATGCCATAGCAGCGCTTGGATCTTGTTCAATGCCATCTACAATCAATTGGCGTGCTTTTACATAAGCTTTATCAATCTCTTCATCACGACTAGCTACATCTTTAGCCATTTTTTCATCATCTTGCACATAAGCTGTCAAAACTTGAATAAGCATATGACGAACACTATGAGTCATTTCACCAATAATTTTTTCTACTTCCGGAATTCTAGGATTTCCTTTAACTCGAACTGTTTCTAAAGCAATACTCATTGCATTTTCACCAATTCGTTCAAGATCAGTAGTAGCCTTTAAAATGCTAATCACTACTCTAAAGTCGGTAGCTACAGGCTGTTGCAACGCCATTAGTTTTAATGCCTTTTTCTGAATATCAAGAGATTCTTCGGGAATCTTTTCTTCATTATCAACCATGGATTGGGCAGTTTTTTTATCATGATCTACGAAAGCGCGTGTTGCATGGTCAATTTGATCATTTACAAAAACACCCATCTCCATAAACTGCGTATTTAATTTTTTTAATTCATCTAAAAATATTTCGTGCATCTTTTTACCTCACAATTAACCAAAACGACCATTAAGGTAATCACTAGTGATTTGCTTTTTAGGTGCTAAGAACATTTCTTCAGTTGGACCAGCTTCAATTAAATTACCATTCATTAAAAATGCAGTTTGATCAGAAATTCGACCAGCTTGTTGCAGATTATGTGTAACCATAATAAATGTATACTTACGCTTTAATTCCATCAAAGTTTCTTCAATTTCACTACTTGAAATTGGATCAAGTGCACTGGTTGGTTCATCTAATAAAACAACCTTTGGTCTAATTGCTAAAGCTCGTGCAATACAAATACGTTGTTGCTGACCACCCGAAAAAGCTTGAGCATTTCTATTTAAACTATCTTTAGTTTCTTTCCAAATTGCGGCTTGTTTTAAACTTTCTTCAACGCGCTGATCTATTAATTCTTTATCTTTAACCCCAGCAATTTTTAATCCATAAGCTACATTATTATAAACTGAAAAAGGAAATGGTGTTGGCTGTTGAAATACCATTCCAACTTCTTTTCTGAGCTTTACCAAGTCCATCTTCGGACTATAGATATTTTGTCCTTCAAAATCAATTTCACCAGTGATTTTAATATTATCAATATCGTCATTCATTCTATTTAGACAACGTAAGAATGTCGACTTTCCACAACCCGATGGACCAATTAATGCAGTCAATTCTTTTTCATGAAAATTCAAACTAATTCCATGAAGAGCTTCATAATCACCATAGCTCAATTTAACATCTTTGGCAGTAATAATTTCTTTCATACTTTTTCCTTTAACCAAAACTACCTTGAATATACTCTTCTGTAATTTTTCCTTTAGGATTAGTAAAAATATTTGCAGTTGTATCATATTCCATTACATGACCTAAATGGAAAAATGCTGTATAATCGCTAATTCTAGATGCCTGTTGCATATTATGTGTAACCATAATCATCGTATATTCGCTTCTGAGCTGCTTTAAAGTATCTTCAAGCTTAGATGTTGAAACTGGATCCAACGCACTTGCTGGTTCATCTAGAAGCAATATTTCGGGCTTTACCGCTAAAGCTCTAGCAATACATAATCTTTGCTGCTGACCACCAGAAAGTGCCAAAGCACTTTTATCAAGCTTATCTTTAACCTCATCCCAAAGAGCTGCAGCGCGTAAACTTTCTTCAACGATTCTATCTAATTTTTTTGTATCTTTTTCACCATCAGCTTTTAAAGCATAGGTAATATTTTCTCTAATAGACTTTGGAAATGGATTCGGACGCTGAAACACCATTCCGATATTTTTACGTAATTCATAAACATTAATGTTTGCTTGGTTAACATCTAAGCCATGAAACATAATCTTACCATTAATTGTAGCAACTCGGTCATTCATGCGGTTAAGAGAACGTAAAAATGTTGACTTTCCAGATCCTGATGCTCCAATCAAAGCAGTTATTGTATTCTTTTTAAAACCCAAACTTGCATCAAAGAGTTTTTGAACTGTTCCTCCATATAAGACACTAAGATCATTAGTTGAAAGAGCTAACTCATCTTTAGGAAAAGTTTTAATAAAACTTGGCTGATTTAAATTTTCCATAAAACCACCTTACTTAGCTGCTGTAAGTTTCTTGTATAATTTATTACCCAAGAAACGCGCACTAAGGTTGAATATAATTACTACAATTACCAAAAGAGCAGAAGTTGCAGCAGATACAATAGTTGCATCAGAAACTATTCCTTCAGTATTTACTTTCCAGATATGAACAGCTAACGTTTCTGCAGGGCGCATTACATTTAAAAAACTAGTTGGACTTAAAGGATTCCAATTTGAATAATCAATCGTTGAACCACTTTGACCAGCTGTATAAATAAGAGCGGCTGCTTCACCAAAAATTCTCCCTGCACTTAAAATAAGTCCAGTTAAAATTCCAGGTAGTGCAGCTGGTAAAACAATACCACGAATTGTTTTCCAATTTGATAAACCTAGTGCAAGCCCTGCTTCGCGTTGAGATTGAGGAACACCTTTTAAAGCTTGTTCAATATTACTAGTTAAAATTGGCAAATTGAAA
Organism: Lactobacillus sp. PSON; assembly: GCF_052615405.1. NCBI lineage: Bacteria > Bacillati > Bacillota > Bacilli > Lactobacillales > Lactobacillaceae > Lactobacillus > Lactobacillus sp. PSON. Next base: position 159,512 of record NZ_JBQXFW010000008.1, on the reverse strand, counting down.
AAAGTGAGTGCTAATGCACCTGAAATAATCGAAAAACCAAAACCAAATTGAACTACAAATAACAAGTACCCAAACAAACCAACAACAATTGATGGAAGCGAACTTAAAATTTCAATAGTGGTTCTAATCAAGTTAGTAATCCAATTATCTTTAGCATATTCAGCTAAATAAATTGCAGCTCCTAAAGCAATAGGTAAAGAAATAATAGTTGTTAAAACTAATAGATATAATGAATTAAATAGCTGATCTCGAACTCCTCCGCCAGCTTTATATGATGAAGCTTCAGAAGTTAAAAAGCGCCATGATAAATGCGGAACACCTGTAATTAAGATATTTCCTAAGATTCCGACAAGAATTAAAACTACAATTGCTACCAAAATATGAATAATTATTGTAGCAATTTTATCGTTTCTTTTTGCTTTCATCTATTTTTGCCCTTTCTTTCCAACTAAACGCACTAAGAAATTAAATACTAATGACATTATCAAAAGTAGTAATGCCAAAGACCATAATGCATTATTAGGCAATGTTCCCATAACTGTATTTCCCATTTGACTAGTTAATTGACTAGTTAGAGTTGCAGATGGACTGACTAAGTTATAAGGCATTAATACAGCATTACCAATAACCATTTGAACTGCTAATGCTTCACCAAAAGCTCGCGCCATACCAAAAATTACTGCAGTTAAAATTCTTGGTGTAGCAACTGGTAATATAACCTTGGAAATTGTTTGCCAATGCGTAGCTCCTAAAGCTGAAGAAGCTTTTCTAAAGTGTTGAGGAACTGCATTTAAACTATCAACTGTTAATGAAGTTATGGTTGGTAATACCATTACAAATAACACTAAAGTTGCTGCTAGGATACCAAATCCTGTTCCACCAAAAATATTTCTAATTACCGGAACAATTATTGTTAATCCCAAAAAACCATACACTACAGAAGGAATCCCAACCAAAAGTTCCATAACAGATTGTAAAAATTTAGCACCTTTTTTAGAAGTATATTCTGTCATAAAAAGTGCTACTGAAATTGCAAACGGAGTTGCTACTAAAGCAGACAAAATGGTAACAGCAAATGAAGTTACAATCATAGCTGCAGCACCGACGTGATTTTTACCATCACTTGGATCCCAATCAGTAGAAGTTAAAAAGTGAAAAACATTAACATGATCACTAAAGAACGTTGCTAAACCATGAACTCCTACAAATCCAATAATAGAAACTACTAAAACAATAATTAATCCAATTGCAAAATATGTTAGACCTTTGCCCCAATATTCTTGCCTTGTTTCTTTTGATGGCTTAGTTAATTTATCAATATCGACATTAGCTGGTTCCATTTTTTTAAGTTTAACATGTGGAACCTCTTGATCAGCAATTGCTTGGTTAACGATATCTTTTAACCTATCTTTTCTTTTGCTCATTAATTCTTCCTTATTGTTGAAACTCTGTTATTACTATCGCGAACTACTTTCATATCGTTAATACTCAAGTAGCCTATTTCAGGAACTAAATCTTCTTGAACTTTTTTACCTAACATATACTTAATAAACTTAGTTGTTGCTTGATTAGGCTTACCTTTAGTATACATATGTTCATAAGACCATAATTGCCATTTATTAGTCGTTATATTTTTATTTGTAGCTTGAACATGATCAATACTTAACTTTTGAATATGCTTGTCATTAGCATATGGAAGTGAGATATAGCTAATAGTACCTGGAGTTGAACTAACGATTTTCTTAACTGTACCATTAGAATCTTGTTCTTGAGATTTAACTGCCTTTTTATTTTTTAGGACAATATCTTCAAAAGTAGTTCTAGTTCCACTCCCCTTGGATCTATTAATTACTGTAATATTTTCATCTTTTCCACCAACTTGTTTCCAGTTAGTTATTTTACCTGTAAAAATATCACTTAACTGTTTCATTGAAAGATTTTTAACACCAACATTTTTATTGGCAATTGGAACGATACCAACTACTGCAATAGGATAATTTTGTAATTTTTTGGCATCTATTCCCTTTTGGGTCTCAGCATAAACATCAGAAGTACCAATTTCAACGGCTCCTGCTTGAACTTGACTAAGACCTGTACCAGATCCTCCACCCTGAACAACAATATTGCTATTTGGATGGGCTAAACGATAATCATTGCCAGCTTGCTCAGCCAAAAGTTGCATTGCACTTGAGCCAACAATTGTAATTTTAGAACTATTATTATTTCTACACCCTGTTAAAAATAATAGAACAAACAACAACGGAAATAATATCCTTTTCAAGAGATGTTTATGCATACCCTTTCTCCTTATAGTGCTTAAATCACCTAATGATAACACATAAAAAAAAGCGTCTCGCAACATTGCGAGGCGCTTTGTTAAGTCTAATTTATAAATTAGTCCAAGTTTAATGGATCAAGCTTGATCCCTGGGCCAAATGTTGCAGCAACGGCAACACTCTTAATGTATTGACCCTTAGCTGATGCAGGACGTGCACGTAAAATTACGTCACGTAAAGCGTCAAAGTTTTCAGTTAATTGTTCTTCAGTAAATGATACCTTACCGATAGCAGTGTGAATAGCTGCTTGACGGTCAACACGGTATTCTACTTGACCAGCCTTAACGTTCTTAACAGCCTTTTCGATGTCCATAGTTACAGTACCGGTCTTAGGGTTTGGCATCAAGCCCTTAGGTCCAAGAATACGACCCAAACGACCAACCTTAGCCATCATCATAGGGGTTGCAACAACAACGTCAAAGTCCAAGTAACCGTTTTGAACTTTTTCTACTAATTCGTCTGAACCAACTTCGTCAGCACCTGCTGCCTTAGCTTGTTCTGCTTGAGGACCTTCAGCAAATACGATAACCTTTTGGGTCTTACCAGTACCGTTAGGTAAAACAAGTGAACCACGAATTTGTTGGTCAGCTTGCTTAGGGTCAACACTCAAGTTGTATGATACTTCAACTGAAGCATCAAAGTTTGCATATGAAGTTTCCTTTACAAGTTCCATAGCTTCTTTTACTGAGTAAAACTTGTTTGGATCTACTTTCTTAGCAGCTTCTAAATATTTCTTACCATGCTTTGGCATGTGATTTCCTCCTTATACCTGTGGTCAAACGAGCTTTCTCTGTAGCTCTCCCACCTAATATTGTTAAAAATAACAGGATTAGTCTTCGACTTCGATACCCATACTTCTAGCGGTACCTTCAACCATGCGCATAGCAGCTTCAATATCAGCAGCGTTAAGGTCCTTCATTTTAGTCTCGGCAATTTCCTTAACTTGGTCTTTGGTTACCTTACCAACCTTCTTGGTGTTAGGTTCACCAGAAGCCTTTTGAATCTTAGCAGCTTGCTTAAGAAGCACTGGAGCTGGTGGAGTCTTAGTAATGAATTCGAATGAACGATCTTCATATACAGTAATGACTACAGGAATAATCATACCCTTTTGGTCAGCAGTTCTAGCATTGAAGTCCTTAGTAAAGCCTACAATGTTAATTCCTGCTTGACCCAAAGCTGGACCAACTGGAGGTGCAGGGGTTGCAGCACCAGCTGGGATTTGTAATTTAACTACGTTAATAACTTTTTTTGCCACGGTCAAAACCTCCTTGATTCCGTGATGCGGTTAAAATGGAGAAGCTACCTACTTCTCCTCCCACAATAATAAGTACTTTATGTATGTTACCATCATTTAACCGCAATTACAATATTTTTTATTAGTTTTCGAATTTCTTAACTTGATCGTAATCAAGCTCAGTAGTAGTTGCTCTACCAAACATATCTACTGAAACATAAAGCTTATGCTTATCTGGTTGAACATCAGTGATCTTACCAACCATATCTTCAAATGGACCATCAGTAATTGTCACAGTTTCATCAATTTCGTAATCTGGCAAATCTTCTTTTGCAGGTTGACCTTGACTCTTCAATAAACGATTAACTTCTTCTTCAAGAAGTGGAGATGGCTTAGAGCCACCACCATGTGAACCAACAAATCCAGTTACGTTAGGAGTGTTTCTTACAATGAACCAACTTTCATCAGTCATTACCATTTCTACTAAAACATAACCTGGGAAGATTTTTTCTTCTACTTCTTGCTTTTTACCGCGAACAGTTTCCACTTTTTCTTCTTCTGGAACCATCACACGGAAGATATAATCTTGCATCCCCATACTTTGTGCACGTGATAAAAGGTCTGACTTTACCTTATCTTCGTATCCAGAATAAGTATGCAAAACGTACCATTTCTTTTGTGTAGTTTCGACCATAATAAAAAATTCTCCTTAAAAATTGGCAAACAAAAAAACCTCACTCGAGGTCTTTCTCTTCTTCATGATTCAAGTATACCACGCTTAGGCAGTATTTGCTATCAATATTACATAACTACTTGAGTTAAAGCACTGAATGCCCAATCAAGTGCGCCTAAATATGCAGCGAACAAGACTGAAGATATGATAACAATACCTGTATCATGGCGATTTTGTTTAGCGGTTGGCCAAGTTACTTCCTTCATTTCTTGGACAACGCCTTTAAAAAACTTGATCATCTGCTTTTACCTCGTTTCCTTATGCAAAGTCATTTTACCGCAATGTTTACAAAACTTTTTCAATTCAAGTCGCTGAGTGCGATTCTTGTTTGCGGTGATTGAATAATTGCGTGACCCGCATACGCTGCAGGCTAATGCTGCTTTTTTCACTGCCATAATCTCACTTCCAAACTCCCGCTATTGTACCAAAAAAGCTTCTTTTATGCAATAAAAGACAGCTACTGGAGAAGCAGCTGTCTTCTGGTGGTCAAACATGCGTGACCACTGTGCGTAGAACATCGTTTTTTAGTCGGAAATTACTTCTTAAGATTTTCGTCGACAAAGGCTTCGATCTTTTCATCAGAATCCTTCAAAAATGGAAGCATATCTTCCTCCGTCTTCATGGTATCTCTACCATTCTTTTCCATAAAGTAGTCCCAAAGGGCATCTCTAACTGGCATATCTGAATCACTCCAGTCAAAAACTTCCTTCATGTGACGGTCCAACAATGCAGTTTTAATAACTTCTGCCATCTTAAATTACCTCCTAAAATATTCTACAATTCATATTATACCGCAAAATAAAGCGGTTAACTAATTTTTTATTCTAAGATAGACTTACGAATTTTTTGAAAAGCTCTAAATCTTGCTCTACTTATTGTTTTGGAAGTTACACCTAAACTTGTTTTGACGTATTCTTCATCAACTTTACCTAAATTAATCAATAAAGAAGCTAATTCTAAATCAGATAATTCTGCCAGCCATTCTTCATAACTAGCGGAAGTTGGTAGATTGAAGTCAATGCTTTTAGGCTCTTGAACCATATTACTTCCATCAAATAATATTTTTTCCCAAGAAACAGAATTATTATTAATTATTCTTTTAGCAGAAAGCTGTTTACGTAAAATACTAATCGCATGATTATTTAAGCATCGTTTAAAATAACTACCAAATCTACCTCTTTTAGTAGAGAAATCTAAAGCTGACTGATAACAAACAATCATTGCTTCTTGCTCCCAATCTTGTTCATCATAAAGTCTTAAATAATATTTTCTTTTTACTGTGTTAATCATTGGTTGATAAATTTTACACAACTTTTTTATTGCTAATCCGTCAGATTCTTTTTGGATTCTCTTAATTAATTCTAGTTCATAATTAGGATCTGATTTATTCATCATTTTTTCTCCTCAATGGTGAATTTTTAACAATGAATAAGATATGAACTTTCTTTACAACTGAAAAGAGAATTTTTATTTTATTTAACTAAAAAGAGATTTTAATCCAGTTTTTATAACTGTTAAAATCTCTTTTGCTTAATTAAGTGGATTACGACTATTCATCATTTGATAAAGCATAATTCCTGTCGCAACACTGGCGTTTAATGATTGTACATGTCCTACCATAGGAAGGGTTAATGTTTGATCCATTTGTTTTTTCAGAAGTGGGGCAATGCCTTTTCCTTCATTTCCAATTACTAAGACAGTCTTACCATTAGCATTCCATTTACGATAATCAGTACCTTTCATATCAGTACCAAAAATCCAATAACCGCGCTTTTTTAGCATTTTAGTTGTTTGGACTAAATTGTTTACTCGAGCAACTGGTACATAATCAATTGCTCCTGTTGAAGTCTTTGCAACAACTGAAGTAAGACCAGTTGCATGACGCTTAGGAATAATAATTGCATCTACTCCTGTAGCATCTGCAGAACGTAAAATTGAACCTAGATTGTGTGGATCTTCAATTGAATCCAGCATTAATAAAAATGGTTCTTTTCCTTCGTTATCAAATTTATCAAGTAGTTCGTCAAGATCAGCATATTCAAAACTTGAAATAGCTAAAACTAAGCCTTGGTGATTTCCACCTTGAACAAGTTTATCCAACTTATTTTTAGGTACGGTTTGAACTACCAAGCGTTTTTTCTTGGCTAAACCATAAACTTGATTAGCAAATTCGTCTTGAACACCATGCTGCAAAAAAACTTTATTGATACGATCAGCATCTTGCGTTTTTAAGAAATCAATTCCAGCATGACGACCAAAAATAAAATCTTTATCTTGACTCATATTTTACCTCGCCATTTTCTACCGTTTTAATACACCATTCAGTTAATTCTTTTACACGCTCACCTTTACCTGCTAAATCTAAATATCCCCACACTGCTTCAAAACCAGTTGACAATTGATAAGTTTTAAGACTAGTATTCTTTGCCTTGGTGTGGCTTTTAGCATTGCGTCCGCGTTTAAACGCTGCTAATTCTTCATCTGTTAGCATTTTTTCTTCTTGAAGCTTTGTAATTAAACCAGCTTGGGCTTTTGCAGAAACATAATGAGTAGCATCTCTTTGTAAAACTTGTGGCTTAACAACTCCACCTTTAATAAGATGCCTACGAATATAAATTTCATATACAGCATCCCCCAAATAAGCAAGTGTTTGACCACTTAATGTATTTGGATCAACAGAAGTTTCAGTTAATTTTTTTATTTTAATCACGAGTCCACCTAGTTCCTTGCGGAGTATCCTGAATAGTTACTCCCATATCCTTTAATTGATCACGCAACTTATCACTAGTAGCCCAGTCTTTATTTTTACGAGCTTCATCACGCTTTTTTACTAACTCATCAATTTTTGTATCATTTGAATTTTCAATTTTTGCGGTTAAGTTTTCAGAATCAATTCCAAAAATTTTTAACCATGAACCAAGTAAATCCTTAAACTCCTTAAGAGTTTCTTTATCTGCCAATTCTGAATTACTATTACTGTTAACTGTTGGCAAAACATTATAAATAGCAGTTAAAGCATTTTGAACATTAAAGTCATCATCCATTGCATTTTCAAAGTCATGCTTAGTTTTCTCAATAGCTTGCTTTAAATTATCATCCACTTTAGAAGCAGTATCATCTTCTAAGCGATAATCAATATTCATCAAAGTGTTCTTGAAACGGTTTAAAACATTTTCAGCTTGCTTTAAATTTTCTTCAGAATAGTTGATTTGACGACGGTACTGCACACTTGCCATGAAAAAGCGTAAAACTTGTGGGTCGACTTCTTCGATAATGTCATGAACTGTAACAAAGTTATGAAGAGACTTAGACATTTTTTCTTCATCTTTACCAACAGTTACAAAACCATTGTGCATCCAGTAATTGACAAATTTTTTACCAGTTTTAGCCTCACTTTGAGCAATTTCATTTTCATGATGAGGAAACTCAAGGTCTTGTCCTCCGCCGTGAATATCAATAGTATTACCAAGATACTTAGTTGACATTACAGAACATTCAATATGCCAACCTGGGCGCCCTTTACCCCATGGAGAATCCCAAGCAATTTCATCACTAGTTTTTTGTGCTTTCCAAAGTGCAAAATCAATTGGATCTTCTTTACGACTTTGTTCAGTATCGTTAATATGCTCAGAAGCTCCTTCTTCAAGTTGTTCAATATTTTGGTCGCTTAATTCACCATAATTTTTGAATTTTTTAGCGCGATAATATACATCTCCATCAACTTCATAAGCATAACCTTTATCAATTAAATCCTTTACAAAGTTAATAATTTCTGGAATTTCTTCTGTTGCACGTGGGTGCAGTGTAGCTGGTTCAATATTTAAAGCATTAGTATCTTCTAAATAAGCATTGATAAAACGTTTAGCAAGTTCAGGTACAGTGATGTTTTCTGCACGTGCTTCATTAATCATCTTATCATCAACATCAGTAAAATTAGAAACGTACTTAACTTTATATCCCTTATATTCAAAGTATCGTCTAATCGTATCAAAGGCAATTGCACTTCTGGCATTACCAATGTGGATATAGTTATAAACCGTAGGACCGCAGACATACATGCTGACCTCACCTGGCACAAGAGGTTTAAATTCTTCTTTTTTTCGTGTTAGAGTATTAAAAACTTTCACGGTTTACTTGTCCTTTCTTAGTATTAGTTAATTTTATTTTACCAGAAAACTCAAAAGATACTAAAAAACTGCTAGAACTTTTACGCTCTAACAGTTTGAAAAATTTAATTAAAGACCATTTTCTTCCATTTGCTTCAAAGTAAGGTCTAAGTGATTCATAACTCTTTCCTTACCCATAAGTTCCATAGCTTCACCAACGCCTGGTCCAACCATTGAACGAGTACCAGCAATACGGATTGGCATAAAGAGCTTACGTCCCTTAACGCCAGTAGCCTTACGAGTAGCTTGGATTGCATTCATAATTTGAACTGCAGTAAAGCGTGGAATCATATCCAATTGCTTCTTGAATTCTTCAATTACTACGCGGCCATCGTCTTTCTTGATTTCTTCGATTTCTTCATCAGTTAAATTCTTAGCTTCTTCAAAGAAAATCTTAGTCATCTCAACAATTTGATTAGTGTATGACATTTGAACTGAGTAAATGTTAACTAATTGACGAATCCATTCCATCTTTTCTGGAGTTGGATTTTCTTCAACAAGACCTGCTTCTTGCAAGTTGTTAAGTGCCAAATCAAGAAGAGTATCACGATCAGCCTTCTTAATGTATTGGTTATTGATCCATTCAAGCTTCTTTTGGTCAAAGGCTGCAGGAGATTTTGACAAACGCTTAGGATCAAATAACTTAATAAATTCACGTTGTGAATAAATTTCGTTTTCACCTTCTGGAGACCATCCAAGAAGAGTAATGAAGTTAAACATTGCATCTGGAAGGTAGCCAAGGTCACGATATTGTTCAATAAATTGAAGAACTGATTCATCACGCTTAGAAAGCTTCTTACCAGTTTCAGCATTGATAATCAAAGTCATATGACCAAACTTAGGTGCTTCCCAGCCAAGTGCTTCATAAACAACCAATTGCTTTGGTGTGTTTGAAACGTGGTCATCACCACGAAGAACGTGAGTAATTTCCATTAAGTGGTCATCAACTACAACGGCAAAGTTGTAAGTTGGCATACCATCACGCTTCTGAATAACGAAGTCGCCACCAATAGTATCACTTTCAAAACTCAAGTGACCCTTAACGATATCGTCCCATTCATAAGTTTCCATTTCTGGAATGTGAATACGAACTACTGGCTTAAGGCCCTTTGCTTCTGCTTCTTCTTGAGCCTTTTTAATTTCATCAGCAGTCATGCCTTCATATTCGTAAGTGTAGTGAGGTGCAATACCCATTGCACGTTGTTCTTCACGTTGTTCTTCAAGCTCTTCTTCAGTCTTGTATGAGTAGTAAGCCTTACCCTCATCAAGAAGTTGTTGAATATACTTGTTGTAAATATCTTTTCTTTCTGATTGACGGTATGGACCATAGTCGCCACCCTTATCAGGACCTTCATCCCAGTCAATACCTAACCAGTGAAGGTTTTCCATTTGAGATTCAGAACCACCTTCAACGTTACGTTTCTGGTCAGTATCTTCAATTCTCAAAACAAAAGTGCCCTTATTGTGACGAGCAAACAAATAGTTAAAAAGTGCAGTACGTGCGTTACCAATGTGTAAGTGACCAGTTGGACTTGGTGCATATCTTACACGAATCTTTTTTTTAGCCAAATTTCATGCCTCTTTCAAAAATAGTAGATTTTAACATTCTTAGTTTACGCGTTCTAGCTAAAAAGTTCAACGTCTAGCCAAAAAGCAGTTTTAAAGTTTGTGGCACACTAGAAACTGGAACTACTTCAATACCAAATTCAGTCAAATTTTTATGCATATTATGACGAGGAATAAAAATTCTTTCAAATCCGGTTTTAGCAGCTTCTTTAACTCTAGCTTCAATTTTATCAACTCGGCGAATTTCACCAGTTAAGCCAATTTCTCCAACAAAACAGTCAGTTGGAGAAATTTCTTTATTTGAATAACTAGATGCCACAGACATTGCTGCAGCTAAATCAATTGCAGGTTCATTTAACTTAATACCGCCGGTTGCAGTTAAATAAACATCTTGATTTTGAAGCATTAAGTTGCCCCGTTTTTCAAGAACTGCTAATAAGAGAGCCGCACGATTATAATCAATCCCCGAAGTTGTACGTTTAGCATATCCAAAAGCAGTAGGTGTAACTAAAGCCTGAATTTCTGCTAAAAGTGGTCTTGTCCCTTCCAAAGACACTACTACTGCAGATCCCGTTGAGTTGGGCAGACGTTCATCAAGAAAAATTGAGGATGGATTAGTAACTTCTTTTAACCCCTCATTAATCATTTCAAACATTCCTATTTCGTTAGCTGCACCAAAACGATTTTTTACTGAATGCAAGATTCGATAAGTATGATGTTCATCCCCTTCAAAATAAAGCACCGTATCTACCATATGCTCTAATATCTTAGGTCCTGCAATCGCACCTTCTTTTGTAACATGTCCAATAACAAAAACAGTAATTGCATCCATCTTAGCAATTTTCATCAATTCACTTGTTACTTCGCGTACTTGTGAAGCTGAACCTGTCATTGAATCAAGACTAGGTTCGTTCATGGTTTGAATTGAGTCAATCACAATAAAATCAGGCTTTACATCATTAATTTGTTCTCGAATATCATGCATATCAGTTTCTGGATATAGCAACATACTGCTTGAACCTACACCTAGCCGATCTGCACGCAATTTTATTTGATTAGCAGATTCTTCTCCTGAAACATATAATACTTTATATTTTTCAGCTAAGTCACTCATAATCTGTAGCATTAGAGTTGATTTTCCAATACCAGGATCTCCACCAATCAAAACTAAAGACCCTGGTACAATTCCCCCACCAAGAACACGATTAAGTTCTTCTGACTTAGTTAAAATCCGTTCTTCTTTTTCAGCTTTAATTGTATCAAGCTTTACTGGTTCATTAAGACCAGTTTTTTTAATCAATCTACTTGCTGTTGCTTTGGTTGAACGTTTTTGCACTTCTTCAGTTTCTTTTTCAAATTGATTCCATGCTCCACAATTTGGGCAACGGCCTAAGTAACTCGCTGAAATATAGCCACAAGAACGACATTTATACTGCGTCTTAATTCGAGCCATTAATTTTCCTTTCTTTCATTTGTTGAGCCAAATCCACTTACACGCGGTCTAGTAATTGGATTATCATCATCAGTTTTAAGATATTTCATAAAAATCCCCTGAGCAATCCGATCACCCTTTTTGATATGAAGAGGACGAACTCCATAATTCAATACTTGTACAAAAAGTTCGCCTTCATTATTAGGATTATTGTAATAATCTGCATCAATTACACCAATTCCATTTGGCAAGCTTAGGTTCTTTTTAAAAGTATTAGAAGAACGATTGGCAAGAATTAATACTTCATCTTCTGGCATATAAACTTTCAATCCAGTCGGAACCAGAATTGGCTTTAAAATACTTTCTGCTAATTCATAATCTTTTTCATAAAGTTCATGACCATTACGAATCAAGCGAAAAATCCTCACAAAATTCAATCTCCAAATACTTGGAATCACAATATCCTTTGCTGCTTCAATGTCATACCCAGCACTAGCAATCGTTTGTCTTCTAGGCAAATTAATTCCTTTATCTTTATACTTAGTAACAATTTCAAAACCACGTGTCTTCATTATTATTTCCTACTCTTTTTTAAAACTTTATTTTAATTTGTCAGAAAACTATTTTACAATTATTTTTAACGAAAATGAATTATAGTCTCTAAATATTAGTTACGCAAAAGAAAGGCATTATTATGAAAAAAGAAGTTTTTGAAATAAAAATTGGAGATATATTAACTTCTAGAACTGACATAGATTTAATCAAGAAAGCTAATCAACAAATTTGGGTAATGAACCACATTTTTATAAATCCTACTAACCATGACAAACATGAAATTAGCTTACTAATGGAAAAAGTAACAAGTTTTGTCAAACACTCTGGATTTTCAATTTGGGTTTTAGATCCAATTGCTATTGAATATTTTAAAATGCATCCCGAATTAAATGATATTTGGACTGAGCAGCCTTTTAGCATTTGATAGACAAAAAATTATTTTTGCATTAAAATAAAATTAGGTTAATGTAAAATAAAAGGGAGGAAATTTTACATGGCAAAAGAAATTACTAATGATAATATTGCTAAATTTGAACAAGATTTAGCAAACCACCCAGCTTATGGTGTAGCTAGTCGTGCTGCTCAAGAAAATGGAATTTTTAAAGCTAGTCAAAACTTACAAACTAAAATTGACTTGGATCCAACATTTTCAATTGAAATTGAAACTGGCAAGCCCGCTGATCAAAAGCAGTCTGGTCGTTGTTGGATGTTCAGTGCTTTGAACACTATGCGCCATCCACTTCAAAAGAAGTTTGCTTTAAAAGATTTTGAATTATCTCAAAATTACACCAACTTCTGGGATAAATTTGAAAAGAGTAACTGGTTCTTTGAAAATGTAATTGCTACAGCTGATAAGGATTTAGACGATCGTAAAGTTTCATTCTTATTTGCTACTCCTCAACAAGATGGTGGTCAATGGGATATGCTCTGCGGCATCATTGAAAAATATGGTATCGTTCCCAAGAGTGTCTATCCAGAAACTGCCAACGCTACTAACTCAAGCGCCTTAAATGATACTTTAAACCATCTTCTTAGAAAAGATGGTCTTGAACTTCGTCGTATGATTCAAGATGGTAAATCAATGGATGAAGTTGAAAGTCGCAAGGAAGAAATGCTTAACGATGTCTTTCGCGTTCTTGCAACTTCACTTGGTGTTCCACCAAAGAAGTTTAATTTTGAATATCGTGACGATAACAAAAATTACCACATTGACAAAGATATTACTCCAAAAGAATTCTTTGATAAGTACGTTGGAATGGATCTTGAAAATCATATTTCAACTATTAATGCTCCAACTAAGGACAAGCCATTCCACAAAGTATTTTCAGTAGAATACCTTGGAAATGTCGAAGGTGGTCGTCAAGTTCGTCACCTAAACTTAAAGGTGGATGAAATGAAGGACCTAATTATTAAACAACTCAAAGATGGTGAAGTTGTTTGGTTTGGTTCAAACGTTGTTAAAGACTCTGAACGTCGTGCAGGTCTTCTTGATACTGACCTTTATAAGCGTGATGAATTATTTGATGTAGACTTTACTATGTCAAAGGCTGATATGCTTGACTCTGGTGAAAGTATGATGGACCACGCAATGGTTATTACTGGAGTTGATATTGTTGATGGCAAGCCAACTAAATGGAAGATTGAAAACTCTTGGGGTGAAAAACCTGGCTTTAAAGGTTACTTCGTAATGAGTGACAAGTGGTTTGACTCATTTGTTTACCAAGCTGTTATTAACAAGAAATACTTACCAGAAGAACTTAAAAAAGCTTATGAAGATGGCAAGGAAAATCCAATTCAATTATTACCATGGGATCCAATGGGTGCTTTAGCTTTTGAATAAGTTGACTTATTAATAATAAAAATACCCACTGACTAAATTTGTCAGTGGGTATTTTTACTTATTTATTTTTTCGCCATTTATTAAAATGATGATCGCATAAATCAATTCCAATGAATATTATGAAAGCGATAATACTCAAAATTATAATTCCACCATACATCTTTAGGTATTCCATTTTTGACCATTCATCCATAATGTAATACCCTAATCCGTACTGCGTTCCATAAACTTCTGTCATGAATAAAATTGCAAATGAAGCTGAAAGCTCAATTCTCATTGCAGAAAAAACTCCCGATAAAGATGCTGGCCAAGTCACATAACGAAATAAATCCCAATTATTAGCATTTAAAACTTGAAGATTACGATAATAGCTTTCTGGAACTTGCTTTACTTGATCTCTAACTGAAATAATTACCTGAAAGACATTCGCTAAAAATAGCATCCCTATCTTAGATACTTCTCCTAAACCTAAAAACAACATCAAAATAGGTAAAAGAGAAATTTTAGGAATTGGATACAAAAAGTATAGAATTGGATCAGCAATCTTAGCAAAATTTTTACTTCGTGCTAATACTACACCTAAAATAATTCCTATTCCTGTTGCACTAATCAATCCCCAAAATATTCGATATAATGAAGCATAAATATCTAACCCTACATTACTTGATTTTAATAATTCTGGTAAAACTTGATATACAGCTAAAGGATTTGGCAAAATATCTTTATTGATACTTACTGCAGCTAAATACCATAATACATTCAAAATCAAAATGGCAATTATAAAATTTTTTACTTTTTTTACCATGATTTCTCAATTCTATTTTTAAACTTGGTTAATATCTTAAAAAATTCCCCATTACTTTCTCGGTTTAATGGTGCAATCCCTTTTAATGGATTAGAAGATATTTCAAAGCCTGACTTTGATAATATTAAAATTTGATCACTAAAAGTTAAGGCCTCACTTAAATCATGCGTAACCATAATTGTTGTGGTTGGTTGCTTTTTTAACTCCATTAACATTAATTTATGTGCTTTATTTTTAACTACTGTATCTAAAGCAGAAAATGCCTCATCTAGTAAAATCAAATCAGGCTTCATTGCAAAAGCTTTAGCTATAGCTACTCTTTGTTTTTGACCTCCGCTTAATTCACTAGGATATTGATTAAGTAACTCTGTAATTTTTAAACTTTCAATTACTTCATGAAGATGGTCAATATTTTTTGAAGATAGCTTATTTTTATTACGTATTTTTAATCCTAATAAAATATTTTTTTGAACCGTCATCCAAGGAAATAAACCATAGTCTTGTGGAACAAGAGCAATAGTTTCATTTTTTAGAGACAGTAATTCTTTATTAAATAAAATTTTACCTTCGTAATTTATCTGCTGGCAAATCGCAGCTAAAAACGTTGACTTTCCAATTCCAGATGGTCCAATAACTGCAGTTAAGCTATTATCAGGAAAAGTAATATTCAGCTTATCTATAACTATCTTTTCATCAAATTTGACAGTTAAGTCTTCAATCTTAAGCATTAGTCTACCGGTACAATATAATCAGAAGCGTTAACTTTCTTAGTAAAAATCTTTTGTTCATCAGCAAACTTTAAAACTTGCTTCATTCTCTTTACATTTGGAGTTTTTGCTTGATTATATCGTGGGAAATCTTTTGGAGCACGTTTAACTACAGGAAGTGGCATTGATAAATCTTTTTGTAAAACTTCTTGTAAATCTTTTGGATGATTATTAATATCATCAACTGCTTGATTATAAGCTTTAAGGAATTTAGTTCTCATAGCTTTGTTTTTAAGTAGTTGACCTTTAGCAGCCAAAGCAGTTACTTGAAAATCTGGCTTACTTGTTGTCAATACTTTGCATCCTTGAACACTAGCCAAAGTTAAAAATGTTTGTGGTAAAACAGCAGCTGCCGCTTGATTATTCTTAATCATTTCAACTCGTTGCGGAATTTGAGGTGTATTAATTATCTTTACTGTATCTGGATTTACTCCATGTTCTTTTAAAGTTTGGTACATGTAATATTGAGTAACTTGGTGTGACATATTTGCAACCTTAGTTCCCTTTAAATCCTTAACTGTTTTTATTGAAGAATCTTTAGGAACTGCAATTCCAAATCTACCAGTCATTTGAGTAATTAATTTCCAATCAATTTTTTTAGAACGCATATATGGTGTAAAAGACAAAAAGTCTACTACGGCAGCATTAATCTGACCTGCACTAGCTGCAGCATCACGTTTATTTGGATCTTTGAAAAGTTCAACTTTTACATTTAAACCTTCATCTTTAAAATATCCTTTTCGTTCTGCTACATACAACGGAGCGCTATCTGGAGCTGCCATGGCACCAATTGTGATTTTTGAACTCTTAGTTGTATTATTATCTGAAGACTTGCTTTCTTTTGGTGCACAAGCCGACAATACCATCAATAAACTTACTCCCAATAATACTAATAAGGTTTTCTTTTTTAGTTTCATCTTTTCTCTCCGAATCATATAAAAATTTTCCTTTTCTATAATACCGCTTTCTTAAAAAATGTACTATAGTAACTTAAATATTATTTTGCTTTTAACAAAAAATAACTAGTTAGTTCAAAAATACAACTAACTAGTTATTAATTTTTACCAAATATGAAGTAATCTTGTTGGATCAAGCTTACTTAAATTAAATTGATGTACATGGGGATTCTTATTTTCTGGGAATTGCTTTACAAAATCAGCCACATTATAAAGTCCTGTTGAATAAGTCCAAACCCCTTTAACTTTTCTAATTGGATCCAGCATTTCATTTCTAATTGGATACGCTGAAATTAAAAAGTGTTTATGATGAAACTTAAATACAAAATATGGTAATTTAAAATCTTCAACTGCTTCTTCTGGCGTTGTTGCAATCGTTACAACATTACGATAAGTACCATATTTTTCAGTGAATTTTTTATTAAATGAAAAATAAAAATTCGAAATGTGAACATGAGGAAAATCTTCCTCTTTTACCTTATCTGGAACGGCAATAACATGAGAATACCGGTCTAAATTACTCTCACGTTGTGACAATGCCTTTTCCATTTGATTAGGTACAATTCCATGTGCCCATTCTGGAACTTCAGGGTGAGTCTTATATGAATGATACATTTGCTTAATAACTTCTGGTTTAACCCAATCATAATGCATTCGTGTTTCATTACGCTTAAGTAAACTTTCAAGAGTGTTATGCTGCATCAAATCAACTACAAATAATTCATAGTGATATTTATCCACCCATGGTTTAAAGTGCTCAATTGCACTAGGAACAATATGCGTGCCGTCAACAATAACTGTTTCACCATACGACATTTTATGTTCCACTAAATTATCCACCATCTGCTCGGTACGAACGGTTACGTGCCGTGGAATTACTTGGTGTAAGTAATCCTCATCCTCTTCATAATAAACTGTTAAGTCCGCCAATAATAACCGAATTTCATCACGACTTATCGCGTACGGTTGTAAGTGATGACGAGCAATAAAAGAAGATTTACCTGAGCCTGGTGCACCTCGCAATAAAAATATTTTACGCATGGTCTTAACTCCAAACTAAGAAATCTAAAAACTCTATTTCCTATAAATTTTACCACAAATAACCGCCCTACCTAATTATAAGCACAAAAAAAGTGCATCAATGTGCACTAGTTTAATATTTTCTTATCTAAAATATTCAATTTTTCATCCATTGTATAAACTATCGGCTCAGCATTTGGAACTTCTAGTTTTACAATATCATGATCGTTAATGTTTTCAATTTTTTTAATTAACGCTCTTAAACTTGAGCCATGAGCTACAATTAATTGATCTTGCCCCATTAACATTCTACTTGCTATCTGGTCATAATAATAAGGCAAAAGTCTAACTTGAGTTTGATAAAGGCTTTCTGCTCTTGGCATTAGATGTTGATCACAAAATTTATATCTTCTATCAACCATTGGAGAGCCTTGCTTTGGCGGAATAGAATAAAATCCGCGTCGCCACTCTAAAACTTGCTCTGCACCAAATACTTTTCGAGAAATATCTTTATTAAGCCCTCGTAAAGCTCCATAATGACGCTCATTCAATCGCCATGTTTTAGTTATTGGCAAATATAAAAAATTACAAACATCTGCCACAATATTAGCTGTTACAATTGCTCGCGATAAAACTGAAGTATGAATATGCGTAGGATAAAAATCTTGTAATTTCTTTATTCTATTTCCAGCTTCTTGAGCTTGCTGCTTCCCTTTTTTTGTTAAGGGAACATCATTCCATCCAGTATAGACATTTGCGGCATTTGCTTTACTTTCACCATGTCTTACTAAAACTAATTTTACCATTTTCACTATAACCTCGTTAATAACATAACTATTCCACCAATAGTAAAAATCATCCCTAAAATGGCAAATGCTCGTATCCCACCACGATTGTTTGGCTGCTTACGTCTATTCCAGGCATACGCTAAATCATAAAGTCCTACAATGATAATAATTATTGCTGTAAAAACATTTACTTGAAAATTCATCCGTATCTCCTAATTTTCTTTACCGGGACCGGGAACAATCATTTTGTCATTTCTTCCTCGTTCACATTCCGGTTGTAAATTTACATGATTAATATCCAACTTCTTTTTTAATTGTTGAGCTATTTCTTCAGTCAACTTTTCAAATTGAACTGCCTTCAAATCTTTACTAACATTAACATGTGCATCTAGCATAATATAATCATCACTGTAACGCCAAACATGCACATGATGAATATTTTTAACTTCTGGATAAGAAAGTACAATTTTATTAATTTCATTCAAATCAATATTAGGATTAGACTCCATTAAAACATTTGCTGCTTTCATTGTAATTTCATATGCTTCATACAATACAAAAAGTGAAACCAACATTGTAAGTACTGGATCGAGCCAGGTAACATTCCAGAAATAAATAAAAATTGCTCCAATTACAACTGCTACGCTTGAAAGGGCATCACTTAACATATGAACAAAAGTTGAACGTACATTAAGATTATTCTTTGCATCTTTATGCATTGCAAACATCGAAATAAAGTTTGCAGCAAGTCCAATAGCAGATACTATTAACATAATTCCGCCTTTAATATGTTCTGGCTGCCAAAACCGCTGAATTGCTTCTACAAATAATAATAGACTGATAACAATTAAAATCACACCATTAGTAAAAGCGGCTAATGTTTCTGCTCTTTGATAACCGAAAGTTTTATTAGTGTTACGACTCTTACGACTAATTAAATGGGCAACAAAAGATAAGACAATTGCTCCTACATCACTTAAATTATGCACTGCATCAGATAGCAATGCCAATGAACCTGATACAATTCCACCAACAAATTCTGCAACAGTAATAATTACATTTAATAAAGTTACAAAAACATATCTCCCAGTTGTATTATCTTTATTATTCATTATCACTTTTCCTTTCAAATTATAGTCTACCAAAAAAGGCCATGCCTTTTCAGCACGGCTTTATAAATTTTCAGCATTCATATTATAATCAATAATTTCAAACTTACCATCATCATGAAGTAGTCCACGAGTTACACTACCATTATCTGGAAATGGAATATCATGCAAACCGTCACTCTTATTCCAATATTTTATGGATAAAGTTTTAATAAAGTCTCCATGTGAAACCAATAAAACTCTTTTTTCATTTTTGGTTAATTCATGCAACACTTCAATAGCTCGAACCATCCTATCATCTAGTTCTTCTTTGTTTTCTGCTAAATGTCGTGGGTCCGCTTTTTTGGTGGCTTCACGGAAATTATAGATTCCAACAGTATTAATGATATTACGAACGTCATCTTCATGACCTATTCCAGCAGCTACCGCAACTTGGTCCCACGTTTCATTAATATCATCTCCTTCAAAACTACCAAAAAACACCTCACGAAATTCTGGTAGTTTTTTAATTTTTCCAATTTTTGATACTAAGTTAGCGTTTTTCATTAAGTGAACAGTATCAATAGCACGTTTTAAATCTGACGAATACATATTATCAAAGTGTACTTGTGCTAAAGCATTAGCTGTTCTTTTTAAATCATCGATTCCCTTAACAGTTAATGGGGAATCACACCATCCTTGAACCTTATTCAGCTGATTAAACATTGTTTCACCGTGACGAACTAAATAAACTTCTGTTGACATATGCAACTTCCCTTCTTTTTTATGATTATGTATATTTTAGCAGATTTAAAGGATATAAGCCGTATAAAACAAATAACTTGCCAAAATTACTGAAAATCCTGCCGTAATCCATCTAACTGTTTTTGCAGAAAGATAGTGAATACTCTTTTGTCCTAAAAATCCCCCAATAAATAAGCCTATTGCCATCGGAACAACCATTGACCACATAATTTTTGAACCAAAAATGAAAACAATTAATGCTACTAAATTACCCAAGGAACCAATAATATTTTTCATGGCATTGATAACCACAAAATTATCATTGCTAATATAAGTTAAAAATATTAGCATTAAAACTCCCGCAGCAGCACCAAAATACCCTGTATAAACACCTGCTACTATTAAACCTAAATATGCACCAAGGGTTCCTTTTTTAGAACGATTTTTTGATAAATCAAAAAATTTCTTACTCCCACTCAATAACAGCATTCCCGCTGAAAACAAGACAAAAAATGGAACTAACTTTTCAAAAACAGTACCTGGAAATCTTAATAAAAGTAAGCTTCCTCCTAAGGCTCCAATTAAAATAAAAACAGAATACTTAGCTGTCTCTAACCAATGCCCTCGCAAATCTTTAAGAGAAGACATTGCGCTACCTGCTCCAGTAAAAATAAGGGAAGCAGTATTGGTGATATTTGCAGTTACTGGTGGCACTCCCACAATAAGAAGAGCAGGGTAAGAAATAAGTGAAGCCATACTTGCAACTGCTGATACAATTCCTGCTAAAATCCCAGCTACAATTAAAAATATAAATGTTCCCATTAAAATCATCAAATTCTTTCTAAAAAGTTCTAGTCATAAGTTTATAATAAAGGTAATTGATACAGAAAGGAAGATTTTATGACAAAAGTTGCTGTAGTTTTCGCAGATGGTTGTGAAGAAGTTGAAGGACTTAGCGTAGTTGATGTTTTACGTCGTCTTAATGTTAAAACTGATATGGTTGGTCTTACCAGCAAAGACGTAATGGGCGATCACAAAATCAAATTAACTTGTGATAAAGTAGTTGATAACAGTTTATTAGATTACGACTTAGTTGCTTTTCCTGGAGGAAAGACTGGCGCAATTAATTTACGTGATAATAAAAAATTGCGTGATTTAATGGTTAAGCGTCATCAAGAAGGTAAATGGGATGCGGCAATGTGTGCTGCTCCTATTGCTTTAGGTCGATATGGCGTTTTAGACGATGCAAATTACACTTGCTATCCAGGTTTTGAAGCAGAAATTCAAAAAGATTCTCCTACTAGCCATTTTAAAGAAACCATTACGGTTACTGATACAAAACATAAAGTTATTACTAGTCGTGGTCCCGCTACTGCGTGGGCATATGCTTATGCAATTGCGGAGGCTTTAGGAGTAGATACTAGTGAGCTTAAAAAAGGTATGCTATATGATTATCTAGCTCAAAATATTCAAGATAGCCTTTAAAAAAATTATAAGCGAAGAATATCTCTTCGCTTATTTTTTATATAAAAAAGTCAAGAAGTTGGAACTTCTTGACCTCAGAAACATGTCGATCTTTAATTTTTCAATTTTTTGCGTTTATTTATGTAATTAAATTCAAAAGCCTTTCAAAATTAAGTTCATTCAAAAATTTAGCTTTAATTATCAAGTATAGGAATTTTAAGCAGTTTTTCGTCGTCATAATTTTTAACTAACAATCGAACTGAAGGAGGAATAATGTAATAATATTCTTAATTGCTAGTTTAAAATCGGGGTCAAACATTAATTGGTATTAGCTTTTACGGATCGGATAACATTTCATGTCAAACATTATAAGCCAATTCTGCTGATAAAATTAAATAAGCTTCTGTAAGTGGAATAATAGCCTTCATAATCATCAACGTCTAAAGCTAAATCCTAACAAGTAAAATATCCTTAATCTGAATTTTTTGATTTAATTAATTGATTATTATTTATAGCAAAATAAGCTGTTCGAATTTTTTAAGCAAATACTTAATATGAGAAGGAGTTATCAAGATTTAAATTGCTTTAAGTATAATACCAATCCTAAAATAAGTATGGAGTAAAGATAGGGGTATAAATGTTATAAGGATATCTCAGGATTGTAAATGCTACAAATAATAATTCCTTTAAGACTTAAGTGGGTATCAGTCTTGCGGTAAACATAAAAAATATCGCAACGTTCGGAATAATATTGCAAAGTAATCTACGAATTTTCACTCGAGATCGAAAAAGGCCATTTGGTCTTTTTTTAAGACCTCCCTTCTATATATTAAGAACACTATGAATATAGTGTAAAAAATAGCTTTAATTCGAACTCTTACGTTTTTCATCGAAGTTATTTTTTAATAATAAAACTGATTCTAGAATCAATGCTAGTAAGCTCTTACATCTTTTACTATACCACGATATTAGTTATATTAAAAGTAAAATGGTAAATAAAATGTTTACTTTGTATTAAATGATTTTTGCATTATTTTAACATTTAAATGTTGCTTTTTGAGAAATCTGTAAATACTGAATTTTTTTAATTAAGAAAATAAAAAAGCGTCCCTGTTTGGAACGCTTTTTTGTATAAACGTAAAATCTGATGATTAACGCTTTGAGAATTGAGAAGCTTTGCGGGCTTTCTTCAAACCTGGCTTCTTTCTTTCCTTCATTCTTGGGTCACGAGTTAAGAAACCTGCCTTCTTAAGTGGACCACGGAAATCTGGGTCTACTTCAAGAAGTGCACGAGCAATACCGTGACGGATTGCACCAGCTTGGCCAGAGAAGCCACCACCGTTAACATTAACAACTACGTCGTATTGACCTTCAGTTTCAGTTAATGTTAAAGGTTGCTTCAAGTCCTTAACCAAGTTAGGGAATGGAATGTATTGATCAACATCTTTATTGTTAACAGTGATCTTACCGTTACCTGGTACTAAACGAACGCGCGCAACTGAATCCTTGCGGCGACCAGTACCTGCGTATGCAGCTTGTTGTGCCATTATTTAACCTCCTAGATTAATTTGTTAATGTCTAACTTTTCAGGCTTTTGTGCTTCATGCTTGTGATCAGCATCAGCATAAACATGCATCTTCATGAATTCTTGGTGACCAAGAGTATTCTTTGGAAGCATACCTTTTACTGAAATTTCAACCATCTTAACTGGGTTATTAGCAAGCAACTCGCCGTATGAAACAGCCTTTAAGCCACCACGCCATGATGAGTGGTGGTAATGGATCTTGTCAGTAGCCTTCTTACCAGTCAACTTAATCTTTGAAGCATTGATGACAATTACATTATCACCAGTGTCAACATTTGGTGTATATTGAGGCTTGTTCTTACCTCTTAAAATAGTGGCTACAGCAGTTGAAAGACGACCTAATGATACGCCTTCTGCATCAATAATGTACCACTTACGTTCAATTTCGCTAGATTTAGCTAATGGTGTTGTACGCAATGTAAATTCCTCCGTTTATTTGCAGTTTGAAAACAATAAGTTTCCGGGGCCTATCGTGGACAAACATACTATACTAGAGTACGTCCTTTTGCCCAAAATGTCAATTATAAATCACGATCCTGACGGTATTTATTTGGTAATTCTTCATAAAAAACATGGTAAAGATACAATCCATTTGCTTGAGCTGTTTCACGAACTTCTTCACGATTCTTAGCTTTTATCACTCTTGGAAAATCATCTACAGGTCTTTTACCATTACCAATTTCAAGTAAAGTACCGACTAAAATCCTAACCATATTATACAAAAAGCCAGAACAAATAAAATCAAAAATAATTTCATTATTTTCTTTATCTTCTTGCACATTAACATAGTACATCGTTCTAACTTTATTTACAATCTGTCCTCCACTAGCTGCAAAACTAGTAAAATCATGTGTCCCGATTAGATCTTGAGCTGCTTTTTGCATTTTATTTATATCTAATGGATAAGGAAAATGTCCAGTATAAAAACGTCTAAATGGATCAACAAACCGATCTTGACTAACTCGATAGCGATACCACTTTCCTTTAGCAGAATAGCGAACATGGAAATCTTCTTCTACTATTTCACAATCTTTAAAGACAATATCAAGCGGCATCATAGAATTTAATGCCAAAATCATTTTTTCAGCTGGAATTTGTTTGCCTGGATAATCAAAATGAATTACCTGTCCAATTGCATGAACTCCAGCATCTGTTCTACCTGATCCTTCAACAATTACTCGTTTTCCCTTAGTCATTTTACTAAGAGCTTCTTCAACTGTACCTTGAACTGTTCTTTGATTTGGCTGCATTTGAAAGCCATGAAAAAGATGGCCATCGTAAGCCATCGTCATTTTATATCTTGTTGTCATTATCTCATCCTAAAAATTAATAATAATCCTACTAATAATACAAAATATCCTAAACAATATAAATCATACTTTGACCATTTTAAAATTCTAAATTTCGTTCTACCTTCACTGCCGCGATAACCACGAGATTCCATAGCCGTTGCTAAGTCTACTGCAGTTTGTAAAGAACTTATAAATAGCGGAACTAGAAGTGGTGCAATAGCTTTTGCTCTTTTTATTAATCCCCCATCATTAAAGTCAGCTCCACGCGAACGCTGTGCATTCATGATTTTTACGGTTTCATCAAAAAGAGTTGGCACAAATCTTAAGGCAATTGACATTACTAAAGCAATTTTATCAACTGGTACTTTTAAATATTTTAAAGGTGTAAGAATCCATTCCATAGCATCAGCTATTTCTAATGGCATTGTTGTTACAGTTAAAACTGTTGAAATTAATATAATTAATGTAAACCTAATAAAAATATAGATTGCATTTATAATTCCAAAGCTAGAAATTGTAAATATTAACCATTTCCAATACACATGCCCACCAGTGGTAAACAAAAGCTGCAATAAAGATGTAAATAAAATCAACCAAACTAACGGTTTAATTCCATTCCAAAATACTTTGAGCTTTAATTTAGTTTCAAATACAGCAAACAAGCTAAATAACGTGATAATCGCATATGTAATCCAATTATTAGCCAAGAAAATTACAAAAATAAAAGCAATACAGGCTAATAATTTTCCCCTAGGATCCATTTTATAAATAATTGAATCTCCTGGAATATATCTACCTATTAAAATTTTACTCACGTTATCACCTCTTTAAATTTTTAGAAATATCTGTAACTAACTTATCTAAAGTTAACGGCTTTTTATCAAAAGTAAAATTAGATAATTTATCAGCAAAAGTTGCTGCGGTTGGTTTTAGGACTTGATGTTTTTGAAGCCAGTCATTATCTTCAAAAACTTTATCAGGACTGGCATGTTTTATCAAGTTTCCATTTTCCATTACTAACACATCATCCGCATATTCTGCTACATCGTCCATATTATGAGTAACTAAAATAACAGTATGACCTTCTTGTTGATACTCTTTAAATAATTTCATCATTTGCTCTTTAGCTTGAGGATCTAAGCCCGCAGCTGGCTCATCTAGACATAGAATATCTGGTTCATAAGCCATAACACCTGCAATTGCTACTCGCCGCATTTGGCCGCCAGATAAATCAAAGGGTGATTTTTGAGAAATATCCTCTGGCAATCCTACTTTTTTAAGCCACTTTTTGGCTAAATTAATTGCTTCTTCTTCACTATAGCCAAAATTTTTAGGTCCAAATGAAATATCATCAATAACAGTATTTTCAAATAACTGTGCTTCTGGAAATTGAAAAACTAAACTTACATGCTTCCGCAGCTTTTTTAAATGCTTGTTTGAAGTCTGATTATCAATATTATATCCAGCAATAGAAATTTTTCCACTGGTTGGCTTAAGTAATGCATTAAAATGTTGCATTAAGGTAGATTTACCACTACCAGTATGTCCAATAATTGCTATAAAATTTCCTTCTGTTAATTCAAAACTTACATCATTTAATCCTCTTTTTTCAAGGGGTGAACCAAGTGCATATATATAATTTACTTTGCTAAATTTAATTGACATAAATATTTCACCAGATCTTTCTCAGATTTCACAGTATTAGGAATTGGAATATTATTTTCTAACAATCTTTGTTTGAGTTTGAATACAAAAGGGATATCTAATCCTAATTCATTTAAAAGTTTACTTTTTGTAAAAATAATATTCGGTTTATTCTGAGCAACAAGCTTTCCATCATTCAAAATTACAACTTGATCTGCCATTAAAGCCTCATTAACATCATGAGTAATCGAAATTACAGTTAAATCATTTTGTGTCTTCATTTTTTGAATGATGCTTAATATTTGATTTCTGCCTTCTGGATCTAACATTGAAGTTGATTCATCTAAAATAATTATTTTTGGTTTTACTGCTAAAATTCCAGCTATCGCTACACGCTGCTTTTGACCACCTGACAGAGTCGATGGCTC
The DNA here is from genome assembly GCF_052615405.1 of Lactobacillus sp. PSON. Lineage (NCBI taxonomy): Bacteria > Bacillati > Bacillota > Bacilli > Lactobacillales > Lactobacillaceae > Lactobacillus > Lactobacillus sp. PSON. The sequence continues at coordinate 133,069 of NZ_JBQXFW010000008.1, read as the reverse complement.
TGAATTAGTATAATTAGACATACCAACCTCTTTTATTGCTTTAGGAACGATTTTTAGCATTTTAGCATGTGGAACTCCTCTGTTTTCAAGTCCAAAAGCAACATCATCAGCTACAGTGGCTCCTACAAATTGATTATCAGGATTTTGGAAAACTATACCTACTTTATCTCTAATATTCCAAACTGTATTTTTAGTTAGTTTTATTCCATCAACTTCAATATAAGTATCATTATTGTCATCTGGAATTAATAATCCATTAATTAATCTAGTAATCGTAGATTTACCACTACCATTGTGTCCAATGATTGTAGTCCAAGAGTCCTTTTGAATATTTAAATTTATATTATCTATAGCTGGTTTACTGCTATCTGGATAAGTGAAAGTTACATTATGTAACTGAATTATATTTTTGTTAGACATTTTATCCACCACCTTGAAATATATTTTATTGTACCAAAAATTGCGTAAAAAAAAATCACCCATGAAGAGGGATGATTTTTCATCATCTAAGCTAGACTAAGCTTTCGCCATCATCATCGCGCTTATTCTCACTTTCATGGATAATTCTTAATAGCTATTAAGTTTTTTGTTATTCTTTCAATTAAACTAATTCAAGAATAACCATTGGAGCAGCATCACCTTTACGAGCTAATGCTAACTTCATAATTCTGGTGTAACCACCATTACGATCCTTGTAACGAGGTGCAATATCGCTGAAAAGCTTTTGCAATGCTGATTTAACAACAACTGCATCTTTTTCTTCCTTAACATCAGCAATTTCATCACGTACAAATGCAGCAGCCTTTCTTCTAGCAGCTAAATCGCCACGCTTACCTAAGGTAATCATTTTTTCGGCTGTCTTACGAATTTCTTTGGCACGTGCTTCAGTAGTAACAATGCGTTCGTTAATGATCAATTGAGTAGTCATTTCTCTAAGCATTGCTTTTCTATGTGCACTATCGCGACCTAATTTACGGTATGCCATGAGTTTGCCTCCTTTATTTGCCTACTTAGTTAATCTTCTTGACGAAGTGAAAGTCCTAAGTCTGCTAATTTGTTCTTAACTTCTTCCAATGATTTACGTCCCAAGTTACGTACACGCATCATATCTGCTTCAGTCTTATCAGTTAACTCTTGCAAAGTATTAATACCTGCACGCTTTAGGCAGTTATATGAACGAACTGAAAGATCAAGCTCTTCAATTGTCATTTCAAGCTTCTTCTCTTTCTTATCGTCTTCTTTTTCCACCATTACTTCGCTGAACTTAGCATTTGCGTCAGCAGATTCAAACACCTTAAAGTGTTCTACTAAAATTTTAGCAGCAAAACTGAGGGCGTCATTAGGGTTGATTGAACCATCAGTCCAAATCTCTAAAGTGAGCTTGTCAAAGTCATCTCTCTTACCAACACGAGTTGATTCAACTTGGTAATTAACTTTCTTAATTGGTGAGAAAAGAGAATCAACTGGAATAACACCAATTGGCATGTCTTCACTCTTATTGTCACTTGCAGGAACATAACCGCGGCCATTTTTAACAGCAATTTGCATATGCAAGTGTCCACCTTCAGCAATGGTACAGATATATTGATCAGGATTCAAAACTTGAACATCCGCATCAACTTTAAGATCATCAGCAGTTACAGTGGCAGGACCTTCTACGTCCAACTCAATAACCTTTTGTTCATCTGAAAAAGACTTTAATTCAAGCTTCTTCAAATTAAGAATAATCTTGGTTACATCTTCTCTAACGCCAGGAACTGTTGCGAACTCGTGTAAAACGCCATCAATTTGAACGTAAACAAGTCCTGTACCCGGAATCGAAGTCAATAAAACTCTACGTAAAGAATTACCTAAAGTTGTACCAAAGCCTCGTTCAAGTGGTTCAACAACAAACTTACCGTAAGAATTTTCTTGTTCAACAACGGTAATATTTGGTTTTTCAAATTCAATCATTACTAGGCCCCTTTCAAAACGCAATGTCCCATATGAAGGACAAAATTAAACACGACGACGTTTTGGTGGTCTGGAACCATTGTGGGGAACTGGCGTAACGTCACGAATTGCAGTAATTTCAAGACCAGTTGCTTGAAGTGATCTAATAGCAGATTCACGACCAGCACCAGGACCTTTAACAGAAACTTCAACATGTTTCATGCCTTGGTCCATTGCACTCTTAGCTGCTGCTTCAGCTGCCATTTGAGCTGCAAATGGAGTAGACTTACGGCTACCCTTAAAGCCCAATGCACCAGCTGATGACCAAGCAACTGCATTACCTTGAACGTCAGTAATCATGACTAAAGTATTATTAAACGTAGAATGAATATGAGCAACGCCGCTTTCGACATGCTTCTTCACACGACGCTTACGTGCTGTTTTAGGCATCAATAAACCTCCCTATAACTTATTAACGATTTCTCTTAGTACCCTTACGAGTACGAGCATTGTTCTTAGTGTTTTGACCACGAACTGGAAGTCCACGGCGGTGACGCATACCACGGTATGAGCCAATATCAACTAAACGTTTAATGTTCATGCTGATTTCACGACGCAAGTCACCTTCAACACGGTATTTATCAACTTCTGAACGAAGCTTTTCTTGATCTTCTGGAGTTAAATCCTTTGAACGAATGTCTTCAGAAACACCTGCAGCTGCACAGATCTTCTTAGCTGTTGGTTCACCAATACCAAAAATGTATGTTAATGCAACAACAACTCTTTTGTCTCTTGGTAAGTCAACACCAGCAATACGTGCCATAAATTGCACCTCCTATTTTATTTTTAACCTTGACGTTGCTTGTGCTTTGGATTTGCTGGGCAAATAACCATAACACGGCCATGTCTCTTAATAACTTTACAATGTTCACACATTGGTTTAACAGATGGTCTAACCTTCATGTTTACCTCCGTTATTACTTTATAAACCGATACGTAATTCTACCTTTAGTTAAATCGTATGGAGACAATTCCACAGTAACACGGTCTCCAGGTAAAATACGAATATAGTGCATTCTAATCTTACCGGAAACATGTGCTAAAATAATTGCTCCATTTTCCAATTCAACTTTAAACATAGCATTAGGTAAGGTATCTACTACCTTACCTTCTACTTCAATGACATCATCTTTTGCCAAAGTTGTTCCTCCGCAATTAAACAGTCATACTTTGAAATTATAACACGGAATAGTAAATATACAAGTATTAATTACTTGTTCTTACTTAATACCGCATCAATATCTTCAAAGACTTTTTCTGGAGTTTGTTCACCATTAATTACAGTAAGCAAACCTTTTTCTTTATAAAAGTCCTTCAAAGGTGCATTCATCTTTTCATTAACTTCAAGACGATTCTTAACTACTTCTGGTTTGTCATCTTCACGTTGATAAAATTCATGACTACCACAACGATCACAAGTACCTTCTACTTTTGGCTTCTTAGAAATCTTGTTATAAGTAGCTCCACAATTTTTACACATGTATCTTGCTGACAAACGGTCAATCAAAGTTTGTTCATCTACTTCAAGTGAAATAACATTAGTTAATGGCTTGTTAAGACGTTTAGTAATACCTTCTAAGAGTTCTGCTTGTACAGTTGTTCTAGGAAAACCATCTAAGATAAAACCTTCTTTAATATCAGGTTGACTTAAACGCTCCTCAACCAGCTTTGCAGTAACTTCATCTGGTACTAAATTACCCTTGTCGATATAACTTTTAGCTTCAAGACCAACTTTGGTCTCATTAGCCATTGCTTCCCTAAACATATCCCCAGTTGAAATATGAGTTAAGTGATATTTATCAACAATTCGCTCTGATGCTGTACCTTTACCAGCACCTGGCAAACCTAAAAGAATTAAGTTAATCATTTTTACGTTCCTATCTGATGAATCCAACATATTCTCTCTTCATTAACAATCCGTTAATTTGACGAGATAATTCAAGAACTACACCTATTACAATTAATAGACTAGTTCCTCCTAACCCTATAGAACTTGGTAAGTTCCAGAAGTTAGTAGCCAACTGTGGTAAAAGTGCAACTAAACCTAAGAAAACTGAACCAACAGTTGATAATTTCATTAACATTTTTGAAATATAATTCTGAGTATCTTTACCTGGCCAAACACTAGGAATATATGCGCCTTGTTTTTGTAAGTTTTCTGCTAGCTTCTCAGGGTTAACCTGAACAAAAGCATAGAAGAAAGTAAATAATATAATTAAAAGCGTATAAATAATTACTCCAGGAGTTGTTTGCAAGCTAAAGATGTTAGTTAACACTTTAAACCATTGTTGATCGCCATGACTTCTTTGAAAGGCCATTAAGATTGTTGCTGGTGTAATAATAAATGAACTGGCAAAAATTACCGGAATAACTCCAGAAACATTAACCTTTAATGGTAGAAAACTTTCTGAACCACTAACTGTCGCTCTTCTTGTATATTGAATTGGAATGCGACGTGTAGCTTGTTCAACCCATGTAACAAGTTGCGTTACTATAAGGATTGCTATGATTACTCCCACGAAGAACAAAATACCTTGCCAACGATCACTAGCACTATTATTAATAATTTCTTCTTTATAAATTTGCCATAAACCCGCAGGTAATCTTGCAATAATACCTGCAAAAATAATTACTGATACTCCATTACCTAAACCTTTATCGGTAATTTCATCACCAAGCCAAGTAAGTAACATTGTACCGGCAGTCATAATAATAGCAATTTCAATATAGGTTTGTGGAGTTTGATTCTTAACTAAACCCATTTGAGTTAAAGCGTTAAATCCGAGAGTAATACCAATACTTTGTACAAAAGCAACAACCAATGCTAACCATCGGGTTACTTGATTGGTTTTACGTCTACCAACTTCACCTTGTTTTCCCCATTCAACCAGCGTAGGAACAATGTCCATCTGCAATAATTGAATAACAATTTGTGCAGTAATATATGGAGAAACACCTAATGAAAAAATTGAATAGTTGTCTAGTCCACCACCAGATACGGTATCCAACATTGGGACCAAACCTGTTTGCGCAACTTGAGTGATCGCCTTCGCATTAACACCTGGAACTGTAATATTAGCACCGATGCGATATAGCAAAAGAATAAATAGAGTAAACCAGATTTTATTTCTGATTTCTTTATCCTTAAAGGCGTTCTTCAAGGTCGAAAACATTAGATCACCTCAACAGTTCCGCCAGCGGCTTCAACTGCTTCTTTAGCAGCTGCTGAAACTTTGTTAACCTTTACAGTTACCTTAGTCTTTAATTCACCGTTAGCAAGTAACTTAACACCTGATAATTCTTTATTTACCAAGCCATTTTCCTTAAGAGTTTTAACAGTTACTTCACTGCCATCTTCAAACTTGTTTAAGTCATCTAAATTAATAATTGCGTATTCCTTACGGTTAACGTTCTTAAAACCACGCTTAGGCATAGTTCTGAATAATGGCATTTGACCACCTTCAAAACCTAAACGAGTATGGCCACCTTGACGAGCTAATTGACCCTTTTGACCACGACCAGAAGTTTTACCGTAACCACTTGAAGTACCACGACCAACACGCTTTCTAGCGCGACGTGAACCTTCAGCAGCATGTAATTCATGAAGCTTCATTAAATCGGCACCTCCTTGATAATTCTTATTTATTAATCTCTTCAACTGAGATTAAGTGAGCAATTTTCATTAATGCACCACGTGTAGCAGCGTTATCTGGAAGAACAACTGTACTGCTTACTCTACCCAAACCAAGGGCTTTAACAACTTTTCTTTGGTTTGGAAGACGGTGGGCAACACTTCTAATTAAAGTAACTTTTAAATCAGTCATCTAAAATCTCCCTAATCTGCGCTCTTTACTTGGCGAAGCTTATTAACTTCTTCGCTAGTTCTAAGCTTCTTTAAACCGTCAATAGTTGCACGAACAACGTTGATTGGAGTGTTTGAGCCAAGTGACTTTGAAGTTACGTCTGCAATACCAGCCATATCCATAACGATACGTACAGCACCACCAGCAGCAACACCAGAACCAGCTTCAGCAGGCTTCAATAAAATGTTACCTGAACCGTAGTGACCAATTACTTCGTGAGGAATAGTAGTACCAACCTTAGGAACGTTGATCATATTCTTTTTACCAGCTTCAACAGCCTTACGGATTGCTTCAGGAACTTCTTGTGCCTTACCGGTACCAAAGCCTACACGACCCTTTTTATCACCAACGACTACCAAAGCAGCAAATCTCATACGTTGTCCACCTTTAACAACCTTGGTGACACGATTGATTGCTACTAATTGATCTTCGATATCGTCCTTGTTTCTACGATTATTACGAGAATCGTTGCGGTTTGCCATGTGTTATTCTCCTTTCCTAGAAATCTAATCCGTTTTCACGTGCGGCATCTGCCAAAGCTGAAATACGGCCGTGGTATAAGTAACCACTTCTATCAAATACAACGTTTGTAATGTTCTTAGCCTTAGCTGCTTCAGCAATTGCTTTACCTACAGCTGCAGCTTGATCCACTTTGTTTGCGTCTTCAGATACAGACTTATCCAAAGTTGAGGCACTTGCAAGCGTTACACCCGCTACGTCATCAATTAATTGAGCGTAGATGTTTTTGTTAGAACGAAAAATACTTAAGCGTGGGCGCTCAGCAGTACCAGAAATCTTACCACGAATACGTTTATGACGCTTTAAGCGTAATTTGTTTTTATCTGGTTTAGAAATCACAATTTCACCTCAAAAATTAACTATTACTTACCAGTCTTACCTTCCTTACGACGTACATATTCGTCAGTGTAACGAATACCTTTACCCTTATAAGGTTCTGGTGGACGTACATCGCGGATTTCAGCTGCAAATTGACCAACAGCTTGCTTTGAAATACCTTCAACTTCAATATCAGTTGCTGAAGTTGCCTTTACTGAAACACCTTCAGGAGCGGTCATTACAACTGGGTGTGAATAACCAACATTCAAAGTTAATTTGTTACCTTGAGCTTGTGCACGGTAACCAACACCGATTAACTTCAAAGTCTTCTTGTAGCCATCAACTACACCTTCGATCATAGAAGCCAAGTTAGCTCTTTCAGTACCGTGAAGTGCTTTATCACTTTCACTTGAACGAGTAAAGTTAATTTGACCATCTTCTTGATTAAAAGTAATCTTTGGATCGAAATATCTAGTTAATTCACCTTTAGGACCCTTAACAGTAATGTTGTCGCCTTCCTTGGTAACAGTGACACTGTCAGGGACTTCAATAGTCTTTAAACCGATACGGCTCATTGATTGTTCTCCTTTCTGTCAGAATTACCAAACGTAAGCGATAACTTCGCCGCCAACGTTCTTTTGTCTAGCTTCTTTATCGGTAATAACACCAGCAGAAGTAGAAACGATGGCAATACCTAAACCATTAAGAACTTTAGGTAAGTCTTCAGCACTTACGTAGTTTCTAAGACCTGGCTTAGAAATACGCTTTAAGCCTGAAATGACACGTTCTCCGTTTGGACCATATTTCAAGAAAACTTTGATGATACCTTGCTTGTTATCATCTGCAACTTCATAATCGCGAATGAAACCTTCATTCTTCAAAATTTCTGAAATAGATTTCTTCATGTTTGATGCAGGAATTTCAACTGAATCGTGCTTTGCCATGTTAGCATTTCTGATTCTAGTCAAGTAATCTGCGATCGGATCTGTCATGACCATTTATGCTATCCTCCTAACCGTATACTACCAACTAGCCTTTTTAAGACCAGGGATTTGACCCTTGTGTGCTAATTCCTTTAAGCAAATACGGCATAAACCGAATTTACGGTATACGGAGTGTGGACGACCACATCTCTCGCAACGTGTATATTCGCGTGAAGAGAACTTAGCAGGACGATGATTTCTAATTTTTTGTGATGTTTTAGCCATTAATGTCCTCCATTACTTTGCAAAAGGCATACCAAATTGACCTAAAAGTTCACGAGCTTCTTCATCAGTGTTGGCAGTAGTAACAATAACAACATCTAAACCTCTAGTACGGTTTACCTTATCGAAGTCGATTTCTGGGAAAATCAATTGTTCCTTGATACCTAAAGTGTAATTACCACGACCATCAAATGAACGAGATGAAACACCGCGGAAGTCACGAACACGTGGAAGAGAAACATTGATTAACTTGTACAAGAAATCGTACATTCTATCACCTCTAAGGGTTACCTTAGCACCGATAGACATACCTTCACGTAAACGGAAGTTAGCGATTGATTTCTTAGCCTTAGTAATCATTGGCTTTTGACCTGAAATCAAAGTTAATTCTTCAACTGCTTCATCTAAATTCTTAGCGTTGGAAACAGCATCACCAACACCCATGTTCAATACGATTTTATCAATCTTTGGTACTTGCATTACAGACTTGTAATTAAACTTTTCTTCTAATGCAGGCATAACCTTTTCTTTGTATTCTTGAGCTAAATAACTTGCCATGTGTGTCCTCCCCTCTATTACTTACTTTCTGCCTTTGAAATAACCTTAACGTTTGATGCGTGAATTGAACCTTCAGATTCAACTACTCCACCATTTGCGTTGGTTTGTGAAGGCTTTTGGTGTTTCTTAATCATATTAACGCCCTTAACAACTACACGGTTCTTTTTAACGTTAACTGAAAGAACAATACCTTCTTTACCTTTATCTTTTCCGGCAATAACTTTTACCTTGTCACCAGTTTTAACAAACATCAGTGCACCTCACTAACAATTATAAGACTTCAGGAGCAAGAGAGACGATCTTCATAAAGTCGTGCTCACGTAACTCACGTGCAACTGGCCCAAAGATACGAGTACCGCGTGGGCTCTTATCTGCATTAATAACTACGCCAGCATTTTCGTCGAACTTGATGTATGAACCATCTTCACGACGTGCGCCTGATTTTGTTCTGACAATGACAGCTTTTACGACGTCACCCTTTTTGACAACGCCACCTGGTGTTGCTTGTTTAACAGTGGCTACAACAATGTCACCAATGTTACCAGTCTTACGCTTTGAACCACCTAAGACTCTAATAACTAAAAGTTCTCTGGCACCAGAGTTATCAGCAACCTTTAAACGAGATTCGTTTTGAATCACTGTATAATCCTCCCCTCACTAAATCCGCAAAATTAAACAGATTTCTTAACAATCTTAACTAAACGGAAGCGCTTTGTACGAGATAATGGACGGGTTTCCATGATACGAACAGTATCGCCAACTTTAGCTTCATTATTTTCGTCTTGTGCATAGTACTTCTTTGAGTACTTAATACGCTTATTGTAAACAGGGTGGTTCTTGTAAGTGTCTACGACAACAGTAATTGTCTTATCCATCTTATCAGAAACTACACGTCCTTGATATACGTGACGACGATTTCTTTCGTTTGATTCGCTCAAGTTAATAGCTCCCTTCCACTAATTTTCTTCTAACGCTTTTTCGCTAAGAATAGTCTTAATTCTTGCGATATTCTTGCGGACTTTGCTCAAGCGAGCGGTATTTTCTAATTGACCCGTTGCTTGTTGGAAACGCAAATTAAAAAGTTCTTCTTTGTATTGCTTTTCCTTTTCTAACATTTGATCAGTGGTTAATGCTCTGATATCTTTAGCCTTCATTAGAATTGCCACCTACTTCCGAACTTCTAGTCACAAACTTAGTCTTGATTGGCAACTTAGTTGAAGCAAGTCTTAAAGCTTCACGAGCAACTTCTTCAGAAACGCCACCAATTTCAAACAAAATCTTTTCTCTCTTAACTACAGCTACCCAACCAGCTGGTGCACCTTTACCAGAACCCATACGTACACCTACACCTTTAGCAGTGTATGACTTTTGAGGGAAAATTCTGATCCAAACCTTACCGCCACGCTTCATGTAACGAGTCATTGCAACACGGGCAGCTTCGATTTGACGGTTAGTAATCCAGTGGGATTCGAGAGCTTGTAATCCATATTCACCAAAGGCAATAGTCTTACCACCTTTAGCAGCACCACGCATCTTACCACGGAATTCACGACGGTGTTTTACTCGCTTTGGTACTAAAGGCATTACTTATTTCCTCCCTTCGCTGGCTTTGAAGTATTCTTAGTAGGTAATACTTCACCACGGTTGATCCATACTTGAACACCAATTTCACCATAAGTAGTGAATGCGTTAACCCAAGCATAATCAATGTCAGCTCTTAAAGTTTGTAATGGAACACGTCCTTCTGTGTGCCATTCTCTTCTAGCCATGTCGGCACCGTTCAAACGACCTGAAGTTTGAACCTTAATACCCTTGGCACCAGCACGCATAGATCTTTGAGTAGCTTGACGCATAGCACGTCTAAATGCAATACGAGCTTCAAGTTGACGAGCAATGCTGTCAGCAACTAACTTAGCATCAAGATCTGGCTTCTTAATTTCAACAATATTGATGTGAACTTGCTTATTAGTTAAAGCATTTAATTGCTTTCTTAAAGCTTCAACTTCAGAACCACCTTTACCAATAACCATACCTGGCTTTGAAGTATGAATTGAAATGTTAATTCTGTTAGCTGCACGTTCAATTTCTACAGTAGAAACAGAGGCATCCTTCAATTTATTTGAAATGAACTTTCTAATACGAAGGTCTTCATTTAATGTTTCTTTGTATCCTCTGTCAGCATACCATTTTGATTCCCAATCACGGATTACGCCGAGACGAAAACCATTTGGGTTAATCTTTTGACCCATTAATATACCTCCCTTTAATCGTTCTTTTCTGAAACTACTACAACCACATGGCTGGTTCTCTTGTTAATTGGAGAAGCCATACCCTTAGCACGTGGACGGAATCTCTTCAAAGTTGCACCTTCGTTTACGTAAGCTTCTGAAACGTAAAGATTAGCACTTTCAAGATCGTAGTTGTGTTCTGCATTAGCAATAGCTGAACGCAAAACCTTTTCAACGATTGGGGAAGCAGCTCTAGGCGTAAATTCCAAGATTGCTAACGCTTCAGCAACGCTCTTGCCACGAATTAAGTCAACGACTAAACGTGCTTTTCTTGCAGCGATACGAACAGTTCTTGCTTCAGCTCTAGCTGAACTAATTTGTTCTGCCATTTAGATGTTTCTCCTTCCTCTATTTTGCTGTAGCCTTATCATCAGCGGCTTTATGTCCGTGGAAAGTTCTAGTTGGAACAAATTCACCTAATTTGTGACCAACCATGTCTTCAGTAACATAAACTGGGACATGCTTTCTACCATCGTAAACAGCTATAGTCAAACCAACAAAAGAAGGGAAAATAGTTGAACGACGTGACCAAGTCTTAATAACTTGCTTCTTATCTGCGTTTTGTTGTGCATCAACCTTCTTTAATAAAGATGCATCAGCAAATGGACCTTTTTTAATACTACGGCTCATTAATTAACCCTCCTTCTATTACTTGCTACCCTTACGGTGACGAATAATTAACTTTTCACTAGCCTTCTTGGTGTTTCTAGTCTTAATACCACGAGACTTCTTACCCCATGGAGTCATAGGTTGTGGACGACCAACAGGAGCTTTACCTTCACCACCACCATGTGGGTGATCGTTAGGGTTCATTACAGAACCACGTGATTGAGGACGTCTACCTAACCAACGACTACGACCAGCTTTACCTAATTGAATCAATGAATGTTGTTCGTTACCAACTACACCAATAGTTGCACGGCAAGTTGATAAAATCTTACGAACTTCACCACTTTGTAATCTTACCAAAGTGTAGTTGCCATCTTGACCCAAAACTTGTGCACTAGTACCAGCACTTCTAACAAGTTGGCCACCCTTACCTGGTCTTAATTCGATATTGTGAATTGAAGTACCAGCTGGGATGTTCTTCAAAAGCATTGCATTACCTGGCTTGATATCTACAGCTTCACCAGATTCGATTACAGTACCAACCTTTAAGCCCTTAGGTGCTAAAATGTAAGCCTTAATACCATCAGTGTAGTGAAGCAATGCAATGTTTGCAGTTCTATTTGGATCGTATTCGATTGCCTTTACAACTGCCTTTGCGTTGTCCTTGTTACGCTTGAAATCAATGATACGGTACTTTTGCTTGTGACCACCACCACGGTGTCTACTAGTAATGTGACCATATGAGTTACGACCTGCAGTATGTGATTGTGATTCAAGCAAGGTACGTTCTGGCTTGCTCTTAGTAATCTCAGCAAAGTCGGAAGAAGTCATATTACGGCGACCGTTTGTGGTTGGCTTGTAAATCTTAATAGCCAATTGACTGACCTCCTATTACTTGTTGTCTTCTTTAGTTTCGTCTTGGAAAATCTTGATGTCGTTTGAATCGTCAGTTAAAGCAACGATTGCCTTTCTACGGCGAGCAGTCTTACCAGTGTAACGACCAACACGCTTGTCCTTACCGCGAACATTCATGATGTTTACGCTCTTGACCTTAACATCAAAGATTTCTTCAACAGCGTTGCGAACTTGAGTCTTGGTAGCAGTTAAGAGCACGTCAAAAGTGTACTTCTTATCATCCATTAAGTTCGTTGACTTTTCAGTAATGACAGGTCTTAAAATGATATCGCGTGCGTCCATTAAGCCAATACCTCCTCAATCTTCTTTACAGCATCTTGAGTTAAGATTAACTTTTCGTAGTTAACTGCGTCTTCAACATTCAAACCGTTAACTGGAACAACCTTAACATTAGCCAAGTTTCTTGCAGAAAGCTTTACGTTTTCGTCATCAGAAACAACTAAAACCTTACCTTCAACCTTCAAGCTGTTTAACATTGATACAATTTCCTTAGTCTTAGGTGCTGACATAGTCAACTTATCTAAAACAATTAAATCTTCATCAATCAACTTTTGGGAAAGAACTGACTTAATAGCCAAACGACGTTGCTTTCTTGGCATACTGTATGCGTATGAACGTGGAGTTGGACCAAATACAACACCACCGCCACGCCATTGTGGAGATCTGATAGAACCTTGACGAGCACGACCAGTACCCTTTTGTCTCCAAGGCTTCTTACCACCGCCGCGAACAGCAGATCTATTCTTAACCTTTGAAGTACCTTGACGCTTACCTGCTCTTTGTCTAATGATTGCGTCAAAAATTACGCTTTCGTTAGGTTCAATAGCAAATACTTTATCGTTTAAAGTAACTTCACCAGATTCCTTACCGTTTTGATCGATAACCTTTAAATTAGCCATTCTAGTCCTCCTTCCTATTTATCAGCTTTAACAGCCTTTGAAGCAGACTTAACAGTGATTAATGAGTTCTTGGCACCTGGAACGTTACCCTTAATCATTAATACATTTTTATCTGCTACAACTTTTTCAATTACTAAGTTTTCAATAGTAACTGTCTTAACGCCCATGTGACCTGGCAAACGCTTGCCCTTAGGCACACGGTTAATGATTGAACCCATTGAACCAGGAATTCTGTGGTATCTTGAACCGTGAGTTTCTGGACCTCTGGATTGACCCCAACGCTTAATGTTACCTTGGTATCCATGACCTCTAGTAGTACCAGTAACGTCTACAACGTCACCTTCCTTAAATGTATCCACAGTAACTTCTGAGCCGACTTCATAGTCCTTAAGCTCAACACCGCGAATTTCTCGAATGAAGCGCTTAGGTGAAGTCTTTGCCTTTGCAGCATGACCTTGTTCTGGCTTGTTGCTCAAAACTTCACGCTTATCTTGGTAACCTAATTGAACTGCTTCGTAACCGTCTGATTCAACAGTCTTAACTTGCATAACAACGTTAGGAGTTGCTTCAACAACAGTTACAGGAACAAGGATACCATCTTTAGTAAAGATTTGAGTCATACCAACTTTTCTTCCTAAGATTCCTTTGGTCATGATTACACCTCTTTCTATTTTTTAGTTATTATAATTTAATTTCGATGTCTACGCCACTTGGAAGATCAAGTTTCATTAATGAATCAACAGTCTTAGGTGTTGGATTCAAAATGTCGATCAAACGCTTGTGAGTACGCATTTCAAATTGTTCACGTGAGTCCTTGTTCTGGTGTGGTGAACGAAGAACAGTAAACAAAGTTCTTTCTGTTGGAAGAGGAACTGGACCTGAAATTTCTGCACCAGTTCTCTTTGCAGTAGCTACGATCTTAGCAGCTGATTCATCGAGAATACCATGTTCGTATGACTTAAGTCTAATACGAATTGATTGACTTGCCATTAAATTACCTCCTTAACGTCTTCTTTAATAAGATGACTAGCTCGGCAAAAATTCCCCGCACGCCTCTGTGGCAATGCAGCCTGGCGTGCCGCAACCTTTTACGTCAACGCTTTACAACAAATTAAGCATTAGGGTACTTATTTAACCCTCAAATGCACAAAGACTATTGTACTTGCTACAGCCGCAAATATCAAGGGGGTTAATCTATTTTTCTGATTTTTTTGCAAAAAAAGATTGCCGGCTAAACCGACAATCTTTTTAATTAATAATATTAAGCTTCGCCACCGCGCTTCTTAATAATTTCATCTTGAATTGACTTAGGAGTTGGTGAGTAGTGGTCAAATACCATAGTGAAAGTACCACGACCTTGAGTTGATGAACGCAAAGTAGTTGCGTAACCAAACATTTCAGAAAGTGGAACCATAGCGTTCAATACCTTAGCACCTGAACGATCTTCCATACCATCCATAGTACCACGACGTGCAGTAACTGAACCCATAACGTCACCTAAGTATTCTTCTGGAGTAATTACTTGAACCTTCATAATTGGTTCAAGAACTACAGCACCAGCCTTAGAAGCAGCGTTCTTCAATGCAAGTGAAGCAGCAACCTTGAAGGCAGCTTCTGATGAGTCGACTTCGTGGTAACTACCATCATAAAGCTTAGCCTTAACGTCGATCAATGGGTAACCTGCAAGAACACCATTCTTCATAGCTTCTTGAAGTCCAGCGTCAACTGAAGGAATAAATTCACGAGGAACAACACCACCAACGATAGCGTCTTCAAATTCGTAACCTTTACCTTCTTCATTTGGAGTAAAGTCAATCCATACGTCACCGTATTGACCCTTACCACCAGATTGACGAACGAACTTACCTTGAGCCTTAGCTTCCTTAGTGAATGTTTCACGGTAAGCTACTTGTGGTTCACCAATAGTTGCTTCAACGTGGAATTCACGCTTCATACGTTCAACCATGATTTGAAGGTGCAATTCACCCATACCAGCAATTAAAGTTTGACCAGTTTCGGCATTAGTTTCAGCCTTGAAAGTTGGATCTTCTTCAGTAAGCTTTTGAAGAGCAACATCAAGCTTGTCACGGTCAGCCTTTGACTTAGGTTCAATTGAAACTTGGATAACTGGGTCTGGAATTTCCAAACTTTCCAAAATAAGTGGACGCTTAGGATCAGTTAATGAATCACCAGTAGTAGTGTTCTTCAAACCAATAGCACCAGCAATATCACCTGAGAATACTTCTGAAATTTCAGTTCTTGAGTTAGCGTGCATTTGAAGCAAACGACCAACACGTTCACGAGTATCCTTTGAAGCGTTCAATACATATGAACCTGATTGAAGTGAACCAGTGTAAACACGAATGAAAGTCAAACGACCAACGAATGGGTCAGTAGCAATCTTAAATGCTAAAGCTGCAAATGGATCTTTGTCGTTAGCCTTAAGTTCTACTTCATCACCGGTCTTTGGATCATGAGCAACATATGGCTTAACGTCTAATGGTGATGGCAAGTAGTCAATAACACCATCAAGCATCATTTGAACACCCTTGTTCTTGAATGCTGAACCAGCAAATACTGGGAAGAAGTCTAAGTTGATAGTTGCCTTACGGATAGCAGCCTTCAATTCTTCATTAGAAATTTCTTCACCGCCAAGGTATTTTTCCATAATGTCGTCATCAACGTCAGCAACAGCTTCAATTAATTCACCACGACGCTTTTGTGCTTCTTCTTTGTATTCATCAGGAACTGGAACAGTATCCCACTTAGAACCAAGCTTATCTTCATCGTAGATATCAGCAACCATGTCGATCAAGTCGATAACACCTTCAAAAGTATCAGCTGAACCGATTGGCATTTGAACTGCATGTGCATTAGCATTCAAACGTTCATGAAGAGTTTCAACTGAGTGATCAAAGTCAGCA
The DNA here is from genome assembly GCF_052615405.1 of Lactobacillus sp. PSON. Taxonomy (NCBI): domain Bacteria; kingdom Bacillati; phylum Bacillota; class Bacilli; order Lactobacillales; family Lactobacillaceae; genus Lactobacillus; species Lactobacillus sp. PSON. The sequence goes on along the minus strand of NZ_JBQXFW010000008.1, from coordinate 116,979 downwards.
CCGATCTTATCCATCTTGTTAATGAAAACAATACGAGGAACACCGTAAGTTTCTGCTTGACGCCAAACATTTTCAGTTTGTGGTTCAACACCAGCTTGTGCATCAAGAACAGTTACAGCACCATCAAGAACACGAAGTGAACGTTCTACTTCGATAGTGAAGTCAACGTGTCCTGGGGTATCGATAATGTTAATTCTGTAATCTTTCCATTGAGCAGTAGTAGCTGCTGAAGTGATAGTAATACCACGTTCCTTTTCTTCTTCCATCCAGTCCATTTGTGAATCACCTTCGTGAGTTTCACCAATCTTGTGGATCTTACCAGTGTAGTAAAGGATACGTTCAGTAGTAGTAGTCTTACCCGCATCAATGTGGGCCATGATACCGATATTACGTGTTTTTTCTAATGGAAATTCACGCTTATTAGCCATAAATATATAATCTCCTTAAAAAAATAAAAGAACAAATTAGAAGCGGTAGTGTGCAAATGCACGGTTTGCTTCAGCCATGCGGTGAACATCTTCACGTTTCTTAACTGCTGAACCAGTGTTATTTGATGCATCGATGATTTCGTTAGCTAAACGTTCATCCATAGTGTGTTCATTACGTAAACGTGCGTATGAAACAAGCCATCTTAAACCTAAAGTAGTTCTTCTTTCTGGACGAACTTCTACTGGGATTTGGTAGTTTGAACCACCGATACGACGAGCTCTAACTTCCAATACTGGCATAACATTGTTCATTGCTTCTTCAAAAACATCGAGTGGTTCTTTGCCAGTCTTGTCCTTAACAATAGTGAAAGCATCGTAAAGGATTGAAGAAGCCTTTGCGCGCTTACCATCAAGCATTAAGTGGTTGATGAGCTTAGTAACAAGCTTTGAGTTGTAAACTGGATCTGCTAAAACGTCTCTTTTAGTTACATGTCCTTTTCTAGGCATTATTTAACTCCTCCTTAACCTTTCTTAGTACCGTACTTAGAACGGCTTTGCTTTCTACCATCAACACCAGCAGTGTCAAGAGCACCACGGATAATGTGGTAACGTACACCAGGAAGGTCTTTTACACGACCACCACGAATTAAAACAACAGAGTGTTCTTGCAAGTTGTGGCCTTCACCTGGAATGTATGCAGTAACTTCAATCAAGTTTGAAAGACGTACACGAGCATACTTACGTAAAGCTGAGTTAGGCTTCTTTGGAGTCATAGTACCCACACGAGTAGCAACCCCACGCATTTGTGGAGCTGGGTTGAATACTAATTCCTTCTTCATACTGTTGTAACCGTAGTTCAAAGCTGGTGACTTTGATTTAGTCGTCTTTGAGTGACGACCTTTTCTTACCAATTGGTTAATGGTTGGCATTAAAAATTTCCTCCTAAAATTATCTATTTTGTTCACACATCCGGGAGTTTCTTTTTACTCACGGAAAGACTGTTCAAAACATACAACAACCATTGTACTCGGTTTTTTTCAGAAATCAAACCCATTTCCAAGATTTTTTTGATTTTTTACGTATTTATTTTAAGGAGGTAAGTCGATGAATAATATTTTTTTAATTAGTAATTTTTTCATTGGGAGTTGCTTGGCTTCGCACTCGTATGTAATTTATGAGCGTTTTAATCAAGCAAATTATATTTTTGAAAGATCAAAATGTAATTCTTGTAACAATGAATTAAGTTTATTAGAAGAAATTCCTCTATTTTCATACCTATTTCTTCGTGGACATTGTTCTAATTGTAAAACTCAAATTCCTGCAGAGCTATTTTTTATAGAATTAATTGGTGGATTTTCATTTTTAAGTTGTAATTTTTCAACAAGTAAGGGGCTATCTACTGCAATTTTAATTTTCTCAATTTTATTGTGCACTATATTCGATTATTATAAACAAGAATTTCCTACAGTTTGCATTATCCCAGCAATTATAGTCACAATATTTAATTTTTCTTTCCTTACAAAAATAGATTTCTTACAATCAATTCCTATACTTTCATTACTGTGCTATTACGTTTATAAAAACAAACTTGGCAATGGTGACTTAATTTTATACTTAATATTTTTATTTTATTTCAATGCTGAATTTGCTAATCAGATATTTTTACTTGCATGTGCACTTTGCATTCTCTATTACTTTTTGAATAAAAAAAGAACAGATAAAAATAAGTCTTTTGCACTTTTTCCTTATCTATTCATAAGTTTAATTATACTTTTATTGTAAACAAAAAATGCTCCCAAATAGGAGCATTTTTTTAATTAAGCATTAGGTTCTTTAGCTGCGTCTTCTTCCTTCATCTTCTTTTCAATATCAGCAATTGAGTAGACAGACTTAGGTTTTTTAGAATCAGCTTGTGGTTCCATGCTACGGTAAACAGGCATACCTGTACCAGCTGGAATAATCTTACCAATAATAACGTTTTCCTTAAGACCAAGGAGTGGATCGTTTTTACCTCTAATAGAAGCATCAGTAAGAACACGAGTAGTTTCTTGGAATGAAGCAGCAGACAAGAAACTATTAGTTTCAAGGGCAGCCTTAGTAATACCCAAAATAATACTTTGAGCAGTTGCTGGGATACCACCTGAAATGATAACTTCCTTGTTGCGGTCTCTAAATTGACCAATATCCATAACTTCACCTGGCAAGATATCAGTTTCACCTGGATCAAGTACACGTACTTTTTGAAGCATTTGACGAGTCAAAACTTCCACGTGTTTATCAGCGATATCTACACCCTGCATTCTATATGCTTTTTGTACTTCAGCCAAGATATACTTTTCAGTAGTTAAAGTATCAGTTACTTGAATCAATTCCTTAGGATCAACAGAACCAAGAGTCAACTTGTCACCACGATGAACTTCATCGCCTTCGCTAACTGCTACAGAAGCAGTATAAGGAACGCTATAGCTTCTAGTATCAATCTTACCCTTAACAGTAATTTCACGAGTATGTTCTGCTGGGTTTTCTTGAATTGAATCAATAATACCATCAACTTCAGAGATAGTTGAACGACCCTTAGGGTTACGTGCTTCAAACAATTCTTGAACACGAGGCAAACCTTGAGTAATATCTTCTGCACCGGCAACCCCACCGTTGTGGAAAGTTCTCAAAGTAAGCTGAGTACCGGGTTCACCAATTGATTGAGCAGCAACAGTACCTACTGCTTCACCGACTTCAACTTCTTCACCAGTAGCCAAGTTCATACCGTAACACTTACGGCAGACACCGTGTGGAGTATCACAAGTCAAAATTGAACGAATCTTAACATGAGTTACACCAGCATCAACAATCTTGTGAGCCATGTTTTCATCCATCATAACATCAGGACCAACGATAGCTTCACCAGTCTTAGGATCCTTAACAGTTTCAGCAGTAAAACGACCAACCAAACGATCAAAGAGTGGTTCAATCATTTCATCGCCTTCCATGATAGAGTGAACAGTAATACCACGATCAGTACCACAGTCATCTTCACGGATAATAACATCCTGAGCTACATCAACTAAACGACGAGTAAGGTAACCCGACTGAGCAGTCTTCAAGGCAGTATCGGTCATACCTTTACGAGCACCGTGAGTAGACATGAAAAGTTCTTGAACTGACAAACCTTCTTTAAAGTTTGAGGTAACAGGAATTTCGAACAAACCACCGTTAGGAGTAGCCATCAAACCACGCATACCAGCAAGCTGAGTAAAGTTTGAAATGTTACCACGAGCACCAGAGTCAGCCATGACGGTGATTGGGTTACGTGGATCGTAAATTTGAGCAATTTCATTTTGAACTTCATCTTTACATGCATTCCAAATACTAATTACTCGATCGTGACGTTCTTGTTCAGTGATAAGACCACGTCTAAATTGTTTAGAAACAACGTCGACTTGCTTGTGGGCCTTTTCTACCTTTTCATCCTTATCAGTGATTTCTGGAACATCGTTCATACCAATTGTAATACCTGAAATAGTAGAACTAGTGTAACCTAACTCTTTCAAGTCATCCAAGTATTCTGATGTTCTTTGAACCTTGTAATACTTATAGATTGTTGCAATAGAATCTGATAAGAAGTCTTTCTTAAATGGTGTTGCAATTAAATCAGGCGCAATATCATCAATCTTCTTATCAATGTTTTCGCCTTCTTCTAAGAAGTACTTAGCAGCAAGTGGATTATTTAAGTTTTCCTCAGTTGGTTCATTAATGTAGAAGTAATCATCTGGGAAAATTTGATTGAATACAACCTTACCATAAGTAGTAATGAAGATTCCATGTTCCTTACCTTCTGGCCAAGGTTTGTTTGGCATTGAATCAGCTGACATACCAATAATAGTATGGTAGTGAATGTCACCGTTAGCATAAGCTACAGCAGCTTCTGCAGGTGAACTGAAGATCATACCTTGACCTTCACGATCCTTTTCAGCTTGAGTCAACCAGTAGTTACCCAATACCACATCCTGTGAAGGAGTTACGATTGGCTTACCATCCTTAGGTGCCAAAATATGGTGAGCTGCAAGCATAAGTAAACGTGATTCTGCAACAGCCTCATCAGATAATGGAACGTGAATGGCCATCTGGTCACCATCAAAGTCGGCATTATAGGCTTCACATGCAAGTGGGTGAAGTCTGATTGATTTACCTGGTACTAAAACAGGTTCAAATGCTTGGATACTCAAACGGTGAAGAGTAGGTGCACGGTTCAAAAGAACTGGACGTTCTTTAATAACATCTTCAAGTACATCCCAAATATCATCATCTTCACGATCAATCTTACGTTTAGCATTCTTAATGTTAGATGCAATCTTACGCTTAACTAATTCATGCATAACAAATGGCTTGAATAATTCAAGTGCCATTGGACGTGGAACACCACATTGATAAAATTTCAATTTTGGTGAAACGTCAATAACTGAACGTCCTGAGTAGTCAACACGTTTACCAAGCAAGTTTTGACGGAAACGTCCTTGCTTACCCTTAAGCATATGAGAGAGTGACTTAAGTGGACGATTACCTGGTCCAACAACTGGACGACCACGACGACCATTGTCAATTAAAGCGTCAACTGCTTCTTGAAGCATACGCTTTTCATTTTGAACAATAATATTTGGTGCGTTCAAATCAAGCAATCTCTTCAAACGATTGTTACGGTTAATTACACGTCTATATAAATCGTTCAAATCAGAAGTAGCAAAACGTCCACCTTCAAGTTGAACCATTGGACGAAGGTCTGGTGGAATTACAGGAACTGCATCCATCACCATCCATTCTGGTTTATTACCAGAATTCTTAAATGCATCTAAAATATCTAATCTTCTAATTGCACGTGTACGTTTTTGACCAGTAGCAGTTTGAAGTTCTTTCTTCAAATCAGCTACTTCTTTAGCCAAATCTACTTTTCTAAGTAATTCGCGAATAGCTTCAGCACCCATTTTAGCTTCAAAACGGTCACCATATTTAGCTTTTTGTTCGCGATATTCTGCTTCGGTAAGTAATTGCTTAGGTTCTAAATCTGTATCACCTGGATCAATTACAATGTATGCAGCAAAGTAAATAACTTCTTCAAGAAGTCTTGGAGAAATATCCAAAACTAACCCCATACGTGATGGAATACCTTTAAAGTACCAAATATGAGTTACAGGAGCTGCAAGTTCAATATGACCCATACGTTCTCTTCTTACCTTAGCAGAAGTAACTTCAACCCCACAACGGTCACAAACGATACCACGGTATCTAACACCCTTGTACTTACCACAAGCACATGACCAATCTTTAGTTGGTCCAAAAATTCTTTCATCAAACAAGCCATCTTTTTCTGGCTTCAAAGTACGATAGTTGATGGTCTCAGGCTTTTTAACTTCACCATATGACCAGCTTCTGATCTTGTTAGGTGATGCAAGACCAATTTGCATACTTTCAAACTTATTTACGTCGATCAAAAGTTTAACCTCCTACTATTTAGAAACCTTTTTATCGGACTTATCTGCAGGTGCTTCTTCTGGCGTATCTGCAGACTTTTTATCATCGGACTTTGTAGTTTCTTCGGCTAACTTCTTCTTTTGTTGTTCTTCTGCCATACGTGACAAAGTATCAATGTTCAAATGTTCATTTGAATCGTTATCCATATCACGTAATTCAATTTCTTTATGATCCATATCAAGAACTCGAATGTCTAATCCAAGAGATTGAAGTTCCTTAACAAGAACACGGAAGGATTCTGGAACACCTGGCTTAGGAATCTTTTCGCCCTTAACAATAGCTTCATATGCCTTAACACGACCAACAACATCATCTGACTTGTAAGTCAAAATTTCTTGAAGAGTGTAAGCTGCACCATAAGCTTCAAGAGCCCAAACTTCCATTTCACCAAAACGCTGTCCACCAAACTGTGCTTTACCACCAAGTGGTTGTTGAGTAACAAGTGAGTAAGGTCCAATTGAACGTGCGTGAATCTTATCATCAACCATGTGAGTAAGCTTCAAGTAGTGCATGATACCTACAGATACACGGTTATGGAATGGTTCACCAGTACGTCCATCATAAATAACTGTCTTACCATCTTTATCAACACCAGCTTGACGTACAGTATCCCATACATCTTCTTCAGAAGCACCATCAAATACAGGAGTGGCAACATGAATACCTAAGTCATTAGCTGCACGACCTAAGTGAAGTTCAAGAAGCTGTCCAATGTTCATACGTGAAGGCACACCCATTGGGTTCAAACAAATATCTACTGGAGTACCATCCGGTAAGTATGGCATATCTTCTTCAGGAGCAACCATCGCAACAGTACCTTTGTTACCGTGACGACCAGACATCTTATCCCCAACTTGAATCTTTCTCTTTTGTGCAATGTAAACACGAACCATAGTATTTACACCTGGAGATAATTCATCACCAGCTTCACGAGTATACTTCTTAACATCTTGAACGATACCGCCACCACCGTGAGGTACGCGAAGTGAAGTATCACGAACTTCACGAGCTTTTTCACCGAAGATTGCATGAAGTAATCTTTCTTCTGCTGAAAGTTCAGTAACACCCTTTGGAGTTACTTTACCTACTAAAATATCACCATCGTGAACTTCAGCACCAATACGTACAATACCTTCTGCATCAAGATCCTTTAATGCATCTTCACCTACATTTGGAAGTTCACGAGTAATTTCTTCAGGTCCAAGTTTAGTATCACGAGCTTCTGATTCAAAGTCTTCAATACTAATTGAAGTATATACATCATCCTTAACAAGACGTTCTGAAAGCATGATGGCATCTTCGTAGTTGTACATGTTCCAAGTCATAAATGCAATAACTGGATTTTGACCAAGAGCCAATTCACCATGATCCATAGTAGGACCATTAGCAATAACATCACTTTCATCAACGTGATCACCTAATTTAACATTTGGTGTTTGGTTGTATGACTTAGAGTTGTTTGAACGACGGTATTTTTCAAGAACATACTTATCTAAAGTACCATCTTCACGTCTAATACGGATTTCATTTGCATCAACGTATTCAACTACACCAGCAGACTTAGCAATAATAGCTGCACCTGAATCGTGAGCAGCACGATATTCCATACCAGTACCAACAAGTGATGAGTGTGGATTAATTAAAGGAGCAGCCTGACGTTGCTGGTTAGCTCCCATCAAAGCACGGTTAGAGTCATCGTTTTCAAGGAATGGAATACATGCAGAAGCTACAGAAACAACTTGCTTAGGAATAACATCCATGTAGTCAATCTTATCTGGACTAACTTCGATGTTATCATCCTTATAACGAGCTAAAACTACATCATCCTTAAATGAACCATCGTCATTCAAACGTGCGTCGGCTCCGGCAACAACATAATTATCTTCAACATCTGCTGTCAAGTAATCGATCTTATCAGTTACTTTATGATCTTTCCAAGATACACGACGGTATGGAGTTTCAATAAAACCATACTTATTAATAATTGCGTATGAAGCCAAGGAGTTGATCAAACCGATGTTAGGACCTTCTGGAGTTTCGATAGGACATAGGCGTCCATAGTGAGTATAGTGAACGTCACGAACTTCATATCCTGCACGGTCACGAGTCAAACCACCAGGCCCTAAAGCTGACATACGACGCTTGTGAGTCAATTCACCAAGTGGGTTGTGTTGGTCCATAAATTGTGAAAGTTGTGAAGAACCAAAGAATTCCTTGATACTTGCAACAATTGGACGAATATTGATCAATTGTTGTGGAGTAACAGTTGATGGATCTTGAATGGACATTCTTTCACGAACAACACGTTCCATTCTTGCTAAACCAATTCTAAATTGGTTTTGAAGTAATTCACCAACACGACGAATTCTACGATTACCTAAGTGATCGATATCATCAGTTGAACCAATACCGTCTTGAAGAACAAAGAAGTAGTTAATTGATGCCAAAACATCAGCTGGTGTTAAATGCTTAACATCATCAGCGATGTGACCATTTGACATTAACTTAACAATACGTTCTGGATCTTTCTTTGAAAAGACCTTAATTTCTTGTACAGTAATTGGATCTGGTAATACACCTTCTTTAGAAGGTTCATAAGTTACCATCTTAAAATCATCGCGGTCTAAGTACTTTTCAAGAGTATCCATTACTTCATGAGTTACAATGGTACCCTTTTTAGCGATGATTTCACCAGTATCAGGATCCGCTAAAGTTTCAGCTAAAGTTTGTCCATATAGACGATTCTTAAGAGAAAGCTTCTTATTAATCTTGTAACGACCAACTGGAGCTAAATCGTAGCGACGTGGGTCAAAGAATCTTGCATACAAAAGTGAACGTGAAGAATCTGTAGTCTTTGGTTCACCTGGACGAAGTCTTTCATAGATATCTTTCAATGATTCAGCAACACGTGAATCTGCAGGATTCTTATGAACATCCTTATCCAAAGTAAATTGCAAACTATCACTTTGGCCAAACATTTCTAAAATGTCACTGTCTGAACCGATACCCATAGCTCTAATAAGAACGCTCAATGGAAGCTTACGAGTACGGTCTACACGAACGTAAGCAATATCCTTAGCATCAGTTTCATATTCAAGCCATGCACCACGGTTAGGAATAACAGTGGTACCAAAAATTTGACGGCCATTTTTATCATAATCGCCTGAGTAATATACACCAGGAGATCTTACTAATTGAGAAACAATAACTCTTTCAGCACCATTAATAATGAAAGAACCAGATTCAGTCATCAAAGGAAGATCGCCAAAAAAGACGTCTTGAGTTTTGATTTCACCAGTTTCTTGGTTAGTTAACTTTAAAGTTACATGCATTGGTGCTGCATAAGTTGCATCATGATCGCGGGCTTCATCGACAGTATACTTAGGTTCTTGAAGCTTATAACCAACATATTCTAATGATAACTTACCTGAGAAGTCACCAATTGGCATAATATCATCAAAAACTTCTTTGATACCTTCATCGAGAAACCACTTATATGATTCGGTTTGTACATCTGTCAAGTTAGGCAATTTAAGAACTTCTTTAATTCTTGAAAAGCTACGTCTTGTACGATGCTTACCGTAATTCACTACGTGTCCATTTAACAAGGAAAAACATCCTTTCTGTTAGAGAAAGCAAAATATTACATTTCTGTTACAAAATCAAAAAGCTGCAAATTTGGGCATAAAAAAGACAAAAACAACGATTGTCGTTTTTGTCATTATCATTTTGCTGGACAATATATCAGCAAAATCCTGAACTTCAGCCTTTTAAATCAGCAACTAATATACCGCATTTTGAGCTTTTTGTCAATATTAAAAACTTTCAATTACTTACTAGTAACTAATTCTTTCTTAGTTTTATTTACGATTTCAAATTTTAATTTTCCGTGGCTGGCTCCAACCTTTAAAGTTGTACCTGCATGAAGCTCACCACTTATCAAAAGAGAAGCGATTTTATCTTCAATATCACTTTGAATTGCACGTCTCAATGGACGAGCACCCATTTCTGGATCATAACCATCTTCGGCAATTTTATCAAGAGCTGCACGTGACAATTTCAGAGTAATCCCACGCTTAGCCAAACGCTCAACAAGCTTATGAGTAAGAAGAGTTACAATTTGACGAAGTTCTTCTTTATTAAGTTCATCAAAAATAATAGTCTCATCTATTCTATTTAAAAATTCTGGACGGAAGAATTGCTTAAGAGCTTGACGAACTTTGTCTTGACGCATCTTGACTTGACTTTCATTATCAGCAGCAAAACCAACCTGATTAGTATCAAAAATACTGCGTGAACCTAAGTTAGAAGTCATAATAATAATCGTATTTCTAAAATCAACTTTGCGTCCTTTTGAATCTGTCAAAAATCCATCATCAAGCACTTGCAAAAGTAAATTAAAGACATCTGGGTGTGCTTTTTCAACTTCATCAAGCAAAACGACTGAATAAGGATGACGACGAACTTGTTCAGAAAGCTGTCCGCCTTCTTCATAACCTACATAACCTGGAGCTGAACCAATTAATTTACTTGAAGCAATTTGGTCCATGTATTCTGACATATCTACTCTAATAAGGTTATCTTCTGAACCAAACATTGCACTAGCTACAGCTTTAGCAAGTTCAGTTTTACCCACGCCAGTTGGTCCTAAGAATAAGAATGAACCAATAGGACGATTTTCATCTTTGATTCCACTACGACTTCTTCTAATTGCACGAGAAACCGCTGAAACTGCCTTTGATTGACCAATCACACGATTATGTAAAGTCTTTTCAAGGTTTGCCAATTGCTTAGTTTCATTACGCTTCATCTGAGTTACAGGTACACCAGTCCAACTTGAAACAACCTTAGCAATATCTTCTGGCCCAACAATTGCGGTACGACTAACTTCTTCTTGAATTTTATCAGTCATATTTTCACGTTGAGCTTGTAAACTATTTTGTCTATCCTGCAATTTAGCGGCTTCAACAAAATTTTGAGTTGCGGCTGCTTCATTTTTTTGATCAATAATTTTTTTGATTTGTTCATTAATTTGATTCAAACCATCATTAGAGCCCAAATTATTATCAATCTTAACTGCTGCACTAGCCTCATCAACTAAGTCAATTGCCTTATCTGGTAAATAACGATTAGCAATGTAACGAGTTGATAAATCAATCGCATCTTTTAAAGCTGCTTCTGAAATTGTTACATGGTGGAATTTTTCATATTTTGGCTTTAACCCTTCCAAAATATGCATTGTATCTTCTTTAGTTGGTTCATCTAAGCGAACTTGTTGGAAACGACGAGCTAAAGCTTGATCTTTTTCAACATATTTTTGATATTCATCATATGTAGTTGCACCAATCATTTGAATATCACCACGTGCTAGAGACGGCTTTAAAATATTAGCAGCATCAATTGATCCTTCTGCACCACCTGCACCAATTAAAGTATGCATTTCATCGACAAAGAGAATAACTTTACCATCTTTAGTGATTTCTTTGACGATTTTTTTAACACGATCTTCAAACTCACCACGATACTTAGTTCCTGCAACTAAACTTCCCAAGTCAAGTGACATTACTCTTTTATTAAGTAAATCATCAGGAACATTTTTATTTACAATTTCGGTAGCAATTGCTTGAGCTACTGCTGTTTTACCAACACCAGGTTCACCAATTAAAACCGGATTATTTTTAGTTCTACGAGATAAAATTTGAATCACACGGTCAATTTCTTTATCTCGACCAATTACTGGATCAATTGCACCTTGCTTTGCACGTTCATTCAAGTTAACTGCAACATTATCAAGATTTGGCGTAGTGCTTTGCTTTTGCTTAGGTTGACTAGAATTAGATTGACTTGAAGATTGCCAGTTAGACATATCAGCAAAGTTTCTAGACTGATTCAAATTATCTTCAATATCTTGGCGCAATCTATCTTTATCAACATTTAAATTCTTCAAAATCATAGATGATAAAACTTGCTCACTAGCAATAAGTCCAAGCAAAATATGGCTTGTTTGAATCTCTGTATAACCACCATCACTAGCTGCTCTTTTAGCAAAGTCCAATGCTAAATTCAATCTTGGAGAAAATTCCATAAAACTATCATTAGCTGCAGAACCATAACCGGTATAACGTTCAATTTCTTCACGAACTGCAGTTGGAGTTAAGTTCCAAGAACGAAGGAGTTTACCTGCATCTCCATCAGACTCAATCACTAATGCCAACAACACATGCTCTGTACCTACTAAACGGTGATGGAAACTTTGAGCTTGTTCACGCGCAATTTCCATTACTTGATTAGCACTTTTACTGTAAGAATTTTCCATCTAAACACCACCCTTAAATAATCGTCAATAATTTTAATTGCTCCATAGATTAATGTAAAACATTTTGCACTAATGGTTAAAAATTATCTCTGCAATTTTTTCTAAATATTTTTGATCAGTTTTATCAAAATTTTCAAATTCAGTTGAATCAAAGTCATATACGCCCCATAGGACTTTATCTTTAAAAATTGGGACCACAATTTCAGAATTAGTTCTACTGTCACAAGCAATATGTCCTGAAAAATCATGGACATTTTTTACAATTTGCGTTTTTTGCACTTGAGCAGTAGTTCCGCAAACTCCTTTTCCAAGTGGAATATGAACACAAGCAGGCTGACCTTGAAATGGTCCCAGAAGCAACTCACCATTTTTTATGCGATAAACTCCCGCAAAATTTACATTTTTAAGCGAATTAAACAAAAGTGCCGAAACATTAGCAGTATTTGCAACCCAATCATCTTCCCCGGTTACTAATGCTTTAGCTTGTTGAGTCAACAACTCATAATTTTCTTTAGTTTCTGCTGCCATAATTACCTCCTTATGTTTTTGCCATCATAACATAAAGCTGTTCTTTATCCAACTTACTAATTTTTTGTAAGTTATATTTTAAAATAAAAATCACTACTATGCAATTTAAAAAAACAAAAAGAGGACAACTCGTCCTCCTTTCATTATCGGGACAACAAGATTTGAACTTGCGACCTCTACGTCCCGAACGTAGCGCTCTACCAAACTGAGCTATATCCCGAATACAAAAAAACTCGCCGGGTGGCGAGCTTTATCTTAGAGCGGAAGACGGGATTCGAACCCGCGACCCCCACCATGGCAAGGTGATGTTCTACCACTGAACTACTTCCGCGTTTCATCAACAAATATTATTATACATGAGTCGAAGTATTATGCAAGTGTTTTTTTAAATTATTTTTTCTCATTACATAATTTACAAGCTCAATTTTATTTCTAACTACAGTTTGCTTCTTAATAACCTTGTATCCCCTTTTTTTAAAAAATGGCTTTGCAGTAATTGAAGCGTGAGTTGTAATTTGTTTTGAAGGTATGCTCTCTAACTTATTACAGAGATTTGAAGCAATTCCTAGACCTTGAAAATCTTTATGAACAAATAAATGATCTAAATATCCACCAGTGCTAATATCACCAAAACCTACAATTTGATTATCCATTTCCGCAACTAAGCAACAATTGTTCATTAAAGATTGATTCCACTTATTTAAGTTTGCTTCTTTGGGTGCCCATGCAAACAATTGCTCTTTATTATAATCTAGAGCATTAATTGTGTGGACTGTATCATAAAACAATTCTATAACTTTTTGGCAATCACTTGATTGGTATTTTCTAATAAGCATTTTCATCCTTAAGCAACAAAAAAGCTCGTCCTACTGACGAGCTCTATCTTAGAGCGGAAGACGGGATTCGAACCCGCGACCCCGACCATGGCAAGGTCGTGTTCTACCACTGAACTACTTCCGCATTTCTCAACAGATATTATTATACATGAATCATGTAGAAATGCAAGAACTTTTTTAAAAAATATTTTTTATTTTTTATGAAAAAGCAGTTCATGAATTTCAAAGAATTCAGAACTGCACCAAACGTCGACGACGGGCTAAGTGACCAACTTTGCCTGATTTTATCTTAAATATTAAAAAGGAACATTCCTCTAATACAAACTACTTGTATTATATCATGAACGCCAATACAAAGATTAAGGTTAATTTCATCCCTAATGCATTGACAATATTTTCCCTAAAAAATTAATCAATAAAACAGTTACAGAAATAAAAAACTAATAATGGTCATCATTCTGTAATAATTTATTTTTTATACCTCTTAATTTTATCTTGATATTTAATTATTAAATCAGAATCATACTTTTTTTCTTCATTGTTTTGTTTTATTTCGTTCCATAGAATCGAAGCCACTTTCATTTTTGAACGAAACTGCTTAGAGTGTATATCACTTAAAAAGTCTCTAACAAAATGATTCCATTCATATGTTTTTTCTTCTGAGTTTTTGATTTGAGTTAAATCTAAATAAGCATCTATTAAATCTTGAATTGTAGCATTAGAGTCATTAAAAGTTTCAACTTCTCTTAATTTTACTGCCATATTTTTTCTAAAATAAAATTTCTCTACATTAAAGTAATGTTGAAAAAATTTTCTAGCTTCATTATTTAGAGCAAAACCTGTATTTAATAATTTTGTGTTTACACTCATTTGATACCATTTTAAAGTACCTTTCTTTTTCTGAGTCCTGAGTGGAGTTATTTTTTTAAGAGGAACTTTATTGAAATACTTTTCAATATATAAAAGCAATTCTGCTTTTGTACCATAAGTTGGCAGACTTTTTTCTCTACAAAATTTTTGCAAATCTTCTTTATACCAATAATTACTTTGCAAATTTTCTTTTGTTATATTAATCATCTTAATTACTACCAGTTCAATCTTAATTTAAAATATTTCTATAGGACAATCACAAATAAAAACAGCAATTAAATCTATATTATTCTCCCAGAATAACTACTTAATAATTTTACCACCAAAAAAGCTCCACACCCATATCTCTCAATATGAATGTAGAGCTCTATTTAATTTAGCCAAAAGCCAAATTACTTATTTTTCTTTTCTAAATCAGCTTGTACTTCTGCATCAATGTCTTCAACCTTTTCAGGACGCATTGTTGGGAAGAGAAGTACATCACGAATGGCTGGAGCGTCAGTTAAGAGCATTACCAAACGGTCAATACCGATTCCAAGTCCACCTGTTGGTGGCATACCGAATTCCATTGCACGAAGATAATCTTCATCAATCATATCAGCTTCATCGTTACCAGCTTCTCTTTCTGCCATTTGTGCTTCAAAACGACCACGTTGGTCATCTGGATCGTTCAATTCACTAAAGGCATTACCATATTCAGTACCCATAATGAAGATTTCGAAACGATCAGTAAATCTTGGATCATCTGCATTCTTCTTAGCAAGTGGAGAAACTTCAACTGGGTGACCATATACAAATGTTGGGTCAACAATTGACTTTTCACCAAATTCTTCAAAGAAGGCATTAATAATGTGACCAACCTTCCAGAATGGTTCAACATGGATTCCATGTTCTTCAGCAACCTTCTTAGCTTCTTCGAGTGTCATTGGCTTCCAGAAGTCTACACCAGTTTGTTCCTTGATAATATCAACCATGTGAACACGGCGGAATGGCTTACCAAGATCAATTTCAGTACCTTGGTAGTTAACCTTACCATCATCAGTTACAACCTTTGCAGCAGCCTTAATGATACCTTCTGCTTCATCCATTACATCATGGAAGTCCCAGTAAGCTGCATAAGTTTCAAGTTCAGTAAATTCAGGGTTGTGACGAGTGTCAACACCTTCATTACGGAATACACGACCAATTTCATAAACTCTTTCCATACCACCAACAATAAGACGCTTTAATGGAAGTTCCAAAGCAATTCTCATGTAAAGGTTAATATCCAAAGCATTGTGGTGAGTAATAAATGGACGAGCTTCAGCACCACCTGGAATATTGTGAAGTACTGGAGTTTCAACTTCTAAGAAGTCACGGTCATTCAAGTACTTACGGATTGCTTGAATAATTTGAGTACGGTGAACAAAACGCATGTAGCTTTCACGATTAGTGATAAGGTCCAAGTAACGTTGACGATAAATTTGTTCAACATCCTTTAAACCGTGGTACTTATCAGGAAGTGGACGAAGTGCCTTTGATAAGAAAGTTACGTGAGTTGCACGAATGGTTAACTCACCAGTATCAGTCTTCATAACTTCACCATCAATTCCTAAGAAGTCACCAATATCTGACTTCTTAAAAATCTTGTAGTTATCTTCGCCAACAATATCCTTACGTACGTAGATTTGAATCTTACCAGTACGGTCATAAAGATCAGCAAAACCAACCTTACCCTTACCACGCTTTGCAAGCATACGACCTGCAATCTTGGTCATAGGCATATCAGCATTTAATTCATCTTTATCTTCGTTACTGTACTTTTCATCTAAAGTGCGAGCTAAGTCTTGACGATCAAACTTTCTTACGCCAAAAGGTTCAATTCCATTTTCACGCATTTCGTCCATCTTAGTACGACGAGCGATTAATTGGTCATTCATTTCTTTTTTTGCCAATTGATTATTCCTCCATCTTTTACTTGTCCATTGCTTCACGTCTTGAAAGTTTTTCAGCTTGACGTTTTTCATATTCATCTACAAAATTATCAAGCAAATCATACACTTCTTGACGTGTCCAGACTTCATTTATTTTAGCACGAGTACGAGCTGAACGGGGAATTCCCTTTAAATAATATGCAGCTTGCTGGCGAAATTCCGGAACAGCAATCTTTTCACCCTTTAATTTTACCAGACCATCAAGCTGATGTTCAGCAGTTTCTACACGTTCACGTACAGTTTGAGGTCTTAATTTTTCTCCGGTTTCAAGATAATGAGTCATATCTTTCAAAATCCAAGGATTACCAAGTGCTGCTCTACCTACCATTACAGCAGTAGAACCAATTTCGTCTAGTGCCTTTTTGGCAAGTTCTGGAGTAGTTATGTCACCATTTGCTACAAATGGGACATCAAGCACTTGAGCAACATCATGTAGTGTCTCCCAATCAGCTTCACCTTGATACATTTGCTTACGAGTTCTACCATGCATTGCAATCATTGAAGCACCAGCTTCTTGAGCAGCTAAGGCATTTTCTACTGCAAAAATATGCTTTCTATCCCAGCCAATTCTCATCTTAACAGTAACTGGCTTTTCTACATTTTGGACAACTGCATGTACCATTTGATAAATTTTATTTGAATCAAGCAGCCACTTGCTTCCAGCATCGGTTTTCGTAACTTTTGGAACTGGACATCCCATATTAATGTCAATAATATCGGCATCAGTATTTTGATCAACATAACGAGCTGCCTCTAACAACGTTTCTTCAGTTCCACCAAAAATCTGAATACTTACCGGGTGCTCACGCGGATCCACTTCCATCATTCTAAGTGTTTTTTTATTTCTATAAATGATTCCATGATCAGAAATCATCTCACATACTACCAATCCTGCACCGAATTCCTTGCAGACCAATCTAAACGCAGAGTTAGAAACTCCAGCCATTGGTGCAACAACAACTCGATTAGGAATGGTGATATCGCGAATTTTCCAGCTATTATCCACCAAATCATCCTTTCAAATATCTCTATAATAACAAAAAAGCCCGTCATGGCAAACCATAAGGGACTTTTAAGAGAAAAATTAATCTTTTTGATTATCTTTCTTTGTCAAAATTTCTTTTAATTCATCTTCACTGTAATGGTATTTATCCCCACAGAAATTGCAAGTTAATTCTGCACCATGATCTTTATTAATCATGTCATTAAGTTGGGAAGTTTTCAAAGTAGCCAAAATTTCAGCATATTTTTCCTTTGAACAATCACAAGCATAATGAACATCCTGTTTTTCAAGAATCTTACAATCAGTTCCTAAAATTTTACGTGCTAAATCTTCTGGTGTCATCCCATCTAAAAACGCACTAGAAAGTTGTGGAAGAGCATTAATTCTTTTAACAGTTCTATCAATCAACTCATCACTAGCTCCAGGAAGAGCTTGAAGCATGAAGCCACCAGCTGCACCAATTGTATTATTAGGATTGACAAAAACAGAAAGCCCCACTGCCGATGGAATTTGTTCAGATTTAGTTAGATAGTAAGTAAAGTCTTCAGCGATTTCACCAGAGACAATTGGAACTTGACCCGTGTATGGTTCCTTTAGTCCTAAATCTTTAGTAACTTCAAACCAACCTTGTCCAACTGCTTTTTTAACATTAATATGACCATCACTTTTTGCAGGAAGAGCAATGTGAGGATTTTGAACATAGCCTTTTGCTGTATAGTCTGCTTTAGCAGTTACAATAGTTGCACCAACTGGTCCATTACCTAAAAGACGAACTGTTAATTCTTCTTCCCCAGTTAAACCAGCAGCAGCTAATAAAAGTCCTCCAATTAAGGTTCTGCCCAAAACAGCAGAAGAAGCAGACCATGTATCATGACGCTTTTGAGTTTCTGCTACCATGTCTTTAGCATTCACCGTTAATAGTCTTAAGTTTTTTGTTTTATCAATTGCTTTTACTAAATAATCGTTCATAAATTTCTCCTATAACTAAAAAATAGAGCCTACTTGGCCCTATTTGTTTAGTTGTTATCATCAGACTTAGAATCATCCTGTACGGGCTTATCTACTTTATTTTCTGAATCTTCAGACTTAGCTATTTCTTTTTCTGATGGAGTATTTAACTCTTTTTTAGATTCTTCATCAGTACTTTCTGAATCGTCTTTTTGCTCAGCCTTCAAAACTTCTCTTTTTTCAGCAGCAGCCTTTGCTTCTTCATATGTTGAAGCTTTGCTTTCACTAGGATATTCATCTTCATCTTTTTCTGGCATTTTACCAGTCTTAAATAAAGACATAATCTGCTTTTCGTTTAAAGTTTCATACTTAAGAAGTGCTTCCGCAATAATACGGTGCTTATCACGATTGCTTTCAACTATTTCAAGAGCTTTAGCATGAGCTTTATCTAAAATTTGCTTTACAGCTTCATCAATTTTAGCAGCAGTTGCTTCACTATAAGGCTTCATACCATAAGGATTAGATTCGCCTTCTTTTTCCAGCTCAACCATACCTAATGACTCAGTCATACCATAGTTTACAACCATGCTATGAGCAATTTGAGTTGCTTGTTCAAAGTCATTGGAAGCTCCCGTTGATTTGTCACCAATAGTTGCTTCTTCACCAGCACGACCACCCATTAAACCAACAATTTGTTCAAACAATTGGTTCTTAGTAAGGATGAATTGGTCATCTTTTGGAAGCATAATATTGTATCCACCAGCACGACCACGTGGAACGATAGTAACTTTACGTACAGTACGTGAATCACTTAATACTAAACCACAAATAGAGTGACCCGCTTCGTGGAAAGCAACACGACGACGTTCCTTTTCAGAAATCAAACGGTCTTTCTTAGCAGGACCAGCAATTACACGATCTTCAGCTTCATCAATATCAGATGCAGTAATTTCTGTACCATTTCTACGAGCAGCTACTAATGCCGCTTCATTCAAAACATTGGCAAGATCTGCACCTACAAAGCCTGGAGTTTGACGAGCAACTTCCTTTAAATCAACATCAGGAGCTAAAGGCTTATTACGTGCGTGAACTTTTAAGATAGCTTCACGACCGCGAACATCAGGACGACCTACTAAGACTTTACGGTCAAAACGACCTGGACGCATCAAAGCAGGGTCTAAAACATCAGAACGGTTAGTTGCGGCAATGACGATAACACCTTCATCACCTTCAAAACCATCCATTTCAACCAACAATTGGTTTAAAGTTTGTTCACGTTCATCATTTCCGCCGCCCATACCATTACCACGTCTACGACCAATGGCATCAATTTCATCAATAAAGATGATACTTGGAGCATTCTTCTTAGCATTGGAGAACAAGTCACGTACACGACTTGCACCAACACCGACGAACATTTCAACAAAGTCTGAACCTGAAATTGAATAAAATGGCACATTTGCTTCACCAGCTACGGCTCTTGCTAAAAGTGTCTTACCAGTACCAGGAGGACCCTCAAGCAATACCCCAGATGGAATTCTAGCACCTAACTTAGTATATTTTGCAGGATTTTTCAAAAATTCTACAACTTCAACTAATTCTTGTTTTTCTTCTTCTTCACCGGCTACGTCAGAGAAACGAACCTTATTCTTAGAAGGATCTTCTGGCTTAACGTGTGAACGACCAAAGTTCATAATTCCGCCGTTTCCACGTCCAGCACCACTTTGATTCATCATCATCCATAACATGACAATAAATAAAATAGTTGGCACAATCATAACAATTGTTGAAATCCAATTACCAGATTGTGATTCTCCTTGTGTAGTCATCCGAGCATTATTTTGTTGTGCCAAAGTTTGCACAGTACTTACACTAGAGTCATTTTGAAGCATCGTTGTTGAAAAACGCGTAACATCTTTGCTAGAACTTCCATTAAAGAAATCAAAGCTGTTACTTTGTTGACTCTTAGTCTTCTGTGCTTTCTTATAGCTACCTGAAACAGTATAAACTCCATTTGCAGGTTGAACACTAAAGTTTTTAACTTTGCCTTGGCGTAAATCTTTCACAAATTCAGAGTAGCTGATGTTTTCGCTACCTCCACTATTGTTATTTCCGCCGAGTGCCCAGTTGATTCCCCATAGGAGCAGAAGGAACACAACTATGTAGAACAGGCCATTTGATAATAGCCGATTCCGGTTATTCTTCATAAAAAACCTCCGCAAAGTTTCTAAATATATACGATTAAAAGTTTAACACAAAAAGTGCTTTTGCTCTAATTTTTTAGAGGAACTTATGCTTTTTTTAATTGATACAGATAATAATGGGACAGTTTAGCAGATTTTTCCTGACTTTGATAAGTTTTCTCTACAAAAATTGGTTCTTCATCTTGATAAATAGTTAAACAAAGTGACCTTAACGAATTAGGAATTGCTGCTTGAGCAAACTTCTTTTTACTTTTTACATGTTGACCATTTTGAAGGCGCAATTTTGCTCCTTTAGTCAAACTTCCTGCAGTAAAATTAGCTCGTCGTGCCCAAAAATCATCAACTAAAGTATAAGCGTTTTTCTTAGTTGTTGTTAACAAAAACAGCTCGTTGCGAAAAATAAATTTTTTATCTATTTCTACTTTTTGACTTGGAAATACTAAATTTTTAATTTTATTAGAAAAAAGATAATAATAACCTTGATACAGTTCTATTTCATAATTACCTAAATTTTCATTAACACGACGGTGATATTTTTTCCATATTACTTCTTGCCAAAACTTTGTTTTTTCTGCAACTGATAATTCTTCAATATCTGAAACTTTTACTCGATAAGCAACATCCAGAAAAGAATGAACTGAAATCCCAGCAAATCTTTCTGCAGCCAAGTTTGATAAAGATCTCATTTGATGACTAAACCGAACTGCATTTTCCACCAAATTATTATTTTCTTGTTTAAGCAAAGGAACTACATGATGTCGAAGCCTATTACGCAAGACCGCATCTTCATTATTGGTAGAGTCAACTATATAATCTATTTTCAATTTTTGATCATATGCAATCAATTCCTGCTTTTCAAAATTAAATAAAGGCCTTAATAAAGTTACTCCATTCATTTTTCCAATTTCTTGAAGACTGTTCATCTCACTGGGGTTTCCAGAACGAATAAATTTAAGCAAAATATTCTCAATTAAATCATCCCCATGATGAGCCGTAAGTAAATATGACGCTCGATTATTCTTTGCTACTTCTGTTAAAAATTTATATCGGGCATTTCTTGCAGCCGCTTCTGAACCAGCACCCATTACAGGAGTTTCCCATTTTTTTATTACCAGTTCAATATTTTCTCTTTGGCAAAACTCTTCTAATAAAATACTTTCATTTTCTGAATCACTTCGCAATTGATGATCAAAATGAGCCGCAATTAGTCGTATCTGATATTTAAGACGCAATTCGGCAAGCATTTTTAAAAGTGCCATTGAATCTGGCCCCGCACTTGCAGCTACTACTAAAGTTTGTTTATTGAGTTTAATGTGATTATTTTTAAAAAATTGTTCTATCTTCATTTCTCTAAGAAAAAAGATGACCAAATAGTCATCTCTTAATATTTTTCAAGTTCTGATTTTAAATGTTTAATTTCTTTACTGGCATCTTCGGCAGTCTTATTCATTACTTTTTCAAAATCTTGAATTTTAGTTTTTGAAAATTGATTACTAGGATCTATCAAATTTAAATCATTGACGCGACTTAGTGATAAACTTAATTTTCCTTTGTAAGTATGAATCACTACTACTCGAATTTCATCACCAATTTTATGCTGCATTTTTTCACGTGGCCAATTATTTTCAAAATCACTATGGTGAATTAATCCGCTACGTCTTCCAGGTAAAGTTAAGAATATCCCAAGATCAGTAATATTATTAATAATGCCAGTCACACGTTGTCCTACTTGATATTTCATTTACTATTTTGTCCTTCAGGTACATTGTAAATTTTTTCATTTGGTTTTGAATACATAAACTTATAACGAACCATCTTTGCAACATAATCCGGATCCTGCAAATCATCCCTCTTAGTTTTAAGCTGCTTATGTTCTAACTTAATTTTATCAAGAGACTTTCTAGAAATTCGTACTTCACTATCAATTCTTTGCTTTTGAGCAATTTTAATTGAAATTTGTACACCCAAAAATACAAAAATAATTGCAAAGATTGCAATTAATCTATTTCTTCTTAAACGATGGACTTCTTTTTGCCGTTTTTCTTGTTTTCGTCTTAATCGGGCATCTCGCTCTTCAGGACTTATTGAATTATAAATTCGTGGACCGTTATTCATTTTCTATATCCCCTATTTTTTGCTGTAATAACAACCCTCATTATACCAGCATCAAATAGCATAGTCATTAATCAATTAATTCATATAAATCACTAGCTTCAGCCTTTTTAGTTGTTTCCCGAATATTAAGAACCTTTGCTTTAACTATTCTTTGACCATATGTTATTTCAATTACGTCACCTAACTTGACATCATAACTTGATTTGACAATACGGTCATTAACCTTAATACGACCTTTTTCAGTCATTTCCTTAGCTACTGTTCTTCTCTTAACCAAACGTGATACTTTTAAAAACTTATCAATTCTCATCTTTTTTCTCCTATCTGTTGATAATATCGCTAGCTGCTTTTAAGAAAGTTGTCAATTCATTAACCAACATTCGATTATTCATTTTATCTGACTCTTCCAATAAAACAACTAAATTCTTTTTAGGTGTCAAACTAATTCTTGCCTTCATATTCACATGCTCAAGGGATTTAAAGATATTTGGTCCCTCTAATTCACGTGATGCTTCTTGATCAAACTCCACTTTAATCTTCTTATCAAGCTTTACCACCGTTAAAGCTTGTGCCATATCTGCTTCAACTTTCAAATTAGCTACTGCAAGTAGATTTTCTACTGGAAGTGGATAATCTCCAAAACGGTCAATTAACTCATCTTGAATATTATCAAGTTCACTCTCACTTGTAGCCTCTTTGATTTTTTTATAAAACTCAATTTTCTCTTCTTGATCCTGAATATATGTATCGGGAATATAAGATTCAAAACCAAGGTCAATTTCTGCATTAGTCTTCTTAACTATCGCTTTGCCTTTGCGTGTTTTAATTGCATCGCTAAGCATTTGTGAATATAAATCATATCCAACACTATCAATGAAGCCGTGTTGCTGAGCTCCAAGCATATTGCCAGCTCCACGAATTGATAAATCTCGCATTGCAATTTTAAAGCCTGACCCAAGTTCCGTAAAGTCGCGAATAGCGTCAAGACGCTTTTCTCCAACTTCAGTTAAAACCTTATTTGGTTGATATAAGAAGTAGGCATATGCCAAACGGGCACTTCGTCCAATTCGACCTCGTAATTGATAAAGCTGACTTAATCCATACTTATCAGCATCTTCAATAATCATCGTGTTAACATTCGGCATATCAATTCCTGTTTCAATAATTGTTGTTGTTACCAAAATATCAAACTCACGATTTAAAAAACGATACAGAATATCTTCAAGCTGATTTTGACTCATGCGTCCGTGAGCACTTGCGATTCTAGCATTTGGTAAAAGTGCTTGCAAGTTATGCACGACTTCATCAATATCACCAATTCTATTATGTAAATAAAAAACTTGGCCATCTCTTTGCATTTCACGCAAACATGCATCCCTTACTACACTAGGAATTTGCTCCATTACATAAGTCTGAATTGGATAACGATTCTGTGGAGGTGTTTCCATAACTGATAAGTCACGTACACCAACCATTGACATATGAAGTGTCCGCGGAATCGGAGTAGCGGTTAAAGTTAAAACATCAATATTTGCTTTTAATTGCTTTAGTCTTTCCTTATGCTTAACACCAAAGCGCTGTTCTTCATCAACTATCAAAAGACCTAAATCTTTAAACTCCACATCTTTTGACAAAATTCGGTGAGTTCCAACGACAATATCAATTTTGCCTTCTTTTAATTCTTCAATTATCCGTTTAGACTCAGCAGGCGTTTGAAAACGAGACAACATTGCAATATTTACTGGAAAATCTTTGAAACGGTCTTGCATATTTTCAAAATGCTGCTGGGCAAGAATTGTTGTTGGCACTAAAAAAGCTACTTGCTTATTATCTTGAACGGCTTTAAAAGCAGCCCTCATTGCCACTTCAGTCTTACCAAAACCAACATCTCCTACAACCAAGCGATCCATTGGCTTAGATTTTTCCATATCTTCTTTGATTTCCTTACTTGAGCGAAGTTGGTCAGGAGTTTCAACATATGGAAAAGCTTCTTCAAACTTCTGTTGCAAATCGTCATCAGGTGAAAATGCAAAGCCTTTTTCTGATTCACGTTTTGCATATAAATCAATCAAGTCATCAGCAATATCTTCTACCTTAGATTGAACTTTACGCTTAGTCTTAGCCCATTCACTACCACCAAGTTTATTAATATGCGGAGTTTTACCTTCAGAAGCCACATATTTTTGCACTAAGCTTAATTGATCAGCTGGTACAAATAATTGGTCACCTTTTTGATAAGTAATAGTGATATAGTCACGCTTTACACCATTATTTTCTAAAGTTTGAATCCCTTCAAAACGACCAATCCCATGATTAATATGAACTACATAGTCGCCCGGTTTTAATTCTGTATAATTACGTAATCTCTGAGCATTTTCAAGAGTTTTTATTCGACGTTTAGGCTTATTTTGCTTGTTAAATAATTCTCTTTCAGTTAAATAAATAAAGTTGGATTTTGGCAAATTAAAACCTTGACTAAAACCATCGACAGTAATTTGGGTTCTTTTTTCAAGTAAATCTTTTTTATCTACGACAGGAATCGTTAAGCCAAAATCTTCAAAATTTTCCTGCATTTGCTTAGCTCTTTTTTCATTATCAGCTTGCAAAACAACAGTTAAGCCTGATTTTTGATAAGATTCAATTTCTGTTTTAATCATTGGCATTTGGCTAAAGAATTGTTCAGGTTCTCTAGTTGCCCAATTAAATATTTGTCCTAAACGAATTCGTCCTAAACTTCTTTGAAATAATGAAAAATAAATCCGATGATGTTGGTCTTTTTTTAGGACATTTTTAAAGTTTGCTCGCAATTCCTGTCCCGGTAAAAAAGCTCCAGTTTTTAATTCATCATCAATAAAACTAGCGTTTTGCTCATCAACTGTTTTTACATTTTGTTCAATTAATGGCCAATCATTGAGCAGAATTTCACCATTTTTAGGTAAATATTCTAATAAGTTACTTGGTTTTTCAATTAAAAAGTCAACCAAAAAAGAATAATTACTTGGCAAGCCTCCTGCATTTAACTCATCTAAACTTTGGGTAAAATGATCTTTAACGCTTTTTTCTGAAGCTGGTGCATTAGCCATTTGCTCTTGAATTTTTGCAGAGGCTTTTTTTATTGCTTCTGTTGAAAAAACACGGTCTTGAGCAGCAGCTACTGTTACTTCATCAATCTCTTTTTTACTACGTTGAGTTGCTAAATCAAATTCTTTGATGGTATCAATTTCATCACCAAAGAATTCAATTCTAATTGGATTTTCTTGATCTAATGGATAAATATCCAAAATATCTCCACGAATTGCAAATTCTCCCGGTCTAGCAATCATGGCTTCTTTTTTATAGCCTGATTCTACTAGCCAAGAATTCAATTCTTTTAAGTTGTACTCCATTTCAGGAGCAAACTTCTTCTTAGCATTTTGAAATTCAACTGGATTTGATAACTTATATTGAAGTCCTTGAGGAGTCGTTACTACAATTCCCTTACCCGCTAAAAGCAAGTTAAGCGCAGAAATTCGGCTCGCCATTTCATCTGGAGACTGCACTGCCGACTGTGTAGCAATTGTTGCATCAACTGGAAAAATTTCAACCATTCCACTTGGCATAATTGCACTCAATTTAGCAAAAGTACTTTGAGCCTTATTTTCATTTTCTTCAATTACTAATAAAGACCCCTTAATACCATCTTGTATTTCTTTTAAAAGTAGACTAAAAGCACCGGCGCTTGCGCCAGTGACCATTGAGTTCTTTACTTTTTTAGTTTTTTGAATAAAATCTGTTAATTCTTGATCTTGTTTTAAAAAATCTGTTACCTGCATTTTAATTGTACTTGTTCATTAAATATTGACTATCATGACCATTAATAAAGTCATCAATAATTCCTTCACTGGTACTAAATGCGTCATCCATCAATTTTTGTTGGTCTTTGTCAAATGGAGTAAGCACCCATGATACAACACTAGTTTTTTCTGGATGACGAATACCAATTTTTAATCTATTAAACTTTTCTGTTCCTAAGTCACGAATAATACTCTTGATACCATTGTGACCACCAGATTTACCATTTGCACGAATACGGATTTTTCCAATTGGCATATCCATATCATCTTGAATAATTAAAACATCTTCTGGCTTAACTTTGAAAAAGTTTGCAACTTGCGCAACTGACTTACCAGAATCATTCATGAAGGTTTGTGGCTCAAGTAATATCACATCTTCACCGTTGATTTTTTGCTTAGTCCATTTTCCATCGAACTTATCTTTATCCAAAGTTAAATTATTCTTTTTTAAATAATTATCAAGTGCCATAAAACCAGTATTGTGCTTGGTTCTATCGTATTTTTTACCTGGATTTCCTAAACCTGCAATAATTTTCATTATATTATATACTCCTCTATTTTTTCTTTTTCTACTATAACACAAACTGGAAAAATCATTTATTTTTGCGCCTATTAAATGGCAATTGCTGACAAAAATGCGTTTTCCATGATATAATGCTTTTGTTAACATAATCACTAATTAAAAGGAGACTTTAAATATGTCAAGAGACGAAAGACCTCATAAGATTATTCTTGTTGGTGACGGTGCCGTAGGTTCTACTTACGCATTCTCACTTGTACAACAAGGTATTGCTCAAGAATTGGGTATTGTTGATATCGTTAAGGAAAGAACTGAAGGTGACGCTATCGACTTAGCTGACGCTACTCCTTGGATCGCACCTAAGAAGATCTACTCAGCAGAATACGCAGACGCAAAGGATGCTGACTTAGTTGTTATCTCAGCTGGTGCTCCACAAAAGCCAGGCGAAACTCGTCTTGACCTTGTAAACAAGAACTTGAAGATCTTATCTTCAATTGTTGAACCAATCGTTGAATCAGGCTTTGACGGTATCTTCTTGGTAGCTGCAAACCCTGTTGACATTTTGACTCACGCAACTTGGAGAATGTCAGGTTTCCCTAAGGACCGCGTAATCGGTTCAGGTACTTCACTTGACACTGGTCGTCTTCAAAAGGTTATCGCTCAAATGGAAAACGTTGACCCAGCTTCAGTTAATGCTTACATGCTTGGTGAACACGGTGATACTGAATTCCCAGTATGGAGCTACAACAATGTTGGTGGCGTTAAGGTTACTGACTGGATGAAGAAGAACGGCGTTAGCGAAGACAAGCTTGAAGAAATGCACAAGGAAGTTGCTAACATGGCTTACGACATCATTAACAAGAAGGGTGCTACATTCTACGGAATCGGTACTGCTTTGGCAATGATCACTAAGGCTATCTTGAACAACGAACACCGTGTTCTTCCACTTTCAGTTCCAATGGATGGTCAATACGGCTTGAACGACTTGCACATTGGTACTCCAGCTGTTGTTGGTCGTCAAGGTCTTGAACAAATCATCGAAATGCCATTGAGCGACGATGAAATGGAAAAGATGCACGCTTCAGCTGACCAATTGAAGAAGGTTATGGACAAGGCCTTCGAAGAAACTGGCGTTAAGGTTCGTCAATAATTTCCATATTTATATTAAAAAGCATCTTCAAATAAGAAGATGCTTTTTTCTTTTGTTTAAAATGCTAAGCTCCGACCCAATTATAACGTTGCAAAAATATTGGAGATTTAGAATCATTTTTCGTAACTTCATTATTATCCTTAGCTAATTTTAATTTGTAATTTGAATCCAAAGATAATAATAATTCACTAGAAATTCCCATCACCTTTTCAATTCTTAATGCAAGAACCTCTGTTAAATAGCGCTTTTTATTAAGAATATCAGAAATATTTTTTTGGCTTACTCCAATTCTATCTGCTAAATCTTGCTGAGTAATATCATAATATTCCATTACTTCTTTTAATAAATCTGAAGCAGAACTAGTGTGATATTCTTGAATTTTGTTTTCACGATGTAACATATAATCACCTCTTTGTATTAATTATAATACTCAATTGATGCTTTTTTCTTTTGTTTAAAATGCTAAAATAGAGTTGAGTTTTTAGTTAAGGTGTTTTAATTTATATTTAATTTTAAATATGCCTGTGCTATAATTATGTGCAAACTTTTATACATGAACATCCATTGGAGGACAAAATATGCTTATTAAATCATTGGTTCTTAAAAAGGACTACTTGACTACAGTCAATGAAAAAGCAACTTTAGAAGAAGCATTAAAGATTCTTGAAGATTCCGGCTTTAGATGTGTTCCTATTCTAGATGATACTGGTACAATCTTCCGCGGAAATATTTACAAGATGCACATCTACCGTCATAAATCCCAAGGTGGTGATATGACTTTACCTGTAACTTATTTACTTAAGAATGCAACCAAAACTATTAAAGTTAACTCACCATTCTTCAAAGTTTTCTTCAATATCAAAGACTTACCTTATATTTCTGTACTTGATGAAGATAACAGATTTTACGGTATTTTAACTCACGCAGCTCTTTTAAGAATGTTATCTGATGCTTGGAACATTAAGCATGGTTCATATGTCTTAACAGTTTTATCTGATAATACTCGCGGAAACTTAGTTAAAATGTCAAAAATCATCTCTAAATATTCCAACATGGCTAGTGTAATGACACTTGATGCTTCTGCTGGTGAACTGGGTGGTAATTTTGTTCGTCGAACCCTCTTTACGTTGCCAAGTGGTGTTTCTGAAACAACTATGAAAACAGTTGTCGAAAAATTACAAAAAAAGGGTTATGTAGTCTCTGAAATTGAAGACTTGCAAGCCGGAATGACAATTATGAGTGATGAAAACCCCGGCGTATTCATTAACGAACCAATTGAATAATTGTATTAAAATAGGACCTTCCAAATTTGGAAAGTCCTGTTTTTTCTTTATACTCAATTATTTCCAAACACTTTAGATTTATAATAATTAAAGAAAGTAGTTTTTCCAGTTATAATTGAAACACTGCCATCCATTCCATATTTTAATTGATTTTTTTGACTGTTTGTTACTTTAGCTAATGCAGTTACGCAATAATAATTTCCTTTATTTGAATTCATAGATGATACACTAATATCATTTATTATTCCAGACAGAATGACATCTTTTGGAACATTTCTCGTTACTTTAAATCTCATCTCTTGACCTACTTTAACAGAAGATATATCAGCTGCTGATATATATGTAATCAATTTAACGGAGTTTTGATTACTCAAATTAGGATAAATTTCTGCAACATTGACTCCAGGATTTATATACTTATTTTCTGCATATTGATTATTAATATGCAATACACCATCTCTAGAAGCTTTTACAATATATTCCTTATCTTGTATATGAATATTGGCAATATTACTTTTAAGTTCTTTTAATTGTTCCTGAGCCTTAATTATATCTTGGGAATTTTGTTGTAATTCCTTTGATTGTAAAATATCTATTTTTTGATTATTTTCCTCTATAGTATATTTATTTACTTTACTTAATTTTCCTTTACGCTTTTTAGATTCATTACGTAATTGCTCATTTTCAATTAAATATGTTTTTCGTTGAGCCAAATAATCATTTAAAGCATTTTTATATCCAAATTTATCCTTATATAAAAATACATTGGTATTTGATTGTATTCCCTTTCTTAAAAGTTTTAAATCAGATATTTGTTCAGTAAGTGATGCTTTTTCACTTTGATATAAGCCAAGTTTAGTTTTATTTTCTTTGCTACTATATCGTAATAAAATTTGATTTTTCTTTACCATTTTCCCTTCTTTTAAAGCACTATAAATTATTTTGCCATTTACACTAGCTTGAACATTTGCAATTCCTTCAGCAGGTTCAATTGTCCCTATTCCATCAATATCTATTTCTCGTTTTCCAATAAATGAAAATAAAACTATTGTAACTAACAAAATAAAAACTGGAATTATTATCATGGTAGAAAAATTATTAAATCGTGCGGAATAAAATTCACTACTTTCAAGATATTTTTTATTCATTTAAATACCTAACCTTCTACCAAATCATAATAAAAACCATGTCTCTTCATAAGTTCCTGATGTGTTCCTTGCTCAACAATTTTACCATCATTTAATACAACAATATTATTTGTTCTTCGAGCAATTGACAATCTATGAGCAATAAAAATAATGGTCATATCTTTTAAATTCATCAAATTATCAACTAATTTTCTTTCAGTTATAGCATCTAAACCACTAGTTGCTTCATCTAGAATCAAAACTTTTGCTGGAGACAATAAAGCTCTTGCAATTGTAATTCTTTGTCTTTGTCCTCCTGACAATATACTACCGGTCTCATCTAATTTAGTATCAAATTGCAGTGGCATTTTCTCAATATCTTTATCAATCACTGCAATATGGCAGGCCTTTATAATATCTTCTTTAGATATTCCATCACGATTTCCTAATTTTAAATTTTCTAAAATTGTACCTGAAAATACATATGGTTCTTGCGGAGTATAATTTACATATGTCCTTAAAGTATGTCGATTAATTTCTTTTAAAGAATTTGAATTTAATACTATTTCTCCTTTAGTTGGCTCAAAAAAACCTACTAGTAATTTCATCAATGTAGATTTTCCTGATCCGCTCATACCAACTATAGTTAATTTATTACCAAATTTAATATTTAAATTAATACCCTTTAATACTAATTGACCATATCCATATTGATACTCAATATTTTTAAAACTAATATTTCCAACCAATTGCTTAACATTATTTATAGGACGCTTTTTTTCAAATTCACTTTTTACTAAATAGACCTCATTTAATCGATTATTAGCTACGCGTGCACTTTGCAATTTAGTTTGTAAATTAATTACATTTTGCAAAGGATTAACAAAATACCCAAGCAGTGCATTATATGTCATAAGTTGACCTACTGACATTCTATTATGCATCACCAATATTGCACCAACTGTTAAAACTACTAATGTTAATGACAATTGAGTTATTAGTTTTAGCGCTTGTTGCAAAATATCGGCTTTTGAATACTTTAATCCTTTTCGTAAATAGTCAACAAATTCACTGTCAACTTTAAAATAACGTTCATCTTCACTATTTAAAGACTTGATAGTTTCAATTCCTCTAATATCTTCAATAATCGAAGAACTTAAAACTGCCCCACTTTCCATCTCTTTTTGATTCAATTTTTCAAATGAATTTACAAAAGACATAATTATTACCACATAGATTGGTAATGATACCATTGTTATCCAAAATAATGTAGCATTTTGAATTGCTAATATAATTCCCATAATTATGACAATTGCCAAATCTAAAAGCATAGAAACTACAACACTAGCTAATGCATCAATAATTTTACTAGCATCATTAAATCGGGAGGTAATTTCTCCTGTTCTTCTAGTAGCAAAAAAATCCATAGGAAGAGTAAAAATATGTCGAATATATCCTAATATAATTTCAATTGAAAATCTTTGCCCAAAAATTGTAAGTAAAAAGTTTTGAGCATAGGTAAATAAAGCTTGAAAAACATAAAATACAAATAGTCCTAATGCAATAATTATTAATGTATTATGCATATCATTAGGAATGTAGGTATCAATTACAGTTTGTAAGAAATATGATCCAACAATACTTATAATTGTAATCATAAGAGCTGCCAAAATAATATTAATAATCAACTTTCGTTGTTTAAATAATCTTGGTAAAAACGATAATAGCGTATGTTTAGATTGTTTAATAGGACTATAGTTAGGTCTAGGAACCATAAAAATAGCAATCCCACTCCACTGTTTAGCGAACTCACTTTTATTCATTTTAGTTACCTTAACTCGTGGATCAGGATCTGCTATTACTAGATAATTATTTTTCACTTTTAAGACTACATAATAGTGTAAAACACCATTTTTAACTACGTGTACAATACAAGGAAGTGGAATATTTTCACCATTAAACAAGCTCATATCTGCTTTGATTGCTTTAGTTTCAAAGTTTAATTTTTCTGCTGTTTTTACTAGTCCTAATGCAGTAGTTCCCTCTGTATTTGTATGAGCTAAATTACGAATATATGCAATTGAAACATCTGAATTATAGTGTTTCAAAATCATCGCAAGACAAGCAGCTCCACAATCACTTTCATCTATTTGAGGGATGTAGTCTTTATTTAACATAGTCTTCTCCTAAATTATAAAAATATTGATATACACATAATTATAGTTGTAGTCAAATTGTTTATACAATGCGATATAATGGGATACTTAATATCATTAGTCTTTTGATAAATATATCCAAAAAGTAATCCTGAAATAAAATTGCTTAAAAAGTATAAATTTAATGTAATATTATGGAAAGCTGCAAAAATAATAGAAGTTAAAACAATAGCCAACCACGGATTTAATTGCTTAAAAAAACCCTTTTGAATCACGCCTTGAAACAATAATTCTTCTAATGTTGGTCCAATAAAATTTACAGTTATAATTAACAAAAATGACATTTTAGATTTTAGTGTTTCAGAGTATATATTATTTGTAGAATTATCTGGTCTTAAGATTAATATCCCTGCTAAAAAAGATATAATTCCTATTATTACTGCCCAGAAAAAATAATTAACACAGATTTTACTTCTTAAATTCAATTTATTTCCTGCCCATTTACACAAATAATATTCCATTACTAGTGTAATAACAGTAAAAATAACAACTATAGAAATATGATGTATCAAATTTACTGATTTCATCGCTTCATTAAATTGAGCTTGACTATTAGTTTCAAAAGCAGGAGTTCCCTCCACGGACGGAACCTGAACAAATATTGCCGTTAATAACGCCATAAATACTAAACCCAACCATTTAAAAATTTCTTTTACTATTTTCATTCTTTCTCACTTCTTTAAATACTTAAGAACTATAATTCTAAATAAATATATTATTATGTGTTCAACTAAATACTTGAATATATATAATATTGTTACTATTAAATTGTTAATCCCATGTGATAAGACAGCCATCTTTATATCATTCGTTTTTTGATAAGTATATCCATATAATACGCCTGCTATAACTTTACTTAAAAATTTTAGATTCCAAGCAATATTATGACAAGCAGCAAATATAACTGCCGTTAAAATAATTGAAAACCATGGATTTAATTTTTTAAAAAATCCTTTTTGAATTGCACCTTGAAATAAGAGCTCTTCTAAAATAGGACCAATAATAATTGAACTAATAACTATTAAAAAGCCTAAATTAGTTTTTAATGTAGCAGTAAATATATTTGGATGTGTACTATTAGATGTGGTGGGAAGAATAGCTAAAAGACCTACTCCAAATGATAATATACCAGTTACTAATGCTACAAATGTATTTTTAACAGTTATGGGCTGTCGAAAATTTAATTTATTTCCTACCCATTTACACAAATACCATTCAATTATAAGTGTAATAAGTGTAAATATTATAGTCATCCAAATATTATGTGCTAAATTTACCTGTTTTAAAGCTTCATTAAATTAAGCTTGACTATTAAATTGATATGACGGCGTTTCTTCTACAGCTGGTACTTGCATAAAAGCAAAAACAAAAAAGGCTAAAATTACTAGTCCTATCCCCTTAACTATTTTTTGATATTATTCATCTAATTCCTCAAATAATTACATACAGTAAAAAGATGAAAGAAAAGCAAAAGCTATTCTTTCATCTTTTCTAATTAATCTCTATCTCTCCAAGAACGAGGATGACGTTTTCTACCTTCAAAACCATTCTTAAAGCCCCAGAGCCAATCTGTTGCGTTTCTCCAAAGATCACCTAAATCACTACCACCAACAACTTTTTTCAAGTCATCATTAGTAATAGACTGATATTTATTTAAGTTTTCATACTTCTTATCAATCATAGTACTTCACGCTTTCTATTAACTAATGGAATAAACCATCCCACCACTTAACAAAGTGGTTAACACCTCTACGAACGTCTCTTCCAGTTTCATAGCCCATATTATAGTCAGCATTGTCTCCACCATTAACTTTAGCTAATTCAGACTCTGAAACTGATGAAAACTTATCAAGATTCTTCATTTTTTTATCCTTTCAATAATCTAAAGCCCTTAAATTACCATTAGCTAATTGACTTTTATGGTGTTAACTAACAGAAGGAAGTCTAGCTCCTACACTGTTATTATAATACTACTCACTCACAAATGTTAATCGCTTCATTTACTATTATAAATACTAAAATAGGACCTTCCAAATTTGGAAAGTCCTATTTTTAGATCCAAGATATATTTGGCTTAGCAAGCGTTAAAACTTCTCGCAATAATTTATTTTCATCTTCTGCTTCTTTATTCTTAAGCACAGTATTAATTCCCATAGTTATAGATATTTTTTGATATACCACTGAATAATCATTTGGAAGCAAGGTTTTTATAAAAACTTGAATTTTCTCTAATTCATCTTTTATGGCTGAATTTAATTTAAATTTTCCAACATACAAATTTGCCACAAATCTATTCACAAGATTTAAATAAACTCCAATTATATACTTATTTTGGTGATTACTTGTATATTCTCGACTAGCCTTAACTACTTTCAAAAATTCTTCTTCATTTAACAAACCGCCAAAAGTTATTGCTTGTCTCATTGAATGAATATTTATCGGATTATTCAAAATCTTTTTCTTCTTTTGCTTCAAAAGAAGAGCATCTTCCGCATCTAATTTACCTATTATTTCTTTGTGATATATATATATATAATTGTGGCAAGATAATGCGCGGTACTGATTTTTATCTTTTGCTCTTTTAATTGCTTATATAAATTCTCAAAATTTTGGGAAGTGATATTTTTTTGAATATTATTCATATACTTGCTGTCGAAGATTCCATCATTTAGAACTTCAAGCATATTAAGAGGAAGATAGTTTTTATTAATTATCTTAAAAAACACATCCGCATCTACTTGATGAACTCCCCGTTCAATCTTCGAATAATATGATTCACTTATAATGCCTTTACATACTTCTTGTTGAGAAAGACCAGCTATTTCTCGTGAAGTTTTTAAAATTTGATTTGCATTCATTTTACTCTTTTATATATCCAAAATAAGGGTTGTCTTCTATTTTCTCTGATTCATCTGCAGGAATTAAGCCAATTAATTTCTCTACTTGGGATATTTTCTTATAAGTTTCGCTATCTTGATTAATCAAAGCATTAATCTTCTTGGCCTTAATTCCAAATCCAAATAATGAGCCAATATCTGTTTTCATAATTATATCATCGATCAATTTTAATGGTTGTTCAAAATAAGCCTTTGGAGAATGATGTTTTAAAAGTATTTCACAGTAGATAATTAAAGCTTCAACATATACTTCTAAAAAAGTAAGTGATCTCTTTTGAGCCTTTTGATAGTTTTTCCAGACTTTCATTAAATAAAAATTACTCTCATCAATATTTAGAAACGGTAAAAGCATTTTTAATTGATTCAAACTACTCAAGTTCCACATTTCAATTGAACGCAAAGTCATAATTTGCTTATTGATATATGACCTCATGTCATTACCTACATTGTCAATATCAACTTGCTGCAATGAAAAAGATGCCAAATTTACAGCATTTAATAATTGCTCATCTGAAAAATTATTTTCGATTTCATTCTTAAGTTCATTCAACGCTTCTAAGTCTTTAGAAAGATAAGCTAGATTAATTTTTAGATGTAATTGTCCCTCTTCCCCGTTGGTGTTATACAAGAGTTCATATAGGAAGGTTTTAACATCTATTATTGAAGAATTTCTACCTAAAATCTCATACAGTGTATCAATATCTATTTGATGGATATCTCGTTCAGCCTTAGAATATGCGGAAATAGATAGCACTCCTTCACACATTTCAGCTTGAGATAATCCTGCTTCTTTTCTGATGCTTTTTAAAATTTCTCCAATGGTTTTGTTCATCATTTCCTCCAGTTAGACTTAGAGTTTATTAATATAATTAATTATAAATTAATCCTCCTCATTTAACCAATCCTCAATATCTTGTGTTGTATGCGCAACTTTAGCTGGAATATTTTTTTGAACTGATTCTGCTAATTTTCTAGAGGCTTGAAATTTTTCACATTTCATATAAATCACCTCTTACTACAATTATGCTCCTAAATTAATCAACTATCATCTTTTTAGTAGTATAAGTTGGAAATGAAAGCATTCCAATGAGAAGCACTGAATTACTTAAATTTATAAATATCATCTTAATCTATCGCCAATCATTCAGCATTACTGTAATTTGTATCATTTATTAAATTAAAGTTACTAGTGATTTATTTTATTACTTTGGATGCAGTAATACTAATGGAAATGAATTAATCTTCATTGTTATTAGGATGCATATAAACAATCCATTTTGACATTTTCTTTGTGTCAGTAGTTGAATCTTTGCCACCTTCCCAACTATATTTAAACTTTGATCTAGTTGGTCCAAATGGCTGACCAGGTGTATTTAACTTACCAGTCTTTTCATTTTCATTAGCTACTAAAAATCCAGTAAAATATTTGTCATGGATATATTTAGAATTAGCAGTACCATTAACACCATACTTATTATAATTTAATTCAATACCTAATTTACCAGTTGGACTTTGATGACCGCCTTTACCGTTTTTTAAATTAGGAGCTAAACCATAAGTTTTTATCAAACCAGGCTGATTTTTAAATCAGTAGCCTTAGCATGCACATGTTGTGATTGACTTGCTAATGGTGCGACCATTAAAAGTGCAGTTGCACAAAACATCCATTTTTGAAAATGTTTTTTATTTTTCACATGAATTACAACCTTTCTATAATATCAAATTTGATAGGATTGTAATTAGTATACTTACATTATTTGAAAATGATTTTTGAAATAAAAAAAAGACTATTAAAGAAATTAATCTTAAACAGTCTTTTAAAGTATGAGTTTACTTATCAATTTAATGTTATATATTCGATAGTTTACGGAAAAATACTAATATTTTATTAAGTTTACTTTTTTCGTATTTTTTGTAACTTTATATTAATTATTACAAAATAGTAGCATTGTCCCAAAAGTAATTACTACCACTCCATGGATGAGCATAAATCCAATCAACACGATTTAAGTCAGATTTTGTAACTTTATAAGAATAATATCCTGTTGACAAATCATCATTTGAAACTTCATCTTTTTCATGAATTGGATTAGCACCTTGTCCAAGACCGATAATCTCACCTAAAGTTTCAGTGGCATTACCAAGTTGCTGTTTTTGACTTAATCCTCTCGTACCAGATGTTACAGTAATATAGTGATTCCATGAATGTTTTTTAGCATCTGAATCAGAAGGAATCCATTTTCCAGCTTTAGATGCATTTAAATTAGCTGAACTACTATTTAATAAATCAACTAATTTGAGTGCTTGATGATTTCCAGCTAAAGCTTTTTTATAAAAAGATTTCCATTTCTTATAATTAGTAATATGACCATATACATAATTGTTATACCATGGCTGTTTACGAGTAGCAGGAAAATCTTTATGCATTCGTTTAAGATTTTTCATTGAGCCAGCAGCTAAATATTGTTTATTAACAGTTGCATAATTGCCTTTAACACCACCATCTTTTAATACAACTACATTAGCATATTTAGATGAATTAAAATCAGCATGTTTAGCAGAACTTACAAACTTAAATTTAAAAACAGGTGTCCAAGCTTTAGCCGCTTTTTGATAAATCTTCTTTAGTTTCTTATCTTTAACGTATAGATTAACACTTCTATGTTTAAAGTTACGGAAATAATTACCACCGATAGAATTATCACCATACGCATTATCTGTATCAGCAGATTCACCTGGAAAATATTTAGACGCGGTGTAAGTAGCCGCATTTGCACTTTGTGCTGTCATTGTTAGCGGTGCGGCAGTTGCAAACGTTAACATAGTTGCTACCGCTGTTTTCTTTAACATTTTAGTAATCTTTTTATTGTTCATTTTCTTTGATTCCTTTCAATTGAATAGACTGAATTTGTATCAAGTTTGTTTTGCTTTACCTCGTTTTTATAAGTAGATCTGTTTTCAATCAATTTAACTATCCAAATTTTCTGTTTAACTCCCACTTGAATAAGATTCAGCTACTACCTATTTGCTCATGTTTATACTAAATGCCTAATTATATCTTGTCGTTGAATTACTACTTATTTGCACAAATATTTTTGATACACTTGTATTTTCATTTTTCATCTAATTATCGTTTCTAAGTTTGGTATGTAATGAGACTGGTTCAAATGGCTGACCGTGGATTTTACCATTTCGTACTAAAAAGCCTGACAATAAATGGTCATGCACGTAATTAGCATTAGCAGTACCTTGTACGTTACCATATTTTTTGTCATGATAATTCAATACAATACCCATTTCGCCTGCTGAACCACGATAACCACCTTTTTTATGCATTTTAGGATCAGCATAAGGTGCAACACCATAAGTATTTATCATACCTGGTTGATCAATACCAGTGGTAAATTTACTAGCATGAACATTTTGTGATTGATTTGCTAATGGTGCAACTATTAAAAGTGCGGCTGCACTTAGCATCCATTTTTGAAATAAAAAGAAGACTATTCAAGAAATTAATCTTAAATAGTCTTTTAAAACGCTTTTACGATTTCACGTATTAGTTATCTTCCTTAATCATGGTATATATATTAACTGTTTAATATCATTTTTGTAATCATTGATACTAGTATGCAATCTTTGAATTTTATCAAATCTAAATTCGTTAGCAAGGTAATTAGTTCGTTTCTCTAAAAAACATGACTCAGTTATATCTAAAAATCTAGATTCATCTGAATTAATATTGGAACTTGTATTTGGTTTATAATCTAATTCATATGAAAGACTGTCCATAACCATATTAAAGAAATCTGGGTTATACTCATCATCAAATGCTTTAATTTTATTTATATTAGTCATTTTAAAGAAATGCGAATATTTTTCTTTAGGATAATGTACGGCAAGACCAACATTGATAGATTCCATTCTAATTATATTTGGCATATATTTTAATACAGTATAATATAGTGTGTTATGCATGATTATTATTTAATAGTAACTTATCCACCAATAAGAGCGTTATCCCAGAACACATTACTGCCATTCCATGGATGTGCATAAATCCAATTAACATGGTCTAAATCAGATTGGGTCACTTTATAAGTGTAATACGCAGTTGAATTATCATCATTTAGAATTTCATCATTATCGTGCATTGGATTAACATCTCCTCCAACACCGATAATACGACCTAAAGTTTCAGTTGCATTACCAAGTTGTTGTGTTTGGCTTAACCCTCTAGTACCAGATGTTACAGTGATATAATGATTCCATGAATGTTTTTTAGCATCAGAAGTAGAAGGAATCCACATTCCAACTTGAGTAGCATTACCATGTTGCGGCATTAACGCACCAGGCTTTCCGGCAATAAGCTTCTTATTGTTAACTTTCCATTTTTTATAATTGGTGATTTTACCATCTACATACGCACCATACCAGCCATGTTTACGCATAGAAGGAAAGTCTTTATTCATCTGCTTAAGATTTTTCATTGAACCTGCGAAGAATTGAAATTTATTAACACTAACAAAATTTCCTTTACGACCACCATCTTTTTTCACAATAACATTAGCATATTTAGAAGAATTGAAATCAGCATGTTTAGCAGAATTTACAAACTTAAATTTAAAAACTGGTGTCCAAGCTTTAGCAGCTTTTTGATAAATTTTCTTTAATTTCTTATCTTTAACGTATAGATTAGCACTTCTATGTTTAAAGTTACGGAAATAAGAACCATTACTATCCTCATAAGAATTATCTGTGTCAGCAGATTCACCTGGAAAATACTTGGATGCGGTGTAAGTAGCCGCATTTACACTTTGTGCCGTCATTGTTAATGGCGCTGCAGTTGCAAAAGTTAACATAGTTACCACCGCTGTTTTCTTTAACATTTTAGTAATCTTTTTATTGTTCATTTTTTTAATTCCTTTCAATTGAATAAATTTAACTTGGTCTGAAAGACATCAAGCTTAGTTTGTGGTTTGCCTTGTTCTTATAAGTGAAGTAATTTAGTTATCCAAGTTTCAGATAAATAAAAACAAATAATTAAAAACTTTAACCTATTAAAGTGAAGAATTGATACCCTTATGCTTTATAAATTCAATATATTTAAAAATTTTATTATTTATTATTCTTATTTTCTTTATTAGTATCCTTCTTATCTCTCTTATCTTCCTCCTTATCTCTCTTATCTTCTTCATTAGTATCTTTCTTCTTATTGCTTTTCTGTTCTTTATTAGTATCCCCTTTATTATTTTCTAAATTTTCAGTTTCTTTATTTACATGATATTTTTCACTTGTCTCGCAATCACCTTTGCCACGAATTACTATTTGAACTTTATCTGAATTTATATATATTCTTTTATAATCCTTTTTAAATTCTTTTGATTCTTCTTTTTCCTTATAAATTGGCCAGTAACTAAACCATAAAATAATAATACATACAAAAATTAGTCCCCAAACACTAGTTAACACTGGATCATTAGATTTCAATATAAAAGGTATAGTTATTGTAGTAGAAATAATTTTTATAAAATTAGCATACGCATCTTTGATTTTCAAAGATTTCCCACTAATAATAAAACTTATAATAATTGTTCCTGCTAATATACTTCCTAATATTACACAAGTCATTACTGTACTCATATCTATTCTCATCCTCCATATGTTTACAATTTGATTCGACTAATCCATCATCTCTCAACCCATGAATCTTGTCGCTAGGACACAACACATCTGCACAATTTTTTAGCATTTTAATTTTTTCTTATTATCATTTCTAATCACATCAAAAAAGACCATTTAAGAAATTAATCTTAAATAGTCTGCCAACCATTATTTGATTAATAAATATTTTTTTATACTACTATGTTGTTAAATAACACTTTAGTACCTGAAAATATTTTTTACACGGCTGTATATAACAAGAGGAACTATTAGAAAGTATTTTTTTACAATTAGAGCAATTTAACTAGTATTAAAAATAAAGTTATTTTCTAATCATCTTCATCCCAATATCCCCATACTATAAAAAATAAACTAAATAAAGTAGAAATTACAGCCGTACTGGAAAAACTACCAGTCAAATCCATTAAACAAGGAATTATTATAATTTCACCTAAATCTCTAACTAATGTACGTATACGCATATCCTTTTTTATAAGTTTATTGTTATTGCTTTGATATGTACCTATTATTGCAAATGCTCCCGCAACAATTAATGGAATTAAAAGATACACCATTTTAAAGTTAATATATTTATTATTAATAGTAGGCATATTATTAATAATAGATATATTAAAACGTTTTCCCATCTTCTCTACTAACACAATTAATACAAAAATACTTACAAGTGCCAAAGCTATAGATAAAATTATTATCACTATATTAGTTAGGCACTTCTTTTTATTATTTTCCTTCTTATAAAAAAATAAAATCTGATAATAATTTTCCTTGTCAGGACCACAAATATAATCTTCATAATATATATAAAAAGTGCCTGTAAACATAATAGCCAAACTACAAATTGAAAATTTATTATCCAGTTTATCTACTAAAAAAGCAATTAAAATAGATATATTGATTGCTTTCATTATTCTCCGTATCCTTTGAAAAACATACGGTTTTCTTGAAAGATTTAGAAGAACAATTACAAAAACGCAAATTATTTGACTTATACAAAATATATTAATCATTGGTTTTATCACAACGCCCTTATTATTTTTTACATATCATCATCCCTCAACCCATCAATCTTGTCGCTAAAACCAAACACATCTGCACAAATTTTTAATACTTTAATTTTTCATCTTTCCCCACATCAAAAAAGAGCAGGTCACCCTGCTCTACATTTCTAAATAATTCAAATATCCACATTCCGTAATCAAATTCTTTACGAACTCAGCGTATTCATCTTGTCCATTTCTCTTATAGGCAAAATACTGTCCAACTAACTTCTGTAAGAACACATCCCCAAAGTTAGGCACACTATTTAGCACTTGTACGGCATGATCAAATTCAACACCATCTTCATCTTCCCGACTACAAATCTTCAAATAGCTTGCACAAATACTTGCCATTAACTCATGTGTCCGTCTATCTAAATTTGCAGCCTTCTTATATCTACTAAAGATGACCTCCATCAAGGATTCTAATTCATCAAACTCATACAAATTCATACACACCAAGAGTAACCACAAGATATTCTTATTCAAATCTTTCATCTCAAGGAAGACACGTTTCATTTTACGCTTAAACGCTGGTTTGAATTTATCATCCTTATCTTCTAGCTTAGCAATTAACATTTCAATTGCTAAGTTCTCATGCTGATTATTTAGTTCTTTACTATTCTTTAATTGTTTTAACTTCGCTATATCACGCTCAAAGTAAGCATTTATCACCTGATCTTGACGCTGTTCATGTATATTAACTTGTTCTCCATCCTCCAAGAATTTTACTATAGATACATCATGAAGCCTTAATAAGTTTAGCACTTCATCTGCTCTAACAGAGTTTTTTTCATTTTCAAGTCGTGAATAGCGTTCCCTTTTCATTACTTCGGCTATCATATTGCTTTGCGTTAGACCTAATTCTTTCCGCAACTGCTTAAATTTCTTACCTATTCTCATTTGCTTGTCCTCAGGAACTTAGAATATTTTATTGATTTTAACAAACACGTAATTTTGTTAGAACGTGAATTTTTATCAATTAAGTCAGAGTAATAAATCGCCAAGACCTTATACAACATCAAGGTTGGCTTAGTAGGTAATTGTTTAATAATCTTGATGATTTTTTTAGCTTCAGCAAAATTTCCTTCATTATATAAACGAGCAGTATAAGCAGCTAGCACCTCAGCAAAAAGTTCAATTGTTAAATTGTCCCAAGTTTCTCGCTCTAAGACAGAAGCTATTAAACTTGCTACTTCTTCTTGGTCAAAGAGTGGCATCGTAATTAGTAGCTCCCATAAAGTATCACGATTCCACTCACCAATATGCAATAATTTATTACGCTTACTATATATCTTATTTTGTAGGCGTTTAGGCAGGGTATTTACCCCTCCAGAAATTTCTGCTTTAACTAGATTCAATTGTAGAGTTTGTAATTCATTAGCTTTA
Source organism: Lactobacillus sp. PSON (assembly GCF_052615405.1). NCBI lineage: Bacteria > Bacillati > Bacillota > Bacilli > Lactobacillales > Lactobacillaceae > Lactobacillus > Lactobacillus sp. PSON. The sequence continues at coordinate 73,101 of NZ_JBQXFW010000008.1, read as the reverse complement.
ATTTCATCAAGTTTCAATAAGTTATCAATTTTAGCTTTATCTCTAGTTAAGCACGCCATTTGAATTCGATTTTTAAGGCGATATTGCTTCACTGCCTTTTTATCAAAGTCACTAAAGAATTCATAGATTGAGATACCATTTCGATTAAGGATTTCAAGTAAGTCTTTAATACTAATTCTGCGGTCGTCTCGTTCAATTATGCCATAGTATGTCGGGTCCAAAACGTCGGCACTCATTTCACGTTGAGTTAAGCCATATGTTAGTCTAATTTTTTTCAGTTCTTTTCCAATTGTTGTCATAATTTACTTTCCAATACATATTCCCCTATTACATTTGGAAATTATTATACAAACAATTCCACACAAAAAATTAAAATCTGCCAATATGCAATATTTTTTAGCCAATTTCTATTCATTCATCAATTGATTAAATTCTCTTGTTAAATTTCCCAGAGAAATTTGCATCTTAATCTTCTCAACTTCTTGTGAATTTTTTTCTTGTTTTGCCAATAGATAACGTCCCACTATTTTTTGAAGAAAAATATCCTCACTTGGCTTTAGCTCTAATAACACTTTTAAGGCTTTATCTTGTAAAGCTTTATTTCTTTGGCATCCCTTATTTAACAAAAATGCTATCAATATATCCGCAAATAACTTCTTAGTTGAATTGGTCATTTCCGCATTTTCTAAATTAAGGATCACCATCTTAATAATCGATGAAAAGTTTTCTTCTTGATATAACCTTAAAGCTATTAATAAACACCATAAAAAGTTATCATTCCAATTTTGAAAATTGAACAGAAGTTTCTTGATTTTACTATTCTTCTCAATTCTTTCTCCCTGCAAATCCTTAATCATCGCAGTAGTTAAAATACTCAATAATCTACTATTTATTTCTTTATTCTCATAGACTTTCTTTAAGTTAACTAAATCTCTATTAAAAAAATAATATAGCGCATTATCTTCATATTGCTTTATTGTGCTCGTTACTGTCGAATATTCATTCAAAAAACTGGTTATCGATATATTATTAATTCTTAGAATTTTTTCTAAGTCATCTGCAAAAATTACTGTTTTATTTTTCTCGATTCTTGATATAGATGATGAACTTAGGACATTTCGACCTATTTCTGCTTGAGATAGCCCCATAGTTGTTCTCATCTTATGAAGTTTTTGATAAATTTCCATTAGTTAATTCCATCTTAAATCTATAATTTAGGTAAATCTTTTAATAAAGATTCTTCACAACCACTAAGTTTTATTAGCTCTCTTATTTGTTCAACTTTTAAACTATCTTTTTCAATTAATCCCTGATAGTATTGAGCAACTAGTTTATAGACTGCAAGTAGTGGGTATGGTGGGAATGTTTCAATCAATTTAATTACTTTTTTAGTTTCATCAATTAATCCCTTTTGATAAAAAGTTCTAAGAAAAATAAAAGCTATTTTAGCTAATTCTCTTATTTCTGAAGCTTTATTTTCCAGCATTTCACCTTGACTCAACTTCACAGTTAAAATTTCAAATTGATTAGAATTAATAGAGCTATTAACTATATCTGATTCTTGATTACTGATGTCCTCATTGAAGAAATCTTTCAAATGAATACCGTTTTTATTAAGAAGTGCTAATAAATCTACAATTTTTATTTTTCTAGTACCTCTTTCTACCCTTGAATAAAAAGATTCACTTACTATCCCTTGGCTCATCTCTTTTTGTGTTAACCCTAAAAATAGCCTTAACTTCTTTAAACATTCTCCAACTAACATCTACTTCATCCTTTCTGTACCTTTTATGATATTGACTTATCAAAAAAAGTTCAGAAAATCTTCTATATCGACAATTTTTTTGCATATTGGCAATTTTTAAGGGCAAAAAAATACAATGAACCTCAAAAGTATCTAACTTTTGAAGTCCATTGTATTTCAGAATTTTTAATCTTTATAATATACTCTTGGCAAGCGATCACTTAATAAACATGCTACTTCATAATGAATCGTATCTACATAATCAGCTGCTGCCTTGATATTGTTTGGCTCATTTGGATTATCAGAAATTAATGTCACTTCTGTTCCAATTGGCATTTCTTTTGGCAATAGCACCATAAATTGATCCATGCAAATGCGGCCTACAATTGGACAATATTCATCGCCCACCTTTATCTTGAAGCCTTGGAATTTACGAATCCAACCATCTGCATAACCAATTGGTACAGTTCCAATAATCTTATCCCCATCTGCCACATAAGTTGAACCATATCCAACACCATCGCCTTCATGAATTGTCTTAACATGGGTCAATTCACTAACTAAAGAAAGCGCTGGACGAAGGGGGATGCTAGATTTCAAATCTTTAGTAGTTGGAGTAGATGAAGGATTTAATCCATAAATTCCAATTCCAAATCTAACAATATCACTTACTACTTGTTTATCAAAAAGACTTGCGGCAGTATTATCAACATGAATCCATTTAGGCTTAATAGTAAGCAAACTCTTCATATGTTTAAACTTCTTAACTTGATGTTTAAAATAGCTATCATCTGCACTATCAGCTGAAGCAAAATGAGCAAACATCCCTTCCACAAAGAAAAATTCATTATCTTCAAGAAAATGATTGGCTTCAATAAATTCTTCATCTTCATTAAAGCCAATTCTACCCATTCCAGAATCAATTCCCAAGTGAACTTTAAGAGTTAAATGCTCACGCTTAAGCTCTTCTTGGGCATCTTTAAGCCATTCTAAATTGGGTACAGTTAATGAAATATCATTTACACTAGCAAGGGGAGCATATTCAGGACTAGTTACACCCATTACTAAGATTGGCTTCACAATTCCTGCTCTTCTAAGTTCTAATGCTTCATCTAAGATTGCTACACAAAAGCCTTCTGTACCTGCTTCAATAGCAGTTTTAGCCACTTCTACAGCACCATGACCATAACCATTTGCCTTAACTACAGCAAATAATTTTTGACCTGGCTTTAGATGCTTTTTTTCTTGTTCAATATTTTCTTTAATTGCGCCTAAGTTAACACGAACTGCGGCTGGACGATGAATTCCTGGTATCATTTATCAATGTCCTCCAAAACTACAAATGTAATAATTTCATGGTTATCATGTGTGATACTTGGAAAGATATTTCCAGAATACTTAGTTGAAGTCATCACTGGATGACCTAATTCATCCCAGAGCGTTTCAACATCTTGAAAACCGACCTCTTTTCCAAGACCGGTTCCCATTGCTTTAGAAAATGATTCCTTCAGTGAAAAACGTCCGCCAAGATATTCAACTTTTCTTTTACCCTTCATTTTTTGATATTGAGCAAATTCTTTTTCAGTTAAAACTTTCTTGGCGAAACTGTCGCCTTTTTCGACGATTTTTTTGACACGTTCTACTTCGATTGAATCAACGCCTACACCTTTAATCATATTTTCACCTCACACATTTTTTAATTATAATACAAAAAATGAGTTGCAACTATTACAACTCATTTTTGATTAATCTTTTTTATTTTTGATTACAAATTCATGACCGTTTGCGCGACCCTTGCGAGTTTGATTACCTTTGTGGTTGTTGCGGTAGCTACCATGACGGCGATGATTACCGTGGAAAGAACTGCGACGATTTCCTCCGCGACCTCTTCCATGACCACGTCCTCGTCTACCATTACCTTTGTATGGAAGTGGTTTTTCTGGAGTAATCTTAACTTTGATTTCTGTTGAGTCTTTTGAAAGGTTCTTTAAGAACGCTGCAACTAAGTCAAGTTCTGAGTAATTTTGAAGAAGTTCATTAGCTTCTTTTTCATATTTAGCTAAATCACCTTTCAAAAGTTCTTCAATTTGAGACTTAGCTTGCTTAAGTTGACCTTCCAAAGCTTGGTCATCTGTTGGTGGACGAAGAGGTGACATCTTCTTCTTGGTCAATTGTTCAATTGTTCTCATGTAACCAATTTCGTTTGGAGTTACAAAAGTTACTGACATACCATTTTGCCCAGCACGACCGGTACGACCAATACGGTGAACATATGAATCTGGATCTTGTGGAATATCATAGTTGTAAACGTGCGTTACTCCTGAAATATCAAGTCCACGCGCAGCTACGTCAGTTGCAACTAAGATATCAAGTTTACCTTCACGGAAACGCTTAAGCACGCTCATTCTACGAGCTTGTGACAAATCTCCATGAATTCCTGCAGCATTATAGCCACGCGCTTGAAGTCCACGAGTTAATTCATCAACTCTACGCTTAGTTCTACCAAAAACAACTGCTAAATCTGGATTTTGAACATCAATCAAACGGCACATGATGTCAAATTTTTCAGCTTCTTTTGCTCTAACAAAGTACTGATCTATTAAATCTGCAGTTAGTTCTTTGGCCTTGATTTTTACAATTTCTGGATCATGCATAAACTTTTCGCCAATACGCAAAATCTGCTTTGGCATTGTAGCACTAAAAAGCAGTGTTTGACTACGATTATTTGCATAAGTCAAAATGCTTTCAATATCTTGGATAAAGCCCATATCAAGCATTTCATCAGCTTCATCTAAGACAATAGTTTTAACATCATCAAGCTTAATAGTTTTTCTCTTTAAGTGGTCTAAAAGACGTCCTGGTGTTCCTACAAGAATTGCTGGTACATGATTTTTAAGTGAACGGATTTGACGACCAATGTCAGCTCCTCCGTAAACTACTTGTACGCGAGCTTTTTCATCGCGTCCTAAGCGGAAAAGTTCTTCTTGCGTTTGAATAGCTAATTCACGAGTTGGTTCAATAATAACTGCTTGAATTGCTTTTTCTTTTTTATCGATATTTTGTAAAATTGGCAAACCAAATGCGGCTGTCTTACCAGTCCCAGTTTGTGCTTGACCAATTACATCCTTGCCTTGCAAGGCAAGCGGAATAGTTTGCTCCTGAATTGGTGTGGCTTCTTCAAAGCCTGAACGTTTAATTGCCTTTAACAGCGCATCATTTAATCCTAATTCCGAAAATTTCACTAAATTCTCCTATCTCAGCCGGTCTACTACTTTTTCAAGGTGCATTCCATGTGAACCTTTTAATACTACAATATCGTCCGGCTTAATATCATCTTTAAGATCAGAAATCATCTTTTGCATCTGATCTTCTCTATAATAGTGCAAAGTTTGTGGTGTGTATTTATCTTTTAAAGCATCTGCTAAATTTTTCATCTCTGTTCCATAAAGGTAAACTTCATGGATTACCTTTGGATCAAGCGCATCGCTTAAATCTCTATGAAGATCTGCACTTTCATCTCCGAGTTCAAGCATATCAGCTAAAACAGCAATTCTGCGACTATCATTTGCTACTTCGATTTGACCAAAGCTGCTAAGAACAGCACGCACAGCGGTTGGGTTAGAGTTATAGATATCACTCATAATGTCTTCCCCAACATCGCCTTTTTCCCATTCCATTCTATTAGCAGTCGGAGTAAAGTTTGAAAGTGAGGAAGCAATTTCTTCATCGCTTTCACCAAAATGGCGTCCTACACTAATAGCTGCCATTGCATTTGAAACATTGTGCTTACCAATCATTGGAATAGAAAACTTTTGCTCAGAATCATTAACTGTAAATGTAGCATGATGCTTATAGCTCTTAAAGCTAGTTGCATATACAGTATCATCTTCTTTAAAGCCAAAAGTAGACTTAGCCTGATTCAACTTTTTAGCGCGCGCACGAAGAAGTGGTTCATCTCCATTAAAGATAAATTCACCATCTTCACGTAAAAAGTCAGTAATTTCCATTTTAGCATCAGCAATCTTATCGCGATTACCAAAAAATTCAATGTGAGCTTCACCAATCATAGTAATTACTGTCACATCAGGATGAGTCAATTCACTTAAATGATGTAATTGACCTGGGCGATCCATACCCATTTCAAGAACTAAAATTTCAGTATTTGGCTTCATCTCTAAGATTGTCATTGGCACACCAATTTCATTATTAAAATTGGCTTGTGTCTTATGCACATTAAATCGTTTAGATAATACTGCTGACGTCATATCCTTAGTAGTTGTCTTACCATTTGAACCAGTAATGCCAACTACAGTTGGATTAACTTTACGCAAATAATAGCGTGCTAATTCTTGCATTGCGGTTAACGGATCATCTACTTCAAGAAGGGCAATACCTTCTGGTTTATTAGGGTGACCTTTTTTCCATAAACTTGCACTAGCGCCATTACTAATTGCGCCTGCTACAAAGTCATGTCCATCACGATCTCCTTCAAGCGGAACAAAAAGTCCGCCTTCAGCGATTTTTCTGGAGTCAAAAGCAACAGAAGTAATAATTGTGTCTTCGTCGCCTTCACAAGTTGTGTTTAAAGCTTTGGCTATTTCTGCCAGTTGCATCTTCATTTGATTTTTACTCCCATAAAACATAATTTACACACGAAATAATTATACGTTCTTTTAGGCATTATGCCAAATTATTTTAAAACTAAAAAGAAGCAGCCCCCAATGGGACTGCTTCCACCAGATAAAAGGCTTTACTTCTTCAAACCGTACTTCTTGTTGAACTTTTCGATTCGACCATCTGCTTGAGCAAACTTTTGCTTACCAGTGTAGAATGGGTGTGAATCTGAAGAAATTTCAACACGAACTAATGGGTAAGTTTCGCCTTCGTAATCTACAGTTTCGTCTGATGTCATAGTTGAACCAGCTAAAAACTTAGCGCCAGTAGCTGAGTCCATAAATACAACTTTTTGAAATTCTGGATGAATACCTTGTTTCATAATTATTTACTCCTTTTGCCATGGTCATCTAATAGACCATAGATTAATCGATTAACGTAAACAAGGATACCATCTTCAAGCGATTTTTTCAATAGTTATTTATAATTAGTACTTATTCTTCAATTGCTTTTTCGTTGATTTTTTTAGCATAAGGATCAATATCCTTCATACTTGAATTAATGCCCCAGTAATAAAAGAAAAGCGAAGCAATAATAATTATTACAAAATCAAGTGGATATTTAATAATGTTTTGTCCCCCAAAACCATCACTCCCTAGATAAGATATGACAGCCATAAATACTAAGTAAATAATTATCCACCAAGAATGTTTTAGCTGCAATTTTAAATCTGAATTTTGATACTTTATTTCATAATAAATATAGACTGGAAGTCCTAATGCAATTACAAATATAACTTCAATAGTAGTTGGCCACATTGACCAATAAATAGCTAAACTTGTTAATACAAAAGCAAATGGAGCTAAGTATTTCATGTAATTAGGATTAAAAGGACGATTAAGATTAGGTTTAATTTTTCTAAGTGCCATTACAGTAACTGGTCCTGTTAAATAAGCAATTAATGTTGAAGCGGCGATTACTGTTGCTAAGAGGTTCCAATTTCTAAATACACTTACTAGTAAAATTGCTAAAATCAAATCAGCAATCATAGCAGCTCGAGGAATTAGATACTTACGATTAAGTCGACCTAACCAATTAGGAAGGTGCTTAGTATGAGTCATGGCAGCTAATGCTCTAGAAGCAGTTGCTACAAAAGCAACCCCAGTACCAAATGGTGAAACAAAAGCATCAAGATAAAGCAAAATTACAAGCCAATTAATCCCTAAGATTATTGCAATATCTGCAAATGGAGAAGTAAAATCAATTCCATGCCAGCCAACTTTAGCTAAAGTTGAAGGTTCAATCGCTCCAATAAAAGTAACTTGAAGCATTACATAAATTGCTGTTGTTATTAACATCGAAATCAAAACTCCACGAACAATATTCTTACGCGGATTTTTGAGTTCGCCTCCCATATTAATAACTGTCTGAAAGGCATCATATGACATAATAATTCCTGATACCGAGGTTGCTTCAAAAATTGACCGACTACCATACGGCATGAATTCATGGATATTAGTTCCAAAGTTTGACGCATGAAATCCACTGCACATTAAAATCACAACTGTCAAAGTCGGAAGTAAAATCTTAAAAATAGAGATTAAATTAGTAAATCTCGTCATGATTTTAACTGACCAATAATTAATCAAAGTAAAAATCACCATAAATAAAAATACTACCAAAAGACCTTGAGTAGTGATATCACCATTTTTCATAAAATGGCGCGTCCAATTAGCCCAACTCCATGGCCAACTTGACATATATTGAACTGCAGCTACGGCTTCCATAGGAACAAGTGTTACTAAAGAGATCCAATTGGCCCATGCTGCAATAAAGCCAAGTAGTGGACCATGACTATATTGAGCATAACGACTCATTCCCCCACTTTCAGGAAACATTGACCCCAATTCAATATAAGTAATCGCAATCGAAATAATAATTATTGCACCCAAAATCCACGAAATAATAGCTGCTGGACCAGCAATTTTAGAAGCAGAACCTGCACCAAATAGCCATCCAGAACCAATTAAGGAATTTAAGGCAAGCATTACGGCCGAAAAGAGGCCGATTTTGTGTCTTTTTAATTTTTCCATTTTTAATTCCTATCTATTCTTTTTAAGAATATATTTTAACTAAAAAATGCAGAACACTCAACGACTTTAAGTGTTCTGCATTAAAAAATATTTAACTTTTAGTTAATTGGATATTTTGCAGTTAAATCTTTAACAGCTTTTCTAACTTCTGCAATTACTTCTTGATTATCACTATTATTTAAAATCTTACTAATTAAATCTGCTACTTGACGAGCATCTTCTTCGTCAAAGCCGCGACTAGTAATAGCAGGCGTCCCAATTCTAAGACCGCTTGTAATAAATGGAGAACGCTTATCATTTGGAATAGATTCTTTGTTAGTTGTAATATTTACAGAATCAAGCAAGTTTTGTGCGTCCTTACCAGTCAATCCAGTATCGGTAATATCAATAATCATTAAATGATTATCAGTTCCTCCTGATACAACTCGAATATTAGTACTATTATTAAACTCATCAGCCATTGCCTTAGCGTTTTTCACTACTTGCTTAATATAAGTCGTAAATTCTGGTTGTAAATCTTCATAAAAGGCTTGCGCTTTTCCAGCAATTACATGTTCTAAAGGTCCACCTTGAGTGCCTGGGAAAAGAGCTGAATTGATTTTTTTACCTAATTCCAAATTATTAGATAAAATCATTCCTCCACGAGGACCTCTAAGAGTCTTATGAGTTGTCGTCGTTACAACATCCGCAATTGGTACAGGACTTGGATGAACACCTGTTGCAACTAATCCTGCGATATGAGCCATATCTACCATTAAGTAAGCTCCAACTTCATCAGCAATTGCTCTAAAAGCATCCCAATCAATAATACGACTATAAGCAGAAGCCCCTGCAATAATCAATTGAGGTTGAACTTCTTGAGCTACTTTGCGAATCGCTTCATAATCAAGTTCTTCTGTTTCAGGATTCAGATCATAACTGTAAGAATTAAAAATTTTCCCAGAAAAGTTAACTTTAGAACCATGAGTTAAATGGCCTCCAGCATCCATTCCCATTCCTAAAATTTTATCACCAGGTTTTAAAAGCGCATTATAAACTGCCATATTAGCTTGCGAGCCAGAGTGAGGCTGAACGTTGGCGTATTTTGCATTGAAAAGTTTTTTGGCATAATCAATTGCTAATTGCTCAACTTCATCAATATATTGACAGCCACCATAATAACGCTTACCAGGGTACCCTTCAGCGTATTTATTGGTAAGAACAGAACCTTGAGCTTCACGAACTGCATCTGAAACAATATTTTCTGAAGCAATCAATTCAATAGTATTTTCCTGACGATTTTCTTCTTTTTTAATTGCATCCCATAAAGCTGGGGACTTTGGTGCATATTTCAAATAATCACACTTTCTGTTATTAGTATCAATGATTATTTAAATTATACTACAAAATCAATTACTCAATATTGAATGCGATTTTAATCTTATACATAAGTAAGCTGTTTCACTTGATAATTTTTTATAAAAAAGCTATAAAGAAAGTGTAGTTATATCTTCTGTGAAAAATCTTCTGCTTAATGAAGAAAATTAGTTGAAAGGAGTCAAATATGACTGAAGAAACAAGTAGTTTTGCCCCTCTAAAAGGAATTAAAGTTATTGATTGGACTCAAGTACAGTCTGGACCTTCATGTACTCAAATTCTTGCATGGCTCGGTGCAGATGTTATCAAAATTGAACGTACAAATACTGGTGACCCAACCAGAAATGAATTGTTAGATATTAAAGATTCATGGAGTTTATACTATTTACAATTAAATGCAAATAAAAAGTCTCTTACTTTAGACATCAAGGCTCCTGAAGGTAAAAAGATTATGTATGACCTTTTGAAGAAAGCTGATGTCTTTGTTGAAAACATCAAACCCGGTGCTGCCACAAAAGCTGGTTATGGCTGGGACAAGGTTCACGAACTTAATCCTCGCTTAATTATGGCTTCTCTTAAAGGCTTTAACCAAGGCTCACGTTTTGCTAATGTTAAAGCTTTTGAACCAGTTGCTCAGTCTGCTGGTGGTGCTGCTACTGCTACTGGTTGGAACGAAGGTAAATTTAATGTTCCAACTCAATCAGCAGCTGCTCTTGGTGACTCAAACTCAGGAATGCACTTAACTATTGCTATTTTAGCAGCGTTAATGCAACGTGAACGTACTGGTGAAGGTACTTACGTATATCAATCAATGCAAGATGCTGTCTTAAATCTTTGCCGTATTAAATTACGTGACCAAATTATGCTCGATAACTTAGGTGCTCTTCCTCACTATGCAGTCTATCCTAACTTCAAATGGGGTAAAGCTATTCCTCGTTCAGAAAACACAGAAGGCGGTCAAGTTATCGGTTGGACTTATAAAGCTAAAGGCTGGGAAACTGATCCTAATGCCTATGTCTACATCGTTATTCAAAATAGTAATAAGAGCTGGGAAACTATCGCTAATACCATGGGACACCCCGAATGGGCTACTGATCCTCGCTTTAGCGATTGGCAACATAGACAACTTCATAAGCAAGAACTTTATCCATTAATTGAATCTTACACTAAAAATTATGATAAGTTTGAATTAACTAAGAAATTAGGTGAAGAAGGTATTCCTGTCGGACCTGTTCTAGACTGGAAGGAACTTGAAGACGATCCTGACTTAAATAGTGATGGAACTATTGTAACAATTGATCAAGGCGGTAATCGTGGTAAGTTTAAGACTATTGGTCTTCCATTTACTATGGCAAATTACAAGCCAACTTATAAACGTGCACCTGACCTTGGTGAAAATAATAAAGAAATCTTGACTTCACTTGGATATGATGCTGATCAAATCGAAGACTTAGTTAAAAAGGGTGTAATTTCAAAAGTTGAAAAACCACATAACCCTGCAGTTCATGTTATTAAGGGTGAAGAATAAGTTAATTATTAGCTAAAAAAGCTCAAGACTTTTGAAGCAGTCTTGAGCTTTTTCATTTGTTAACAACATAATCAAAATAATTCTATTAAAAATAAGTTAAATTACTATACTTTATCACTCTAAGCTATTATAATAATTGTTTATAGAAATAGAGAGAGGTGGAAGTTTTATGATGAAAGAAAATTATGTAATTGACCATAACATGTATCTTATGAATCACAAGAACGGCGATGTTCTTAAAGTGACAGTGAATAAAAAAGATCATTCATTGAAAAACTTACAACTCTATCGCCAAGACGGTTTTGGTAATTATTATTACGATAAGCACTCTAAGCTTAAAAAGTGTAATAATTTAGATACCAAACAAGATGTGATCAAAGCAAGTAAAGAAATTGGCGGTCACAATACCCATCATATTGATAAATGGCACCATGAAGTAACTCCAATTTATAATAGCCAACATCAAATTACAGGTTTTAAGCCAAAGATTCCTATTGCTCATCATACTCAAGTAAAAAATGCCAAGCGCTATTTACATCACATCAATCATAAACATGCGGGCTTTTTATTTACTAAGAATAATTCTTTATGGAAGAAGCCATTTAATTCTTTAAGGGATGCTATCTATACTGATAGAAATAAAGAAATGGTAATTGCCCACAAGGTTCATAAGTTATCTAAATAATGAAAAACAGCTCGAGCTTTCAAAAATAGAAGCTTGAGCTGTTTTTGTTTATTAACTCTCTTACTTTATTTTAGTTCCCTGTGAAATAATTCTTGATGTGAACCCAATCTTACTAATCGAAAAGTGTATTTTTTAGAATTTTTTGTATAAATTACTAATAAGTCAACTTTCCCATCTAATAAATGGAATTCTAAATATCCTGCATAATTTAAATTCGAATTATCTAATAAATGCGGATTATATTCTTCTGGAACATTACCCGTTTCCATCATTACTGCTACAACTGCATCTATCTCATTCCATAATTCTGGAATTACCTTACTCCAACGATCAGCATCTCTAATGAAAGTATCTTCAGGGAAAACTTTATACATTACTCTAATTCCTTTGCACGTTTTTTAATATATTCAATCATTTTTTTAGAATTAGTGAAACTTGGTGTGTCATCTGGAATAATTTCTTCATCCTTAGCTTGAGCTAATAAAATTGCATCTAAAGTTTCTTGAGTTGGTTTTTCTGATGGTGTTTTTATTTCAAAAGGAATTTTTCCTTGGATATCCAATTGTCTAGCTGCTAAAGTGAAATATGCATTTAAAGATAATCCTGTATCTTTTAATTTCTTTTCAATTCTTCCTTTTAACTCACTGTCTAGCCTTAAAGTAGTAGTACTCATCGCCATAAATATCAGCTCCTTTGCAATCAAATTATAGCATATTGATGGTATATTAGAATAATAAAGTAGCTCAAAAGTTTCAAAATAGAAACTCTTGAGCTATTTTATTAATTATTCATTTTCCGTAAACAAATATCCACCCCAGCGAACAGGTTCTTCTAAAGTTGGCAAAACCAAGAAGTATAACAATACAAGCCAGCCAAATGGTACACAGATAATCCAATACCACCAACCTGTGTGATTACTATCATGCAATCTTCTTACAGTGAAGCCAAGCAAGCCTAAAAGAACCCAAATCATTAAAAGTGCAATAATAACTTGTACAAATTTTGTCGTTGCAGTTGATTCAAGAAAAACTTGCCAAGTGTTCTCTGAATATTCAATTGTGCTATCAGAAGCAAAGGATAATCCTGAGCATCCCGCTAAAATCACAGTAATGATAATTGTATCTAAGTATGCTAACCAAAATCCTTTTCTCGTACTTCTTGCACTCCACTTAAACGGTGCAGTGAACAATAAGCCCACTACTTGCCAAAAAGTTGGTTCTGGAACATCTGACTTTGGTTCATGGTATTCTTGTTCATAATAAGGTTTGTTTTCCATTGTTTAACCTTCTTCTAAATCTTAATACTATCCTTAGTTTAGTCTTCCCAATATATTTTTCAACACCAAAAAACTCTCAAGCTTGAAACTTGAGAGTTTTATTACTCATAGTGACTCCACGCTGAATATATCGTTACTATTTTTTCTTTTTCATTAACTTTATAAACAACACGATGCTGAATATTTATTCTACGTGAATAGTATCCTTTGATTGGTGGAATTAATTTTTCAAATCCTTGACTAGACTCAAAAGGATTATTTTTTAGTTGCTCAATAACTTCTAAAAAACTACCTTCTAAATATGAGCCCTTTATTTTTTTAAGATCTTTTTTAGCACCCTTTTTTAATTTGATTTGGTACATTACAATTCATTCCACACTTCATCAAAATTTAAATCTTCGTCATTCTTTCTCTCACGAATCTGTTTATCAACTCCATGGTTTACAAGAAAAAGTGTCTCTTGAATCGCATCCCAATCATCTTGACCAATCATTACTGCGCCTTTTTCATTAGATTTAGTTGGCTTAATTACTACAGGTTTTTTATCCTTATTCAATGATTTAATGATTTTAAAAAAATTTCTTCTCGCTTCAGTAGGTGTTACAATTTGATCCATATTAATCACTCCTGTACGTTATCATGTACATCAAGTGTATCATATTTTTATTTTTTCAACACCAAAAAACTCCCAAGCTTGAAACTTGAGAGTTTTTATCATTATTCCCTTATAATAAGATACGTTCCTTATCAGAAAAATTATTGATACCTTTTCTTAATGCCTTAGGGATGTCATAAACGCTTAAGAAGTCATAAATAAATTCATCCCTATTATCGTTATTTATTATGTCAGATATTTTATCTTCAATTTCAATAATAGCCCTTTATTATTCCTCCAATCGTTCAATACTTTATGATCATGGATATATCAGCATAACTCAATGATTGTTTTTATTTTTTTACAAAGAAACAGCCTTCAATTTTCAAATCAAAGTCTAATCTTTAATTACTGTATATTTGCAGCTTTCCATAAATCATAGACATTATCCCAATCACTAGAGAACATAATCCTGCTAATAATTGTATATGCTAATCCATACCAGACATCAAGCAAATGGGTAGCGTCCTCTGTCAATATTTCACCATCATGAGATATTCTGGATCTCAAATCATACGCTGATTTTATTGCTTTATCATTTTCCTTTAGTTGCTTTTCTTCCACTCCCTTATAACATAGCAAATTAACAATTGACACAAATTGCTTCTCAATAGAGACTGGTAAATTATCTTTCCATAAATTATCTTTTTTCAGTTTAGATTCTAGTCTATCAGGATCTTGTTCAATCATAGTTTCAAGTGAAATCATAATTTGCAAAAATTGTTTAGTTTGATTTGAATTAACGATTCCATCTCCAATCCAATCAATTGCTCTTGCACATTGCTTCTGCAACGGTGATAAGTCACTGGCTTCATTAATAATAGCAGGTATCAGTTTCAACCATCGCTTATCAAAATTCATATCTGCATTACTTCTCTGATCTGGATTAATAGCAGATGATGAACTCCAACCACCTTTTAAAGTACCAGGAGTTTGTTTAGTGGCGAAATGCTCAGACTTATACATAAATTGATAAAATCCATCTTCTTCAACAACATGTTTATTTAATTCTAAAACTTGACTAGGTTTGTGGTTAAATCCATTCAAAAAATTAATAAGATTATTTACCCTCGTCGCAACATCTAATGCGTGATAATATCCTTTATCACTTCTTCCTGTTGCATTAACAGATACTCCTAATAGAATATCATCCTTCTGAATAATATTTTTAATTTTTGGTGATTCTTCTGCTTTTTGATTTAAAAATTCAGGAATATCATCTAATATCTCTTTACCACTAATAATGACAATATTAGAACCCAAATTTATCTTTTGCTCATAATCAAAATCTATTAATCTAAAAAAGTAAATTATTTTATCAGCTTCTTTAAGCTGCTCAACAAATTCATTAATCATCTCTAAATTGTATATCTTATTTTCAAGGACAATATTCGCAATGAATTTATCAAGCTTATCTTCAATTTGGTTAATATCATATTCAACATTTTCTGCATCAAACACTTTCTGAACCATTTCTAATAATCTAACAAAAGATCTATGCCAACTTTTCGTAATATACAATGGCTTATGTGCTAATGCATCCCATCTCTGTTCATATAAACTAGGATCTTTTCTAGGCTCATACGATCCATTCATATCCATATCTTGTATTTTTTTACTGTCTCTTTTTAACTTACCAATTACTTTACTAATTTGCTTTGATAAATTAGGTAAATTCTTATTTTTATCCATCCTTAACTCCTTTAAGACTTAAAAAGCTCCTAGCTATTACACTAAGAGCTTCTATTATTTTGGCAGACAACCTTATTAATTTCTACCTTTTTTCTAGAATTCTGTTCCTAATAAATGCTGTTAAATTAGGATTCCCTCATAACTTAATATTGTCATCTTATTCCCATTCAATAGTTGAAGGTGGCTTACTAGTTACATCATAAACTACGCGGTTGATATGACCACATTCATCTACGATTCTAGTTGAGATTTTACTTAATACATCCCATGGAATCTGTGCAAAATCAGCAGTCATCCCATCAATTGAAGTAACAGCACGAATACCAATAGTATAGTCGTAAGTTCTACCATCACCCATTACTCCAACTGAACGGATGCCAGGGAGAACAGTGAAGTATTGCCAAATATCTTGGTCAAGACCTGCCTTTTTAATTTCCTCACGTAAAATTGCATCAGACTCGCGTACAATCTTAAGCTTATCTTCGGTAACTTCACCAATTACACGAATTCCAAGACCTGGTCCTGGGAATGGTTGACGCCATACCAAGTCATGAGGAATACCAAGTTTTTCACCAAGTTCGCGAACTTCATCCTTGAAGAGCTTTCTAAGTGGTTCAATAAGTTCAAAGTTCATGTCTTCAGGAAGACCACCAACATTGTGGTGAGACTTGATAGTTTGAGCAGTATTAGTACCCGATTCAATCACATCAGTATATAAAGTACCTTGAGCTAAGAAGTCAATATCGCCCAACTTTTGCGCTTCTTCGTTAAAGACCTCGATAAATTCCTTACCGATAATCTTACGCTTTTGTTCAGGATCAATAACGCCCTTAAGCTTACCTAAAAAGCGGTCTTGGGCGTTAACTCTAATAATGTTCACACCTAAATCTTTGTTAAGTGCTTGCATTACTTGGTCGCCTTCGTCTTTACGAAGCATACCATGATCAACAAAAATTGCGGTTAATTGGTCGCCAATTGCCTTATGAAGAAGCGTTGCAGTAACACTTGAGTCAACACCGCCAGAAAGACCCAAGATGACCTTCTTGTCACCAACTTTTTCACGGATTTCTTTAACTTGCATTTCAATAAAGTCTTCCATTGTCCAGTTAGCTTCAGCACCACAAATATTAAAAGCAAAATTCTTTAAAATATCCAAACCATATTCAGAATTACGAACTTCTGCATGGAATTGTATACCATAGAATTTCTTTTCATCATTTTCAATTGCTGAAATTGGGCAGTTCTTGCTTTTTGCAACTACCTTAAAACCTTCAGGAGCCTTAGTTACTAAATCTCCGTGACTCATCCAAACATATTCTTTTTCTGGCAAGCCCTTAAATAAGCGACTTTCTGGATCCACAACTTCAATATCAGCACGACCATATTCAGAATTTTCAGCTTTTTCAACTTTTCCGCCAAGGTCATAACTCATAAGTTGCATTCCGTAACAAATTCCTAAAATTGGAATACCAAGTTCAAAAATCGCTGGATCAACCTTAAGTGCACCATCATCGTATACACTATTTGGTCCACCAGAAAAAATGATTCCCTTAGGCTTCATTTGCTTGATTTTTTCTAAGCTTAAGTCATGTGGTAAAAGTTCGGAATAAATTCCAAAGTCGCGAAGTCGTCTAGTAATAAGTTGGTTATATTGACTACCAAAGTCTAAAACAATAATCTTATCAAATTCGTTTAGATTTGTCTTTGCCACTGTATTTGCTCCTTCATCTTGAATTATTTTGATATAAACTTTACTCGGAAAATTAAAAAAGGTCAACCAAAAACTCACAAAAAAATCGAACAATATTTTTTTATTGGGCTACTTGTGTTCGCTAAAATATTCTGTTACAATCAAAACCAACAAAAATAAATTCTGTATAACGTCGAAATAAGGTCGGCAGTTTCTACCTAGAACCATAAATTCTAGACTACAGGTAAAAATTGACTTTTAACTAAGGATCTTTTACCCATTAGTCGTGGTAGAAGGTCCTTATTTTTTAGCTTTTAAAGAGGGATATTGTGAAATTATTAGAAGATAGAATTAAGAATGATGGACAAGTTTTAGATGGCAATGTTCTTAAAATCAACTCATTTTTAAATCATCAAGTTGACCCACAACTTATGATGGCTGTTGGTGAAGAATTTGCTCGTCTTTTTAAGGACATGGGAGTTACGAAAGTCTTAACTTGTGAAGCTAGCGGTATTGCGCCAGCTGTGATGGCCGCTTACCAAATGAATGTACCGATGGTTTTCGCAAGAAAGAAAAAGCCATCAACTCTAAATGATGCAGTGTATTGGGCTGATGTTTTTTCTTATACTAAAAAGGTCAATAACAAGATTTGTGTTGAAGAAAAGTTTTTATCAAAAGATGATACTCTTTTAATCATTGATGACTTTGTAGCCCATGGTGAAGCTGTCAAAGGTATGGTTAACATCGCTAAACAAGCAGGCTGTGAAATCGCTGGAGTCGGGGCAGTTGTAGCTAAAACTTTCCAAGGTGGCAGTGACTGGATCAAGGAACAAGGTTTACATTTTGAAGCACTTGCTAACATTGATAGTTTTAAAGATGGTCAAGTTCACTTTTTAGGAGAAGACTAAAATGAATAAAGAAGTCAGCCATAAAAAAGCATTTGTATTAGGCTTGCAGCACTTGCTTGCAATGTATTCTGGAGCAATTGCAGTTCCGCTTTTAATCGGTAGTGCACTTAAGTTCAATTCGACTCACATGACTTATCTAGTTTCAATTGATATTTTTATGTGTGGACTTGCAACACTTTTACAGTTATTCCGCAATCGCTACTTTGGAATTGGTCTCCCAGTAGTTTTAGGATGTGCAATTCAAGCTGTAGCTCCACTTGAGATGATTGGACAAAAATTTTCAATTAATACAATGTATGGTGCAATTATTGTCGCCGGAATTTTTGTATTTTGTGTTGCTGGCTGGTTTTCAAAAATTAAAAAACTCTTCCCTCCAGTCGTAACTGGAACATTAATTACAGTTATTGGATTAACTCTTATTCCCGTTGCTTTTCAAAACATTGGTGGTGGAAATGCCGCCGCTAAAAGTTTTGGCGATAGCAAAAATCTTATTACTGGATTTTTAACCATTATTATTATTTTAGCCATTGAAGTTTGGGGCAAAGGCTTTATTAAGTCAATTGCCGTGTTGATTGGTTTAATTATTGGAACATTAATTGCCAGTAGCTTAGGAATGGTTTCTTTAACTCCAGTAATGCAGGCTTCATGGTTTCACTTGCCACAGCTATTTTATTTTGGAGTTCCAGAATTTGAATGGTCATCTAGTTTAACAATGATTATCATTGCATTAGTTTCAATGGTTGAATCAACTGGAGTATTTTTTGCAATTGGTGATCTTTTAAACAAAGACATTACTGAAGAAGACCTAAAAAAAGGTTATCGAGCTGAAGGAATTGCTCAGATATTTGGTGGCTTATTTAACACTTTTCCTTACACTACATTCTCACAAAATGTAGGACTACTTCAATTATCCGGCATTAAAACTAAACGTCCTATCTTTTGGGCAGCAGGACTGCTTATGACTATGGGATTACTACCAAAAATTGGAGCACTTGTAACTATTATCCCTGACTCTGTTTTAGGTGGAGCCATGCTTGTGATGTTTACCATGATTGCTATTCAAGGTATTAAAATGCTTAAGCAAGTTAACTTTGAAGACAATCGTAACATGCTTATCGTTGCAATTTCTATTGGCTTAGGTCTTGGAGTTACAGTTTATCCTCAAATTTTCCAAACCTTGCCTGAAACACTTCAATTGTTCCTAGGCAATGGCATCGTAGTCGCCAGTATAAGTGCTACGCTATTAAATGTATTATTCCATGCAAAACAAAGTGAGGTGGTCCTTGAATAAGCCAAAAAACTCTCCTATATTAACCTCAATTGTTACACATTCAAAAACCCTAATTACTAAAAAATCTCGATTCTACATCTTGAATCGAGATTTTTTATATTGGCAAACTAATCAACAGCTTTAAAGTGATACATTTTAGAAGCAAAATCTTTATGGATAACAGGATCATAAATTCCCATCTCCATTAATTCATCGCCTCCATAAATTTCACCAGTTGCTAAATCCTTGTAGTGTTTCTTAGGATCAAGGCCAGCAAGCTTAGTCTTAGTTAAATAATTTTGTGCATAAGACAATATTTGAACCCAAGTAACAACAGCTTCATCTTGATTAGGGGAGACAACCATCCATGCAGCTTGATTGCCATATTTTGGATTCTTTAAGCGATATAAATCACCATATTGAGTTACTTGTCTAATTGCTTTATAATCTTTTACTTGCTCTTTTACCTTTTGACTATCCTCTTCACTCATCTTAGTCAAGTCAAGTTCATAGCCCAAGTCCCCCCACATTGCTACAGCACCACGCGTATCAAATGGCGTTATACGACCATTTTGTTCATTAGGGGAGACAGACACGTGCGAGGTCATCATAGATTGTGGGTAAACTAAGCTGGTTCCATATTGAATAGTTAAACGAGCAATAGCATCAGAATTATCACTAGCCCAAATTTGAGGAGTATAGTAAGCCATTCCTGCATCAAAGCGACCACCACCACCAGAGCAACCTTCAATTAGGATATTTGGATAGTTAATAGTAAAACGGTTCATCAAGTCATAAACACCTAATATATAGCGGTGATAGCTTTCGCCTTGACGCTCGCTTGGCAGGTCGTGTTCAAATACATCTGAAATATGACGGTTCATATCCCATTTAATGTAATCAATATCAACAGAATCCAAGATTTTAACCATTTGATCATAAATATTATCTCGGACTTCTTTTCTGCCAAGGTCCAATATGTATTGATTTCTTGAGGGGCTTGGTTTTCTACCTGGAACATGCATTAAATAATCTGGATGATTTTTGTAAAGGTCTGAATCGTATGAAATCATTTCTGGTTCAAACCAAAGCCCAAATTTAAGCCCCTGTTTGTGAACATAGTCAGCAAAATGACCTAAGCCATTTGGAAACTTCTTTTTGAAAACTTTCCAATCACCAAGCGAAGAATTATCATCATCACGATGACCAAACCAACCATCATCTAAGACAAACATTTCGATACCTAATTTTTTAGCATCATCTACGATTGGCTTTAATTTTTCTTCATTAAAATCAAAGTAAGTTGCTTCCCAGTTATTTACCAAAATTGGACGAACTTGATCTTTATACTTAGAACGAATTATGCGATCATGAATCAACTTATGGAAGTTTTGGCTCATTTTATTAAGACCTTTACTTGAATAAGTCATTATAACTTCTGGAGTTTGAAATTCGGCACCCTTTTCAAGCTTCCAATTGAAGTTATAGTCATTAATTCCAATATTCAAGCGAGTTTGGTTAAATTGGTCCTTTTCTACTTCTATAGCATGATTGCCAGAATATACAAAGGCAAAGCCATAAGCATCCCCTTGGAACTCATCAGTATCCTTATCAACTAATGCAATAAATGGATTCATCTGGTGACTTGATGCTCCGCGACGTGATCCATAAACGTGCACCCCTTGATTAATGCGTTGGCGCTGCATATGACGTTCATTTGCGTGAGCTCCTGGCAAAGTAATAGTTTCAAAATCTCTATCTACAAAGTCAACTTGCATTGAGGAGGCTTTTTCTAAATAAATACTATCATCACCATTATTTTTAACTAAAACTGAACGAGCAATAATTGGATAATCACGATAAATAGTATAAAGTAAATCAAATTCTAACTTGCTTACTTCATCTACTAACTTAATAGTCAAAGTTTGAGCTTCATTATCATCTTTAACCCATGAATGAGGTAAGTTCTTTAAGTCTGGCTTTCCATTAGCAATTGAATAATCTTGATACTTTAAAAATAAAGCATTTGAACCATCAGGATTTCTCACGATTGCACTTGGAGTGCGGTAGTCCATCTCACCACTTGTACTATATTCCTTGGGTAAACTATCACGTGAAAAAGTTCTATCCAAACTTCCGGGTAAGTTTCCAGAAAATCCACGATCTACTCTTGGATAACGAAGCTGATTATGATAGCCATTTACACGTTTTCCAAAATATAAATGACTAAGTGTTTTACCATCTTCTATACTCATTAAGTAAGAAATGTCTTTATTATGTAAGTGAAATACCTTGTTTTCTTCATCAAAAGTAATTAAATCTCGCATATTTTTATCCTTTATCCAGGTTGAACTTCTGTATTACTTGGAGCAGTTTCTTCATTATTTACTGTTTCAAGTTCCAATACATTTTCTTCTGCTTTAACTTCTGTACCAGCTTGTACTGTCATTTCAATCTTATCAAAATTCTTAGAGTTAGTTACTACAACAATTACTGTATCATCAAGACCTGCTTTTTTAATAGTTGGATCCCAGAATTCAATTAATTCTTGTCCCTTTTTAACTCTTTGACCTTCTTCAACATACGATACAAATCCAGTACCCTTCAATTTAACTGTTCCTAATCCGATATGAATAAGAAGAACGATTCCATTATCTCCAACAAGTCCTACTGCATGTCTAGTTGTGAAGACCTGTCGAACAGTCGCATCAAATGGAGCCAAGACCTTACCATCACTTGGTTTAACTGCAAATCCTTGTCCAACACTTCCACTTGAGAAAGTATCATCTTTAACTTCTGATAAGTTAATTAACTTACCCGCAATTGGAGTTGGAACTTCAATTTGACCATTAGCACCTTCTGAAGCGTCTTTGTTAAACTTTTTGCCCCAAGTTTTTTCAAGTTCTGCAACAATTTCAGCGTGTTTTTGTTCACTTAAGATAACCTTGCTTGCAAAAATCACCATCGCAATTACAATCATGACTGCAGGAACTGCAAACATCATAATCTTAAAGTTAGCTCTACCACTTGCAGTAATTGATGAAGCAGTCGCACCAGTTGTCATTCCTGCCATAATAGCAATTTGACCAACAACACCATTTGAAACTGCACCACCGAACTTATCAATTAATGGACGAACTGATAAAGCAAGTGATTCATCACGGTGACCAAGTTTTAATTGGCCATATTCAACAGAGTCAGTAATAATCATCAAAACAATTAAGAAAACCATCTGTTGTGGGAAGCCAAAGACAGAAGCAGCAATTAAAACAAGTGGAAGATTGCTACCAGCAACAGCAAAGATTCCCATTCCAACAAGCATCACCGTTAAACAACCAGTAAACATTACCTTACGGCTGAACTTTTTAGATAAAATTGGGAAAAGTGAGGTTGCTAAAATTCCCAAGAAAATATTAATAGTAGAGAAGATTGAGAAAGCCTTTGGCATTCCCATAATATATGTAAAGTAATAAACTTCAAGTGAGTTAGTAATATTAATACCAATTCCATAGAATAAATATGCTAAAGCTACCCACATTAATTGGTCATTACCAGCAAGTGCTTTAAAAATAGCAACAATCCCTTTAGTATCTTGTTTGTTTTTACGAATATCACTATTAACTTCGCGAGTGAAAAGACCCACACCCCAAGCAGAAATAAATGCAATTGCACAAATAATGAATGCAAAGGTGAACCAACCTCGGTCATCTCCTGTACTAGTTGCTTTAACTGAGAAAAAGATTACTGCAGGCATTACTAAGATACCAACAAGTCCAGCACCAACAGTCGAACCAACACGAGCATAAGTGGCTGTTTTTTCACGTTCACGAGAATCAGTAGTTAATGATGGAAGCATTGACCAAAAACCAACGTCTTTAAATGAATAAAAGATATCCATCGTAATATAAAGAACTGCAAATAAAACCATGTATCCAACAGCACTCTTTTGATAAAGACCACCTAAAGTAGTAAAAAGCAAAAGCAAAATAACTGCTGAGATACTACCACCAACTACAACCCAAGGTCTGAAATGGCCCCAACGAGTCTTAGTTCTGTCAATTGCGTTACCGATAAATGGATCGATAAACAATTCTACAATTCTCAAAAGCATAATAATAATAGTAACTATACTAATCATCTTTGCATCTTCTGCCTTGTTACCTGTATTGAACAAGTGAGAAGTAATAAACATGATCAAGTATCCTGATAGTAATGCATAGAAAGCGTCATTACCAAATGCACCAAAACTATAAGCTAGTCGGGCACCTAATGACATTTTCCCTTCATCTTGATTCATAATTTTCCCCTTCTTTATTTATAAATTATTTTGTATCCGTTTTCATTTAACATATTATATTATCAATGTTTTTTCTTTACATGCCCATAGCACAATTATTAATAATAATGTCAATATCAACTATCAGCATTTTGACATTTAAAATTTATATAACGGGGTTATGTAAGCGGTTAATAAAAGTTATAATAAACATATTGACATTCATATAATGTAAAAATGGGAGGGAAAATAAATGGATGGAGAATATAAAACGCTCTCGGATAAATCTATTGAAAGTAATATTTTATTTTTTGGACAAGATGATTGTCCTCCAAACTACTTTTTTAAGGGGAACAATGTAAGAAAGAATTATGTAATTCATTACATTCAAAAAGGCAAAGGTTCTTTTGCTTCAGCTAATCATCATGTTGTAGAACTTAAAGCTGGAGATATTTTTATTTTGCCAAAAGGCGTCCCATGCTTTTATCAAGCTGATGGACATGAACCTTGGAGTTACTTTTGGATTGGATTATCAGGAACTAAAATCGCCACAATGCTTTCAGCTACCTGTCTTTCCACCAAATATTATTTGAGAAATATTGATGGCAGCAAATCTCAGTCTAGCCTTTTTGCTTTATATGATGCAATTCATGAACCAAGCTCTTTAGCAAACGACATAAATATTGAATCTCTAATCTATCAAATGTTTTATCATTTAATACGTGAATTCCCAGCTAAAAACTTATCCAGAACTAATCAAACAAATAAAAAGCTAAAACTAGCTATTACATACTTAGAAGATAATTTTCGCAATTCAAATTGCACGATTATTGGAGTAAGTCACAAACTTAATTTATCTAGAAGCTATCTTTATAATCTCTTTAAGAAAAGTATGAACTTATCTCCTCAGCAATTTTTAATCAAATTGCGGATGGAAGAAGCAAAACAATACCTAATCAATAGTGACAATACAATTAAAGAAATCTCTGCCGCAGTTGGCTATACTGATGAATTTACTTTTTCTAAGGCATTTAAGCGTTACAGTGGATTTAGTCCGAAGATTTTTAAGAAAAATAACCAAAATTAAGGTATCATTAATATAGATAGAAAATTAGAAAGGATTTTTTTAATGAAGCAATTTTCTCAATGTACTACTATTTTAGTTGGTAAAAAAGCTACAATCGACGGTTCAACTATGATCGCTCGCAGTGAAGACGGCGGCAGAACTATTATTCCTGAAAAGTTTGAACTAATTACTCCAGATAAGCAGCCTAAGCATTATGAAACAGTAATTAGTCATCAAAAAATTGATGATGAAGACTTACTTCCAAATCCAATGCGCTATACTAGCGCACCTGATGCATCTGGTGAAAATGGAATCTGGGCAGCTGCTGGTATCAATAGTGATAATGTTGCAATGACAGCTACTGAAACTATCACCACTAACTCTCGTATTCAAGGAGTGGACCCACTGGTAACTAAAGGAGGTCTTGGTGAAGAAGATTTTGTAACTTTAACTCTCCCTTACATCCATTCAGCTATTGAGGGTGTTAAGCGTGTAGGTTATCTTCTTGAAAAATACGGCACCTATGAAATGAACGGCATGGCTTTTTCAGATAAAGATACTATCTGGTATCTTGAAACAATCGGTGGTCACCACTGGATTGCTCGTCGTATTCCTGATGACGCATACGTAATTGCACCTAATCGCTTGAATATTGATGAATTTAAGTTTGATGACCCTGACTTTATGGCAAGTAGTGATCTTAAGGACTTAATTGAAGAATATCACTTAAATCCTGACCTTGAAGGCTATAATATGCGTCATATCTTTGGCTCTTCAACTATCAAAGATGCTCACTATAATAATCCTCGTGCATGGTTTGTTCACCGCTACTTTGACCCAGACTTTGATGGCGAACCTGGTGATCAAGATCAACCATTCATTACTCATGCTAACCGCAAGATTTCTATTGAAGATATTAAGTTTATTGAAAGTTCTCACTACCAAGACACACCTTATGATGCATATGGTGATCAAGGAACAGAAGCACAAAAGAAGACCTTCCGTCCAATTGGTATTAATAGAAACTTTGAAACTCATGTATTGCAAATCAGAAATGATGTTCCTGCTGGCTTAGCTGGTGTGCAATGGCTTGCATTTGGTCCTAATACTTTCAATAGTTTTGTACCATTCTACACCAATATCCTTGATACTCCAGAAAGCTTCCAAACTGGTCCAAAGTTTGACTTGAACAAGATCTTCTGGCTTAATAAGTTAGCTGCACAACTGGGTGACACTAACTTCCGTGTATATGGTGAACTTGAAGCTGACTTTGAACAAAAGACCCTAGCTCAATGTCATAAGATTCAACACGAAACTGACAAGAAAGCTAAAGACTTAACTGGCAAAGACTTAGAAGAAATTTTAACTGAAGCTAACCAAAAGATGGCGGATGTAACTTACAACAATACTGTTGAATTACTTGGTCAAATAGTCGACGAAGGTCATGGCTTGATGAAATTAAAATACGACTTGCTTGATTAATTTTGAAGCATAGTAAAAAGAGATTTCCTGAAATTGGGAAATCTCTTTTTTAGTTATCTCTTAAATCTGTACTTTTATTATCTCTTTTCTAAAAAAGACATTTAGCAACTTAAAGAATACTAAACCCAATAATCCTCCAAGGGTATTTAACAATAAATCATTTACATCAAAAATTCTATTTCCAAGATAGAAATAACTCATTATTAATTGTAAAGTTTCAATGGTTAATGAGCCTAAAAATACTATAAAAATGTTGATATACCATTTAGCAAATTTAGAATTATAAATTGCAGCAAAAAATGACAACGGTGCAAACAGTGTAATATTTCCAACCAATTGTAATGACATATAAGTTTCTAAAACACTTAATTTCCAATTAATAAAAATCTGTTTGCCAAAACCTATTTTATAAACTTCTGATGTCTTATCAAAAATAGGTATTGGAAATATTGTAAGAGTTAGTAAAAACCAAATATAGATTAAAAATAATCCCCAAACAATATTTTTCTTCCAATTCATTTGTTTTCGTATAATCTGCTTAATTACTGGAATCAAAAATAATACAACCATAATTGGAACTAAAATTAATCCATTTAGTTGAATTGGTGCAACATGCCATTTTCCATCGATTAATACCATAGAACTTTATCCTTTATATCTTTAAATTAATAAATCAAAAAATCACCTTTGTAATATTAATATAAATTTTTTAAAAAAGTCCACTATTTTTTATTAATAAGTTGCTTGATTAATTTTAAAGCATATAAAAAGAGATTTCCCAATTTTAGGAAATCTCTTTTACATAATTTTTAGTTATTATCTTTTTCTTTATAAAGAATCAACCACAAAAATAATCCTAAAGCAATAATGCAGGCTAAAGCCTTAATAGCCTTCACTCCATATCCCATCGCTGGAAGTTTGAAATAATCACCGAAGAAATACAACATGCAAGCAATCAAGAATGTAACTGCAAATTTCTTACGAAAATTATCTTCCTTGTATTCAAACATACATAATAATAAGGTTGCCAGCATGAATAACAAGGTTACACCACTATAAATATTCGACTTAGGCTCAAAACAAACCACATAAATAGCAAAAATTCCACTAATGATAGCAAGAATTATCTCACCAGTTTTATATTTCTTTTCCATTTATAATTACTTCCTTTTCATTTTAACTGCACGGTGAGCTAATACAATTCCTAAAATAATAAAAGCAATAATCAAAATCGCATCAACTGACTTTAAGTAGTATGTTGAAGGTTGCCAAATTATCAAAAATACTAGAAAGGCAACATCAATACATGCAGAAGTAATAATATCTGCACGCGTTCTTGGTACACCGCGTTTATTTAATTCAACTGCTTGCCAAATAATGAAAATTCCTAAAATAATCACCACAATATAGCCAATTGCATCAATTCCAGCCCCAATATAAGTTTGCGGTTCAAAAATAAGCGTAAACATAAAAATTATAGCTTCTATTACCTCTAAGATTCTTAATGTCATTCTTGTCATAGTGAATCACTTCGATTCTATTAATAATAACTTACTCTTAGCTTCATTTTAATTCACTCTAAAATTTCTTTCCAAAAAAACGAATTAAAAAAAGTCCTTTCAAAAGGACTTTCTTAAATATTAATCATCTATCTTAATTGCTTTACTATAATCTAGTTTTCTACTCATTTTTACAAACTCTGGTCGTTTAGTTTCTTTATTGAATACTTCACGCAAACCCGGAGTTAATTTTTGACTTTTTTCTTCTTCATCTGTCATTTCAGTAATTAATTGATCGCCATGACCATTAATAATCTTACGAGCAAAATTAGCATCAATTATTTGAGCGCGTCCTGCTGCAACTAAATCTGTATAATCAAGAGCATCTTCTGCTGCTTCTTGACTCATTACATCTCCAACTATGATCAACTTCGTGTCTTTCCCAATTACAGGTTTAAAAAGTTCCGCGAAAGTTTTATCTGAATCATTTGGCTTTGCATTATATTTTGGAAGTGATAAATGAATGTAGTCAAAATCAACTTGATTAGTTAACTTATTAATCAATTCAGTAGATTCATGCCAAGTATAGCCTACATTATCAGGATTTATTTCTTCTGGACTAATTCTATAACCCAAAATGAAATCTTTAGGAGCATACTTCTTAACAACATTTGCAACTTCTTTAGCTACAGCTAATGGAAAAGCTGAATACTCACCCCATTTATCCTTTCTTTTATTAGAAAAACGAGAGAAAAATTGTTGCAACAGATAATGATTTGCTCCATGAATCTCAATTCCATCAAATCCAGCATCTATTGCACGCTTAGCAGCTGTTCCGAAGTCCTTTACTACTTGTTCAACCTCTTCTTCAGTAAATGCCTGCACACCATATGGTAAAAATGAGTAATTAGCACTTGTTGGCGCATATACAGGTAAGCCTAAATGCGCACGGTAATTAGCTTCACGACCAGTATGCGCTATTTGGATAAGTGCTTTATTACCATTTTTCTTCATAGTTTGAGCTAATTTGGATAAACCTGGTAAAAACTTATCATCATAAATAGCAAGTTGTGTGCGGTTATCTGCCCAAGTACTTGCAGGTCCACCTGCAGGACTAACATAGTTATATTCAACAATCATTAATCCTGCTGAGTTATTTCTGGCTTGCCAATATTCCAAAGTATCTTCGCTAACCATCCCTTTATTACCACTACTGGTTAACATCGGTGGTTGCACTATTCTATTACTTATTGTTGCACCATGCTTAAAAGTAACTTCATCTGATAAGTGTTTCATAATTCCTCCTATACTAGCTTACTTTTTATAAGTCGAATTCATTATAGCACAGCTATTAGCTTATTTAAAGTAAGTACATGATTTGATTTTTAATTCTTATATTTTAGCTATTCGTTAATAAACTACTATAATGGAATTAGATGTTTAGATGAAATAGAGGCATGACTATGGAAAATAATCAAAAATCTGTGCCTAAAAAACTATCATTTATTTCGATTTACTTTTTAGGTATTAATGCTGTCATTGGCTCAGGGACATTTTTGCTTCCATCGACCATTTATCATTATATGAATTTATCTGCTATTGGCGTTTTGCTCTGTACTGCCGTAACCGTTTCAATGATTGCGCTATGCTATGCAGACTTATCCAGTCGTTTTAAGGGGTCTGGAGCTGCATGGCTTTATTCTTATAACGCCTTTGGTAGATTTGCTGGATACGAACTCGGAATTTTTACTTGGTTTTTAGGTTGTACCACCCTATCAGCTGAAGTAGTTGCACTTTTAACAGTGTTGAAGAGTTTTTTACCAATTTTCAAAAATTCACTAGTTTATGCAGCTGGAGTTGTAGTATTGATACTGCTGTTCTCAATTATTAATTTCTTTGGGAGATCACTAGTCAAGCTTGTTAATAACATTTCAGCAGCTGCTAAAATTTTAACTTTGCTCGCTTTTATTATTATCGGTGTATTCTTCATTAAAAAAGCTCACTTTACACCAATCATTCCAAAAGCAGCTCTTAAAGGACCACTTCCATTTTTGAAACACTTCGGAGCTGCATTTACTCCTATCTTTTATTTGTTTACTGGGTTTTCTTTTATTCCTATTGCTGCTAAACAAATGAATCACCCAGAAAAAAATATTCCGCGAGTTTTAATTGCGGTAATGACTAGTGTAACAATCCTAGACTGTTTAATGTTGATTGTTGCAATTGGCTTATCCGGTTCTAAATTAGGTGGTTACTCTAACCCATTAGCTAGTGCCTTAAGAACTGGCGTTGGCGAGTGGGGCTTTGCTTTAATGATTGTTGGTATGTTAATTTCAATTTTTGGTGTTGCATTTTCTGCTTCATTTAACACTCCATCACTTATTGCATCCCTTGCCACAGAACACGGAATGCTTCCAAAATGGATTGGCAAAAAGAACAAACATGATGCTCCATGGGTCGGCATTATCTTTACAGCAATTTTATCATTAGCTCTTTGCACTCAGAGTTACTTGTTCTTAGTTGCTTGTACGGTTCTTGCATCATTTGTTCAATATGTTCCATCAATCCTTGCAGTCATAAAATTCAAGCATAGCGATGAATATCCTACTCATGGATTTTCACTTCCAGGAAAATATACAATTCCAGTTATTGCTTTGATTATTTCTTGTTATATGATAACTAACTTTACTGCAGTAACACTTCTTCTTGGAGGAGCAGTTGCTGTTATTGCTGCAGGGTGTTACTTCTTTATTGATCATGATAAGTTGGCTGACAAGAGACATGAGGAATTTTTAGATTCACTTAGAAAGAAAATATAAAGATATTTATTTCTATAACAAAAACCACTAGACTTAAAATCTAGTGGTTTTAATTTGCAATTATATTTTCTTATCTTTATAATATAATAGAAAAGGAACTAACGAGTAGCAGTCGTTAGCTCCAATCGTAACTTCAAAATGACTAGATTGGTGACTAATCCTTGTGATTAGTCTTTTTTGTTATTGCATTAGCTTTTGCTTTACGTATTAGAAACTTTCCATACGCATCTAAGATTATACTAATTGCAACAGCAATCCAAATAATCTTCAAGGAAGTCTGCTTCTCCAGTCTATCCAATTATGCATAAACTTCCACCTCCATAACTTCAAAGTGGCGAGGGGTGTATAGCCATGCTAAAAGTTACTAAGTTCCAGCGGTAGCTAACCGTTGTAAAGAACCTAACATTATTGTAACAAAAAATATTTTAAAAAATAATACCTTACAAAAAAACCACTAGACTTAAAATCTAGTGGTTTTATTTTTATTCTTCTTCGACTGCATCCATTACACCAGGTACTTCAGGATCATCAATAATTGATACATCTGCACCAAGTCGGCGAAGCTTTTCTTCAACGCGGTCATATCCACGTAAGATATTACCAGCTTTGTCAATAATAGTGGTACCTTCTGTCATGAGGCCCGCAATCATTAAACAAGCTCCTGCTCTAATTTCACCAGCAGTAACTTCTGCACCATGCATCTTGCTAGTTGGGTGAGCCAAGATAATATTATCTTCTACTTGAATATTAGCTCCCATCTTACGAAGTTCAGCAATATGTCCAATTCGTTTAGGATAAATATTATCAATTACTACTCCTTCTCCGCTCTTAGCAGTTAAAAGAAGTGGAGTGATTGGTTGCTGTAAATCTGTCGCAAACCCTGGATAAACATCAGTCTTAACTTGAATCATCTTCAAGTCTCCTGCTGGATAAACATAAAGAGAATCTTCATCAGCATCAATTACAACACCCATTTCTTCAACTTTAGCCAAGTATGAATCGAGATGTTCTTCGATAATATTGTGAATCCGAATCCCATTACCAATGCAGGCAGCTAAAGCTACATAAGTTCCTGCTTCGATTCGATCAGGAATAATTGTATGCGGAATTTTAGCCCGTAATTCAGGTACACCTTCAATTCTAATTGACTCAGTACCCGCACCACGAATAACAGCACCCATATTATTTAAAAAGGTTGCTAAATCAATGATTTCAGGCTCTTTAGCCGCATTATCAATTATGGTTTGTCCTTTAGCTGTCACGCTGGCCATGATTATGTTCATGGTTGCACCAACTGATGGCATCTTAAGATGAATCTTAGCACCATGTAAGCCATCTTCTGGTGCAGTAATTATAATTTGGTCATTTTCATTTTTTACACTTGCGCCCAAGGCTTCAAAGCCTTTAATATGTTGGTCAATGGGACGAGGGCCGATGTCGTCACCACCTGGAAAACCTACAATTGCCTTGCCAAAGCGACCAAGAAGCGCACCCATAAAGTAATATGATGCACGCAAACTCTTAACTTTACCAGCTGGCAAAGGGCTCATCTTAATGTCTTCTGGATCAATGCGTAATGTAGTCTCAACAAAATCGCACTTAACATCCATCTCACCTAGTAAGTCCATTAAGTTATCAACATCCGCAATTCTTGGAACACCTTCCAAGGTAACGGGAGTTCTTGATAATATTGATGCTGGAACTATCGCAACGGTTGAATTCTTAGCGCCACCGATCCAAACATCGCCCTGCAGGGGTCTCCCACCATGAATTATCATCTGCTTCATTGGCGAAAACAAATCCTTTTCTACTTTCAATAGTCATAATAATGTTATAGGAAAATGGAGAAAAAAACAAGAGGCGAAAACCATCTCGACCCTTGTTTTTTCGGCTTTTTGCATTATTCAAATGGAAACTAGAACTTTTCAGCAGGAAGACCGCTGGCAGCACCGATGAATGACTTGAACAATCCTTCTGGTCGTTGTGGACGGCTCAAGAATTCTGGGTGATATTGAGCAGCAATAAAGAATTTCTTATCTGGAATTTCAATAATTTCTACTAAATGATTATCTGGAGAAACTCCGGAGAATACCATTCCAGCTTTTTCAAATGCTTCACGGTACTTATTATTAAATTCGAAACGGTGACGGTGTCTTTCTTGGATAACATCTTGGTCATCATATGCTTCACGAGTCTTAGTTCCCTTTTTAAGAGTTGCGGGGTAAAGACCCAAACGAAGAGTACCACCAATGTTTTCTTCATCACGCTTGTCAGCCATAATGTCAATAATGTTATCTGGAGTGTCTGGATCAGCTTCTGCACTATTAGCGTCTTTAAGACCTAAAACATTACGTGCATATTCAACACTAGCCATTTGCATACCAAGACAAATGCCAAGGAATGGAATATCGTTTTCACGAGCATACTTAATTGAAGTAATCATACCTTCAAGACCACGAGTACCAAAACCACCAGGAACGATCAAACCATCTGAACCTTCCATGATTTCAGCAATGTTATCGTCAGTAATATCTTCTGCTTGTACCTTGTTAACTTCAATCTTAGTGTTGTAGAGGTAACCTGCATGTTGTAAAGCATCAGTTACTGAAATGTAAGCATCTTCAAGTTCTACATACTTACCAACTAAAGTAATCTTAGTAGTATGCTTCAAGTTCTTAGCACGTTCATCAAGCTTAGTCCATGCAGTCATATCAGCTTCTGGCTTTGGACTATCTAAGTGTAAGAAGTCAACTACCTTTTGGTCCATTCCTTGAGCTTGGAATGCCAATGGAAGATCAAAAAGTGATGGTGCATCAATTGATTCAATAATGCGGTCAACTGGAACATCAGTAAAAGTTGAAATCTTATCTTTCAATTCTTGATTAATTGGCTTTTCAGCACGAAGAACAAGCATGTTAGGTTGAATACCAATTGAACGAAGTTCGGCAACTGAATGTTGAGTTGGCTTAGTTTTCATTTCATGAGCCGCATGAAGATATGGCACTAAAGTACAGTGAATGTACATTACATTATCTTCTCCAACTTCACGACGCATTTGACGAATGGCTTCCATAAATGGAGTAGATTCCATATCACCAACAGTACCACCAATTTCAGAAATAATAACGTCTGAATCAGTAGTTAATGCTGCACGCATGATTTTCTTCTTAATCATATCAGTAATATGTGGAATAACTTGAACAGTTGCACCATGGTAGTCACCACGACGTTCTTTTTCAAGAACTTCCTTGTAGATCTTACCAGTAGTTACGTTTGAATACTTACTGGTTCTTACGTCAACGATTCTTTCATAGTGACCAAGGTCAAGGTCAGCTTCAGTACCATCATCAGTTACATAAACTTCACCGTGTTGGTAGGGATTCATAGTACCTGGGTCGATATTGATATATGGATCAAATTTTTGCATTGTAACCTTCAACCCACGATTCTTAAGTAAACGACCTAAACTAGATGCTGAAATACCTTTACCAAGTGAAGATACGACACCACCGGTAACGAAGATGTATTTTGTCATTTGCCAAACTCCTTCTCTTTTTTGTTTTGTTTTAATCAATAAAATAAAAAAAGCTCCCATCGAGGAGCTAAACGCACTTAGGGTGCCCAAGAAAAATATTATCCGCTTTTTGCATTTAAGTCAAGCATCAAGCAAATTTAATTTTAATTTTCTTCGTCATCGTCTTCATCATCATCTAATTGTGACAATTGACCTTCAATACCATCTGGCAATACATCATCGTCTTCAGTATTATCTTCATCAAACTCTGAATCTTCATCACCATATTCATCAGTATCATCATCATCAGCCACATCAAGATCTTCATCTTCTGGATCATCATTATCATAGTCGATAATATCGTCACTACCAGTTGCACTTGCCAAGAATGCATTAACCTTCTTGTGGTGCTTTTTGTATGATGAGTCGTCTTCATCTTCATCTTCTGGGTGGTTAACTTCTTCATCAACTGATTCATATGGGAACCATGTACGAAGTGCCCAAACGTTATCACCCATAGAAATGAACTCACCATCAGTATTCATATCAGTATAAAATTGTGGCAAGCGTGTACGAATTTCTTCATCACTTTTACCGAGGTACTCTTGAACATCGTTAACGATATCTGCAAAAGCCATTCTCTTACCATGATCTTCTAAAATTGCGCGAGCAACTTCGATCATTGACAATTCTTCACGATTCTTATCTTTAAACTTGTCTAATCCCACAGTTGTACGTCCTCTCTTTTGCAATCTTTACTATTTTACTAAGCATTTAAGTAAAAATCAACGTGACTGTATAGTTACCTATTAAGTATAGTCCACTAAAGAGGTCATATTCAACATGAAGTTTACGTTTACCATCAATTTCTGTTGAAAAATCTAATAGGTTAGTCACGCTAATCAAATCCATCTGTCGTCCTTGAACTAAGTATCGACATTTTTCTTTTTCACCGGGAACAAAGCGCATAAAAGAATAATTTTGTTTATCAACACCACGTTTGATAATTAATTCATTATCCTTTAAAAGCATTTTGACAGGTATTTCCCCATCTTCTAAATAAGAGATTCTAATAACTCCATCTTCTTCGGTTATTTCACCGGGCATTTCTTTATCAAAACTCTCTTGATCTTCTTCTTGAACAATAGTACTAGTTAATGTAATTTGCACTTTAGTCATCTTTATATATCACCTGCCTTAAAGCATTTTACCAGCGTTTTTGTTATAATTTATTTAACTAATATATATTTTACGCGAATTTTAAAAAAATTTAACTAATTAAGCTTAAGGAAGTTCATTATGCCAAAATTTAAAAGTAAAAAACTTAAACAAGAAGTCGTTCTTCGCGACCCAGTTCATGGATATATTCATATTGAAGATAAGGTCATTTTAGATATTTTAAAATCAAAAGAATTCCAACGAATGCGCCGTATTAAACAACTTGGCCCAATTAGCTATGTTTTCCCGGGAGCTACGCATACTCGATTTGAACATAATTTAGGAGTTTATGAATTAACTCGCAGAATCTGTAATATTTTTAGTAAAAATTATCCTACTCAAACTCCTGGCGATGGTCTTTGGGATGATAATAATCGCCTTCTTGTAGAATGTGCCGCAATTTTGCATGATATTGGTCATGGTCCTTATTCTCATACATTCGAGCATTTATTTGGAACTAATCACGAAAAAATCGGACAAAAAATCATCACTGATCCTAATACCGAAATTAATAAGGCTCTTAAACAAGTCACACCTAATTTTCCTGAACTCGTGGCTAGTGTCATCGACAAAACCTACCCTAATGCACAAGTTGTAAAAATGATTTCTAGTCAAGCAGACGCTGACAGAATGGACTATTTACAACGAGATGCTTATTATACCGGCGCTAATTATGGACAATTTGATATTTCACGCGTTTTACGAGTAATTCGTCCTTACAAAGATGGAATTTGCTTTAATAATAATGGTATGCATGCTGTTGAAGACTATATCGTATCACGTTATCAGATGTATCAACAAGTATATTTTCATCGCGTGGGACGTTCAATGGAAGTAATTTTACATCATTTATTAGAACGTGCTAAAGTAGTCTATCAAAGTGGTCACTTAAATGTAACTCCAAGTTTAGCCAAATTTTTAGATGGGGATTGGACTTTAGATGATTATTTAAAACTTAATGATGGCGTAATGGAAACCAACTTCTCCATGTGGATGGATTCTTCAGATCCTATCTTAGCTGATCTTTCTAAACGATATTTATTTAGAAAGCCACTTGCTAGCGTTAAAATCGACGAAGAAACTAAAAACTTATTACCTAAACTTAAGAACCTTATCAAAGAAGCTGGCTTTGACCCAACTTACTATACTGATACAAACTCTGCCTTTGATGAACCTTACGATGCATATAAGCCTACTGGTAAAAATGCTAACAGTCAAATTGAAATCATGCAAATGGATGGCTCGCTAATTGAATTATCACAATTAAGTCCATTAGTACGAGCTCTCAATGGTACATTTCAAGGGGATGAGCGTTTCTTTTTCCCTAAAATTATGCTTTCAAAAAGTGAAGAACCACAGATTTTTGACCCATTATATGAGCAATTTCAAAAATACATAAATAATGGTGCCTTACACTATATTAGAAAACCACACAAAAATAATAAAGACTAAATTCTTGCTTGTATTCGCTTTCTGCGCTAAGTTGAAAGTAAAGGATGGCGAGAATTATGAGAATTACAAAATTAATTGTTGGCATTTTAATGATTGTCTTCGGGATTTGGTTATTTGTTCAAGCTATTACTAGTGGATTTTTAGGTTTATCTAATTATAAAAATGTCGCTGGCGGAGTAATTGGGATTTTGCTTTCAATGTTGTTCTTAGCTGGAGGAATTATTTATATTTCTACTGAAAGAATCTCTAGTTTAGGTGGCGATATTGCTTGTCTTGTCTTAATGATTATTGCAGGAGTACTTGGCTTTGCTGGTGGTCTTTACAATGCATTATTACTTGATGGTATAATTGCTTTAATTATTGGCTTTGGATTCTTCATTTGGCACATTGCTTTAAGAAATGCTTAGAAAATACAAAAAAGCTTGGATAATTCCAAGCTTTTTTGTATAAAACTATGCACGTTCTTCTTCTTGGTAACGTGTATTGAATAATGGACTCAATGGTTCGTGATCTTGAATCATCTTGATTGCATCCCCCATAAGTGGTCCAACAGAAACCAAGAGCATCTTGTCGAGCTTCTTTTCAGCTGGTTGGTTGATTGAATCAGTCAAAACCAAGTTCTTAATTGGAGAATCATTAAGACGTTTAATGGCAGGACCTGATAATACTGCGTGAGTAGCTGATGCATAAACTTCAGTAGCACCAGCATCAATTAAAGCTTGAGCAGCTAAAGTGATAGTACCAGCAGTATCAATCATATCATCAATGATAATTGCACGCTTGCCTTTAACATCACCAATGATGTTCATAACTTCAGCCACATTAGCCTTAGGACGGCGCTTATCAACAATAGCAATATTAGTTCCTAAGAATTCAGCCAATTTTCTAGCACGAGTAACACCACCATGGTCTGGTGAAACAACTACGGCATCTTTTTCCAAATCATTCTTCAAGAAGTAATCTGCAAGAAGTGGAGCACCCATTAAGTTATCTACTGGAATATCAAAGAATCCTTGAATTTGTGGTGCGTGCAAGTCAAGTGAAAGAACACGATCAGCACCAGCTGTTTGAAGCATATCTGCAACAAGCTTAGCTGTGATTGGTTCACGAGCGCGAGTCTTGCGGTCTTGACGAGCGTAACCGTAATATGGCATTACGATGTTAATTGTACGAGCACTTGCTCGACGAACAGCATCAATCATGATAAGCAATTCCATTAAATTATCATTTACTGGATCACTAGTTGATTGAATTAAATAAACATCCTTACCACGCACAGATTCATCAATGTTAATTTGAATTTCGCCATCGCTAAAGCGCTCAACACTAGACTTTGATAGTGGAACACCAACACGGTCGGCAATCTTTTGTGCAAGTGGCACATTTGAATTAAGGGCAAAAATCATCAAATCGTCTTTGTAAGACATAGTTTCCTCCGTAAAATTTATAACTACTATCTATTTTAGCAGACATCAAACGAAATGGAACGAATATTCAATCAATA
Organism: Lactobacillus sp. PSON; assembly: GCF_052615405.1. NCBI lineage: Bacteria > Bacillati > Bacillota > Bacilli > Lactobacillales > Lactobacillaceae > Lactobacillus > Lactobacillus sp. PSON. Next base: position 34,760 of record NZ_JBQXFW010000008.1, on the reverse strand, counting down.
TTCACCTATATTTTAGCATCTTATATCTTACTTTAATAAGAAAGCGGTTTCGAGTACAATGGAAATGTAATACTTACTCACTGTTTTTTAGAGAGAAGATTTAATTATGAAGAAAATAATAAATGATCCAAAAAATATCGTCCCAGAAATGGTTGATGGTATGGTACGGGCTTATCCGCAATACATTGAAAAAATAAAAAACGCTGAAGCTGTTGTTAGAAGTAATAAAGCTTCAATGAAAGGAAAAGTTGGTCTTGTTAGTGGTGGCGGCAGCGGTCATGAACCTGCTCACGCTGGTTATGTTGGTAAAGGAATGCTTAGTGCTGCAGTTTGTGGACAAATTTTTACTTCTCCAACTCCTGATCAAGCTTATGCAGCAATTAAAGCAGCCAATCAAGGTCAAGGTGTCTTATTAGTGGTTAAGAATTATTCTGGAGATGTCATGAACTTTGATATGGCTAAAGACTTAGCCGCAATGGATGATATTGATGTAAAAGTCGTTGTAGTTGATGACGATATTGCCGTTGAAAATAGTACCTATACTCAAGGCAGACGCGGAGTTGCTGGAACAATTTTGGTACATAAGGTTTTAGGAGCAGCTGCTCAAGAAGGAATGGACTTAGATAAACTACAAAAGCTAGGCCAAGATATTTTGCCTAATATTAAAACTATTGCAGTTGCTCTGAAAGCTGCCACAAATCCAGAAACTGGTAAGCCTGGTTTTGTATTAAAGGATGACGAAATTGAATACGGTGTTGGTATTCACAGTGAACCAGGTTATCGCCGTGAAAAAATTAAGCCATCTAAAGATCTAGCTAAAGAACTACTTACAAAACTTGATGATGAAATGAACTTATCAGGCGACAAAAAATACGCCATGATGATTAATGGCTTGGGTGCAACTCCATTAATGGAACAGTTTATATTTACTCATGATGTACTGAATGAACTAGAAGAATTTGGTGTTAAACCTGCATTTACCAAAGTTGGCAATTACATGACTTCAATTGATATGGCTGGTATTTCAATTACCTTATTTGAAATCAAAGACGATAAGTGGCTTGATTACTTAAACTATCCTGTAGAAACAATTGGCTGGTAAAGGACGAATAATATGACATTAACTGTAGAAACATTAACTAACTGGATGAATAATTTTGCACAAAAAGTGCATGAAAATAAAGATTACTTGAGTGATTTGGATACCCCGATTGGGGACAGTGACCATGGATTTAATATGGATAGAGGGATGCAAGCGGTAGTCAAGAGCCTCACTCCTGCTCCTGATAATATCCAAAATGGTTTTAAGAAAATTGCTATGGCTCTTATTTCCACAGTTGGCGGAGCATCTGGTCCATTATATGGGACAGCTTTTCTTGAAATGGCAAAAAAGAGCGCAGAAACTAGTGATTTAAATGAATTATTGCAAGCCGCCTTATCAGGAATAAAAAAACGCGGTGGCGCTCAAAAAGGCGACAAGACAATGGTGGACGTTTGGGAAGAATTAATTCCTGAAGTTAAAAATAATACCTTAACTGAAGATTCCATTAATAACGCAGTTGAATCAACTAAAGATATGATTGCCAAAAAAGGACGTGCTAGTTACTTAGGAGAACGTTCAAAAGGTCACATTGACCCCGGTGCACAATCAAGTGGCTATCTCTTTAGTGCAATGCTTGAAACGGAGGGATTATTATGAATTTAGGAATTGTACTTGTTTCTCATGTTCCAGAAATTCCCCAAGGACTTAAAAAGCTCCTCGATCAAGTAGCAAGCGACGTAACCATTACTACTGCTGGTGGAACAAATGACGGTGAAATTGGCACAAGCATGGAAAAAATTATTAAAGCCTTTGATGAAAATGATGCCGATGAACTATTGGCTTTTTATGATTTAGGCAGTGCTAAAATGAATCTAGAAATGGCTATGGAGATGTCCAATAAGAAAGTTCACCTTTATGATGTTGCCTTTATCGAAGGTGCATATACTGCAGCAAGCCTTATTCAGGCGGATGCAGATTTGGATTATGTCGAAAAACAATTGAAACCATTAAAAATCAAATAATTATCAATGCACACAAAAATCGCTCCTCACACGAGAAGCGATTTTTTTAATTATTTTATTCAAAATTTGCAACTTTAACATATCTTTTATTCGTCTTAGTTGCACCCTCTATGCGGTAATATCTCTTACCATTCTTAAACTTATAAGAACCGCCATAAGTTGTAATCTTGGTTCCCTTCTTCAATACCTTACGTTCTGCACGGCGAGTGCTTGTTGCATAAATATAGGCATTATGCTTGAGAGTACGTTTAGTGCCGTCGATATTTGAAGCTTTGAGGTAGTCACTAGTATACTTGCCATCTTTTTCATATACTTGATAATATTTTTGACCTTTAAATTCTACAGGCTTTGAGTCTACATAAATTTTTCTAAATGCTGCATAATGTCTGTACTTACTTCCACCACCATATGAATAAACTAAAGACTTATGCATTACAGTTTTTTCTACAATAGTTGGTGCAGGATATGGGTTAGCAAAATACATTGTTTGAATCCAAGTTCCTGACTTTTTATTTGCATCTCTATAAATCTTAGTATAAGAAACACCATCTTCAATCTTGGTTTCATTACTTACATAATATTCATCACCTTGGTAGAATACTTGTTGATCTTCTAATCCTCTTACCCAATTAGATGGCATTAAGTTAAGCTTTTGCTTTCCTTCAGGAGTAACTAATACAGTATAAGTAATTGTCGATGTTTTACCTTCAGCATTTTTTGCTTCTAATTGTACAGTTGAAAAACTTCCAGCCTTTGATGTGTTTACATCATTTTTTAAAACTTTTATTTCTGTACTCTTAGAATCTTTATCAGACTGACTTGCAGAAATTTTATATCTAGTTCCATTACTTCCAACAAAATCAGTTGGATTAAACTTAGAATCTTTTGCTACTTGCAATGTCATAGAGTTGAGATTAATAGTATTAGTTTTTCCATCTTGAGTATACTCCATCTTAAATTGCGGAGCATTCTTAATCTCACCTGTTCCGAATGGAATAATCACATTAACTTTTTCATTAATCCATTTACCACTCGCATCTCGTCTAGAATAATAGCCTGTTAAAGTTAAGTTAAATCCAGTAATAGGTGCAACTATTTTGGCAGCATTTCTATTACCACCAACAAATGATACATTTTGATTACGCAATTGAGTTGCAATTGAATTTATATCTAAGGTTATATCTGAATTAGAATCAGGAGAGACAAACTTGACTATATCTTTTGCGGCATCATAAATATCTAATAAAGTTTCTCCCTCTTTAATTGGAAGACCTTCTTTAAGAGGTACTACCGCATTATTTTCTAATTTTTGACCATTATAAGTAAAATAAGCAATGCTATTATTAGTAGTTGTTGTAACTTTTGCAGTTTCTGCTGCTAAAACTGGACTAGTTGAAGTCACTACAGGTGCAACAGTAAGTATAGTAACTGCTGCTATACCTATAATTTTAATTTTATTTTTCATATACTTTTCCTTTCGAAAAAAATATAATTAATGACGTTTCATCACTAATTATACTTTATTAAACAATTAATCTTAGTTATCTATTACCAACTTACTCTATAAATGCGATTCATAACAGTTAAATCATTTGATTGTTTAGGATCATGATATGCTACAGTTAAATATACATCATTATTTCCAATTAATTGAATTCCTTCAAATTCAGTATAATATCCACTAACATCAATTGTATGATCATAAGTTAAATCAATACTTTGCCATTCATTAGGATTATCAGAATTCCAAGGAATTTTTACTATCTTACGTTCATTGTTTCCAGCAAATTGACTAGAAATATAGATATTATTAGCTCCATCATCAATATCATATCCTTGAAGTGATCCAACTTTATTAGATTTAGTAATTTCTTTAATTTCAAATGATTTATCACAATGCAAGTTTCTAATATCTACATCAGGAATAATACCATTTGATACATTTGATTGTGATCTTGTGAGTGCGACATTTACTTCTTTCATATCATAAATAGAAAAGTATCCATTCCCATTGGTATCCGCACTTGCAATTAATAGCTTTGAATAATTAGGGGAAGGAGATACAGCAGCTTCAACACGACTCATATTAATATGAAATCCACCTGCATAATTTAAATGTGAAAGACGAGGTAATTCAGTATTTTTATAAATCTTTGTACCATCAGGAATATGAACTCTTGTAATTTGAGTTGTCCAAGGATCACCGCTACCCTTAGGCTTAGTTCCAACAAGCCAATCGCCAGACCGACCAGCATATTCCCAAGTCTGTGTATGACCACCAGCAGTATTACCATCTTGACCAATTAGTCTTAATACTGGATCTAGTTTTGCAAATGGGACATTAGTCTGCCTATTACCACGAAAGACATAGATATTGTGTCCATCGTGAAGTAATTGTAAGGCATAAACATAGCTTGTGCCAACATTACCTTTTTGAACAACTACATGGTAAAGGTCATCGTCTCCACCGTTTGGCTTATTAGGCTCATAGTGATTTAAGTTATATGCCAAGCTAACATTTGGATTTATATCCGTCATAATTTTGCCTCAGAAGTATACACTTCTAAATAAAATCAATGCATTTCACTTCCATGCATCCCAGTCATCACATAATAAAATCTAACTGACTATGATTCGATTTTATATAGATAGTATTATCTCTATCTACATTATCATTTTAACTTGTTTTTAGATTATATATTCTTATTTTTCCTAATATTAGGAAAAATAATTATTAATTTTTTCTAAATTAAAAAGTAAATTTATTCTTTACAATTTGTACTATACTAGAAGTGGTCAGTTATTTACTTTATAAATTTTTTGGATTTGTTTAAAAGCAAACTTGAAATCTGTTAATAATTGATCATATTCAGGAAAAGTTTTCATATTATTAAATAATATTTCAATATTTTGAAAATTATGCTGTTCAATATAACTAATAAGAGCATACATAAATTTTATACGTAATGCGACTAAATAATTATACTTTGAAAATTTTATTTTAGTAGTTGGAGCCAGAAGTTCTTTTGCAAAAGTTAACTTTTTATTTTTTATTAAAGTAAAAATAGCATTTAATAGCGCAACTGCAACAATATTACTAGCTTCTTCATCTTCGTAGACAGTACTTATCAAAGATCGAGATAAATTATATACCATTTGAGGTTTAAGCAATAATTGGACATTAGCAAAAAGTTGAATATCTTTATATGACCAAATAGTTATTTGACTTAAGTATAATTCTACTTTTGTCTTTTCATTGGTTGAAAACAAATCTTTACCAGTTAAATCAAAATAAAAATTATCCGCAATTGCAGCTTTTAATAAAGCTGCAATTAAATCAGTTTTCTGATATTGTTTTAAACAATCTAAAGTTAACTTTTTTAACTCGTGAGTATTATTTGATTGATAAAACTTACTTACTATTTCAGTAAAATTTGTTCCTCGAATTTTTCCTTGAACAAGTTCATCATAAGAAATATTTAACCTATCAAGTAATTGATTAACAATTTCTATTGGCATTCCATCACTAAGATTTCCTAATTCCCAGTTAGATAGCCTAGTAGTTGTTGTAATACCTTGTGCAGCATTTTCCAAAGATACATGTTTACTATTTCTAATTTTACGAAAATTTATTCCCAAACTATTATTATTTTTATTCATCGGAGGCACCTCATGTTTAAACAAAAACTAGTAACATTATTTCTTAACACAATAATTGGTGGTGGCTTAATTGTCGGTACCAATCTTCTTGCAATTTTGTCAACAAATATAAAATAACCTTTTATCCTTATTTTACTACACAAAAAAACGCATCCCTCACCAGGATGCGTTTTCTTAATCTTTACCTTTTACTTAATTTACACTTGCTGCAGTTTGAGGAGTTGCAGTAGCGTAATCAGTTACTGGCTTAGTTGAAACATAACCAGTTGCATTTGTAACTTCTACATTAGTGTTACCAGAGAACTTAACTGAACTTGTTGGAACACCTTCTGCATTAGCAACAACTTGAATAATTTGTTCTTGTTCGCTTGCTGACAAATTGTTCAAATCAGTTACTTGAACCTTTCTACCATTTAATTGACCTTGAGCAGTAACTAAAGCATTAAGATTAGTGTTAACTTCTGCCATATTAGCATTTACAGATTCATTAATATCCTTTGCTGCTTGCAATGCCTTATCAAAGTTTTGCTTTGCAGTTGGGGAAGCTAAAGTGTATGCAGCTTCCTTCTTAACAGCTTCTGCAGCATTAATTGCAGCTACTAATCCTTGCTTAGTTTCGGTAGTGGCTGGAGTTGCCAAGTTCTTAGCTTCTTCTTGAGTATTTGAAATAGCTAAAGTTGAATCCTTAACATCAACTACATCAGCCTTTACATAACTGTCTTTTGCACTAGCTACTTGGTAGAACAATTCTGCCTTATTTTCTGCCTTTACCCAAATGTAAAGAAGCTTATTTACACGAGCTTGGTGACCTTGGTTAAAGTAAGTGTTTGGTTTTACAACACCTTTAGAATTGTAAAGTGATGCATTTTCTTTCCAAGTTGCAATTGTAGTACCTAAAGTTGCATCTGCATCTGCATTTGGCTTAGCAGGATCTTCATCTGCTGGAATAAGGGCATCTCCACTTGAAACAACTGCATTAACTGCCTTAATGAATTGATTATGACCAATTTGGTAATACCATACATCATTGATCTTTTTAGCACCGTCTCCTACAGTTTGATATTCAAGACCTTTGAACAAAAGACCAGTATTTGCGACACGCTTACCATTTTCATCATAAATATAGGCATTTTTGATTAATTTAACGTAAGTATTCTTTACGTTTTCATCATCGCCTTGTTGATCATCTACATCAGGTTTTACATTAGCAGCCTTTACAAATTGCCCTTTACCTAAATTATAGTAATCTTTACCTTTGATTGTTTTAGTTCCAGTGTACTTAATAGTAGCACCCTTTTTCAAAGTTTTAGCTGACTTGATACGCTTACCATTTTTATCATATACATATGCATTATGAGTTAAAGTACCAGTTGGGGTATTATCATCAATAATATCATCAGCATTTACATTGCCAACTTTAATAAATTGACCCTTGCCTAAGTCCAAGTACTTCTTATTTTTGATAGTTACAGTTGAAAGATATTCAACAGTTGATCCCTTCTTTAAAGTACCAGCTGACTTGATACGCTTACCATTTTTGTCATAAACATATGCATTTCTAATTAATTCAATTGATTTTGAATCGTCTTTCTTTGAAGTTGCTTTTTTATCTGAATCAGTCTTTTTAGTAGTGGTAGTTTTCTTTGAAGTAGTAGAAGCCTTGGTTGAAGAAGTGTACTTCTTACCATTTACAGTAGCAACATTACCAGCTTTGATATAATTGCCATCACCAATGTCAAAATATACAGTACCGTCAATAGTGGTTGTGCCATAAGTTTGAATAGTTGAACCTTTACCAATCATCTTCCAAACTTTACCATCATATTTGTAATTGGTGTTACGTTTACCATTCTTATCATAAATATAAGCATTAGAGCCAAGCTTAGTTTCGTCTCCGCTCTTAGTAACAGTTTTCTTAGTAGCTTTCTTAGTTACAGCTTGAGCCACATTTGAACTTACAGCTGGTGCAATAACAGGACTAATTCCCATTAAAGCTGCAGCTGATACCATCATTAACTTACGACTTAACTTCATAAAATTCTTAACCTCATAATATCTAATTATTTAAATTATACTTCATTATCCCCAAATGGGTGCGTTAATTACATTATAACGCAAAAAAAGAAGACGGTTCAATTTTGATACCATCTTCTCAAATAATTGTAAATCTTTTGTAACTACTTAGCTGTCTTAAAGTCTGAAGCTAATACATAGTAGTGATCAGGTTGTAATGCGTAGTAAGTCTTACCATCAATCTTCTTAGTACCTAAACCATTAACAGTAATGCCTTTACCAATAATAGTGTACTTCTTTGAACCCATGTAAGTCTTAACTTTCTTACCATTCTTATCAACAACTGGAGTCTTCTTAGTTGCAGTAATCTTTACAGGTTTGATTGCTTTCTTAGTTGACTTCTTTGAAGTTGCTTTTGATTCTGACTTCTTTGTAGCCTTAGTTTCCTTCTTGTCTGACTTTGCAGTCTTCTTTGAAGTTTCCTTAGCTGACTTCTTTGCTGATTCTTTCTTTGAATCTGCTTTTGATTCTGACTTCTTTGTAGCCTTAGTTTCCTTCTTATCTGACTTTGCAGTCTTCTTTGAAGTTTCCTTAGTTGACTTCTTAGCAGTTTCCTTCTTTGAATCTGACTTTGATTCTGACTTCTTTGTAGTCTTAGCTTCCTTCTTGTCTGACTTTGCAGTCTTCTTTGAAGTTTCCTTAGTTGACTTCTTTGCTGATTCCTTCTTTGAGTCTGCTTTTGATTCTGACTTCTTTGTAGTCTTAGCTTCCTTCTTGTCTGACTTTGCAGTCTTCTTTGAAGTTTCCTTAGTTGACTTCTTAGCAGTTTCCTTCTTTGAATCTGACTTCTTTGTAGTCTTCTTTGCAGAAGATTCAGTTTGAACTACTTTTTTACCATCAGTCTTAAGAGTTACAGTAGTTGAACCAGTCTTATATTGAACACTACCCTTAGTATTTACTGCTGGAATCCAGTACTTAAGATCAGTTTGGATGCTGTAGTAAACTTCACCATCAAATTCCTTAACATCCCAAATAATGTATTCGCCACCCTTAGGTGCCTTCTTTGAAGTCTTCTTACCATTTTCGTTTACAAAGTTTTGACCCTTAGTAACAGTAACTTTGCTGTTCTTACCATAAGTCTTATGAACTGTGTTTGAAGACTTCTTAGTTGCAGCTTGAGCAACAGTTGAGTTAACTACTGGTGCAGCAAGTGGACTAACTGACATTAATGCTGCAGCTGATACCATAACTAATTTACGACTTAATTTCATAATTTCTCTACCTCATTTGAAAATTATATTTATACCCATATATTGTAATGCCAAAGACATTATTTGTGAAATAATTATAATTCAAATTTACTATTTCTTAGAATTTTTTATTTCTTCCAAATTTTTATATTTAATCCAACCATAATTAGTGATGTAAAATTTCTTATTTCCTATTTTTCTAATAGCATAAGCTTTAACTTTTTTACCCTTTTTGATTAAAGAAACTGTTCCTTTTTTACTTAAATCAAGCTGGCCATTATTATCATAAATATAAGCATTATGCTTAGTTATCATTTCTTTTATTATAGGATTAGAATTATCAACAGAATATGATAGATTTCCTTTTTTATCAGTTATCAAATTCATTATAGAAAACTCATTTTCCTGATATTGCACTGTTCCACGCACATCATCGGACTTCAACCATAGATTATTTTTTGTTTTATAAAAAGTATTTTTATCTATGGTTCGAATTTGATAAATAGTATAACTTTTATTTTTCTTAGCTATTTTCTTTTGCTTTTTTCCTTCACTATTATAAAAATTAGCCTTATGATTTAAGCTAACTTTACTACTATTGACTATTGTATTTAGAAGCTGATTGGGTTCTTCTTCATCTGGTATAATTTTATCTTTTTTAGTTTTTGTAGATTTAATTTTAACAGCAGGATTTACTTTAATGGTTGAATTATTGATTTTAAAATTTTCTCCTGCTGCAAAAACTGGACTACTTCCACTCATTAAACCAACTACTAATGTTATACCGATCACTTTCTTATTCAGTCTCATAATTTTTACTTCTTTCTCAGTCTAAATATCTAATCACTATCATATTTTTATTATAATCCCAAACAAAAAAGCGGTCTTAAAAGACCACTTCGTTTATTTTTTATTATTAACAGACTTAACATTTGCACCATTAATGTAAACACCATCACCTAAGTAATAATAAGTTGTACCGTTAATTTTCTTAGTACCATAATAATTAAGTAATGTTGTTTTTCTAATGTAAGTATATCCCAAATCAGTACGACGCTTACCATTTTCATCATATGGAATAGCGTTTCTCTTCAACCTTAAAGTATTATCATCTGGTTGCCAATCATCAGAGCGACCAACTCTTTTAGTAGACTTAGAAGTTGTTGACTTGCCTGATACTTCACTTGCATGTGGCATCACTGTTTCAGTTTGAATATTACCTGCTTTAACATAGCGACCATCACCAACATTGTAATAAAGCTTGCCTTTAATTTTCTTAGTACCGTGATTTGCAAGTACTGCACCTTTAGCTATATATATTTTTCCTTGACGTTTACCATTTGAAGAATAAATATAAGCATTATGCTTTAAAGTAATAGTGCTACTTGTAGAATGCGGTGCTACAGTGCCAGATGCAGTATTTTCATTAGTTGAAACTGTGTAAGTTGCACCGTTTTTAATATATGTTACACGTCCCTTGGTCACTGTTGATAAAAGCCAGTAATCTGCACCTTTTTCTACATTATAGTAAGTTTTGTCACCAATTGTCTTAATATCCCAAACAGTATAAGAGCCACCTTTTTCTGCAACAATTGGCAATTCCTTACCATTTTTATTAACAAAATGCGCACTCTTTATTGTTACTACTGAGCTTTCTTTACTATTAGTCTTATAGTTAGCTGCAGAGGCAGTCTGACTAACATTAGTTGCAACTAATGGACTTGCTCCCAATAAAACAGCTGCTGATACCATCATTATTTTACGACTTATTTTCATGTTCTCTACCTCATGTTAAATCTATAATCTCCACGTTAATGTGAATGCAAAATGTGGTCTTAATATTAAATTGTCAAATACTCTGTTGTTTTTTCTCTGTTATATTTTTTAGAAAGCATTCATTCCTTTCTAAATGTTATGTTTTTTTATTTAAATCCATTATAATTCTAACTTTGCAAAAATACTATAGATAAGGCAAAAATTAAGCCTATAAATTTCAAAAGTATGAATTTATAGACTTAATTTTTGTTATTTAATTGTTATTGCCATTCTTTATCTTTTGATAATGGAAGTTTATGCCAATAATCTGGCTTATTAACTTGACGACCACGAGCAATTGCCATGTCATATTTATCAACATCTTTTGTAATAGTTGAATCTGCAGCAATAAATGCATGATCTGCAATATTTACTGGAGCAATCAAAGTAGCACCTGCACCGATGAAGGAGTGATCACCAACATTAGTATGGAATTTCTTAACACCATCATAATTTGAAAAGATAGTTCCACAACCAACATTGATATCTTTACCTAAAGTAGCATCCCCAACATAAGTTAAGTGACCAACCTTAGAATCTACACCAATTTCGGCTTTTTTAATTTCAACAAAGTTACCAATATGTGCACCTTCTCTAATAAGTGCTTTTGGACGAAGATGGGACATTGGACCAATATCAGTGTTATCTTCCATTACTGAATCTTCAATGGTTGAAGAAGTTACCGTTACATTATTACCAATCCTTGAATCAATAATTCTTGATCCGCTAGTAATTACAGTTTCACTGCCGATTTCAGTATTACCTTTAATAACAACGTTACCTTCAATAACTGTATCGTTGCCAATCTTTACATCACTATCAATGTATGCTGTATCTGGGTCAATAAAGGAAACACCATTCTTCATATGTTCTTCATTGATACGTTTTTGCATAATTTTTGTAGCTTGAGCTAAGGCAACACGGTCATTTACTCCAAGACTTTCGCTAAAGTCAGGCATTGTATAAGCACCAACCTTATCACCATTTTTACGCAAGATTTCTAATACATCAGTTAAGTAATATTCACCTTGTGCATTATTATTAGTGACATGCTTTAAAGCTTCAAAAAGTTTCTTGTTATTAAAACAGAAAACACCAGTATTAATTTCTTTAACTTTTAATTCTTCACTATTACCATCTTTTTGTTCTACAATGCGAAGCACGTTTCCATCTTCATCACGAATAATTCTGCCATAACCAAATGGATTAGGTGCTACTGCAGTTAAAACTGTTGCAGCATTTCCGCTTTCTTGATGATATTTAAAAAGATTATTAAAAGTTTCGGTAGTAAATAAAGGTGTATCACCAGTTACTACTAAAGTTTCACCATCTTCATTTTCTAAAAGCTCAGCTGCTGTTTTTACTGCATCACCAGTGCCTAGTTGTTCTTTTTGAAAAGCAAATTTAGATTTACCTTCTAAAACTTTTTCTACATCTTCAGCACCAGTTCCAACAATTGTTACAACTTCTTCAGGATCTACTCCTAAAGCAGCATCAACAACATGCTCTACCATAGTTTTTCCGCAAACCTTGTGCAAAACTTTGTAGAGCTTTGATTTCATACGGGTACCCTTACCAGCAGCAAGGACAACTACAAATTTTTTCATAATTTTAATTTCCTTTTTTTAATATTAAACTAACCTTTAGTATAACATTTAGAAGCGGTCAAAATCCGTTTGAGCCAAAAAGTTTCCTGGTTCAGCAGCGATAATTTTATCATGAGTATCAATTTTAGTGATTTTTACTAATGATAAATAATCTTCAACTAACTTATTTTTATCAAAGTCTGCTTCACAAAGAACACAAATGCCAGCAATCTTACCATCAAATTCCTTAACTAATTCTTCCATACCAGTTAAGGTTCCTCCGCCCTTCATAAAGTCATCAACAATAAGTACATTAGAATTCTTTTTAAGCGCACGAGTAGGTAACTCCATTTTAGAAACTCGATCAAGTGAAGATGAAATATAATTTACTGATACAGTAGCTCCTTCAGTAACTTTAGAACGTTTTCTTGCAGTTACAAATGGTACATTCAAAAAACGAGCCGCAACTTGTGCTAAAGCAATCCCTTTAGTTTCTACAGTCATTACTGCATCAACTTCTGAATAGGCATAGCGTGTAGCAATCAATTCACCCAATAAGCGCAAATCCTGAGTGTTTCCAAGAATATCAGACATATAAACAAAACCACCAGCCAAGATTCTGCTCGGGTCTTCAATTCTTTCAGCCAAATCAGTCAAATAAGTCTGAGCATGTTCTTTACCTAAAAATGGAATATATCTTACTCCACCAGCAGCACCTGCAACAGTTTCTAAAATACCATCTTGATTAGCTGCAAGAGTATGCTTCAAAATTGCCAAGTCCTCTGAAATTGAAGACTTTGCCGCATTATAACGCTTGGCAAAGAAAGGCAGTGAAATTAAGGTATGTGGGCGTTCCATCAAATATTTGGTCATGTCCACTAATCTTTCTGAACGTTTCATATTTTTTCCTTTCTAATGTTTGTTTTTTATCTGTAATTATATTACTCTAAAGCGCACAAAAAAGCACTAACATTTTAACTGTTAGTGCTTAATTTTTAAATAATTTAAGCTTCGGCTTCTTCAGCTTCATCATCAAATTCTAATGCAATATTCTTGGTTAACAAATCAGTGTAACTATAAGAAACATGTTTAAAATTATTTTGATCTTGGTCCAAATCTACCATAAAGACAGCAGGAAAAGTTTCACGTAAAATTCCGTGTCTTTTTGTTACCTTTTTACGACCCGCTTGAGCTACTACTGTTAAGGTATCGCCTAAGTGAGAATCCAACTTACTTTTAATCGTATTAATTGATGTTGGCACTAAAAAACAACTCCTTTAGGTAAATTTTAACATATTTTAATAAATATTTCAAGTCGGGCACAGCCTTTAAAGCCTACTGCTTCAAGGGAATCGCCTTAGCAATCACAATAAATTGTGAAATTGTTAAATCTTCTGGACGAACCTTAGGATCTACGCCAAGTTTGTGAATTAAATTTGCTCGCTGCTCTTTATCTGGAATCAAGTTTTTCAAATTATTATTAAGAGTTTTTCTTCTTTGACTAAAGCACATTTTAACTACCCAATTAAAATGCTTGCGATTTTCAATATCAGGCTTGTCATTTAATGAAGTTAAAACTACTACACTGGAATCAACTTTTGGACGAGGCATAAATGAAGTATTTTTAACTTCTAAAGCAATTTTTGCGTGCATTTCTGTTTGAACTGCAATTGACAATGGTCCAAAGTCCTTTGAGCCAGGACTTGCAACTAAACGCTCAGCAACTTCTTTTTGCATCATCAAAGTTAAACTTTCAAAGTTTAAATCAGATTCTGCTAATGCAAAAATAATAGGAGTTGTAATGTAATATGGCAAGTTTGCTACTACTTTTACAGGTTTAGTTAAATCAAAGAAACCTGCTAAATCAGTCTTAAAATCAGCCTTTAAAACATCCTTAAGCATTAATTTAAAACGATTGCTCAAATTATCATTACCAATTTTATCTGGTAGTTCATTTTTTAAAATAGGCGGTAAGTCTTCATCGACTTCATAAGCAAAAACTTTTGCTCCTGCTAAAAGCAGCTGTTCAGTTAATGAACCAATCCCCGGACCAATTTCAATAACTTGATCCCCTTCTTGAATATCAGAAGCGTGTACAATTCCTAAAATTGCTTCTTGATCTACCAAGAAATTTTGTCCTAAGTTCTTTTTTGCTTTTACAAAATAACGATTAACTATAGCTTGAGTTCTAACAGGTGACCCAATTGGAATATTATTTGCCATTTTGAACTTCCTTTACTGCTTCACTTAACTCATTCATTGAAATCCCAAACATGTGCAGTCTTTTAAAAAATTGCTTAGAATTTCCATAACCAACTCCAAGTTTGATTCCAACTTGCTCACGCAAATGTCTCGATCCTTGACCACCAGCTAGACCTAATTGAGTATAGAGATCATAATCGAGGTCACTTTTTTCTGGTTCAACTTCATGAAGCTCGCTCAAAGCCCGCTTTAAAGCTTCTTTTGAAGCATGTTCGACTCCTAAACTATTACCACGCTTAATTGGCTCGCCTTCTTTGCGAGTGATAAAGGCTTGTTTAGCATTAGGAACAGCCTCTGTTACAATTCTGCGAATACGTTCCCCATTGAAGTCAGGATCCGTAAAAATAATAATATCTTTTGTTTCACTTAATTTCTTAATTTGTTTTAATACATTTTCAGAAACTGCTGATCCTTGGGTTTCAATTGTTTCAATTCCAGGAAAGAATTGCTTCAAGCGGATTGTATCATCCTTACCTTCAACAACTATAACTGCATTAAAATTCTTTTTATTTAATACCATAAACCCTCTCAGTATTCTTATAGGTAGCATCTGCTACTTCTTCTAAAGAAATATCTTTGATCTTAGCAATCGCCTCTGCAACATAACGTACATAAGCTGGTTCATTTTGACGACCACGATATGGCTTAGGTGTTAAATATGGAGCATCTGTTTCTACCATAAATCGATCCATTGGAACAACTTTTGCTGATTCATGAACTTCAACAGCTTTAGTAAAGCTAACTACACCAGAATAAGAAAACATTACATTTAAATCTAGAAACTTATTAAGCCAATCAACTCCACCATTAAAACTATGTAAAATGGCTCCATATTCCAAATTAGATTCTTTTAAAATTTTATAGCAATCTTCAAAAGCATCTCGTGTATGAATATCCACTGGCATTTTTAGTTCATGTGCTAATTCAATCTGTCTTCTAAAAACTTCTTGTTGCTTGTCTCGAGGTGATTCATCCCAATAATAATCTAGTCCTACTTCACCAAGTGCCACAACTTTTGGCATTTGAAGTTGCTCAATTAATTTATCTTCCGCATCTTGATTGTAATCTTTTGCAATATCTGGATTAAGTCCAACCATTGCGTAAACATTATCAAAACGTTGCGCTAAATCAATTGCTCTCTGATTAAAATCAGGGTCTTGTCCTGCACAGATAACTTTAGTCACACATAATTTTTCTGCTCGATCTAAATAATATTCTTCCTTTCCACGAAAAGGTTCATCATTTAAATGTGTATGATTATCAATAAGTTGCATTATCCAAGCTCAGCCCCAGCTTCATGCTCGTCACCTACAATAGCTAACTTAACTTTGCCATCTTTTTCACTAGATAAAAGCATTCCTTCACTAACATGACCTAACATCTTACGAGGCTTTAAGTTAGTAACTGCTAAAACTTTCTTATTAAGAAGTTCACTTTCATCTGGATAGAACTTGCGGATTCCACTTAAGATTTGACGAGTTTGGCCATTACCAAAGTCAAGCTTGAACATTAAGAGCTTGTTTGAACCCTTAACTGGTTCAACAGATAATATTTTAGCTACTTGCATCTTAACCTTATCAAAGTCATCAATTGTAATAAACTTGTCTTCTTTCTTTTGTTCACTACGAGTTTGTTTCTTTGGCTTAGCCTTCTTCATTTCATCTTTGATATATTTAACTTCTACATCTTGCTTAAGACGTGGGAAAATTGGAGTTGGCTTTTCAATTACTTTAATATCCCAGTTAAATCCACCAAATGACAAATCTTTTTGTTCATCATTATTAAAGTCAAGACCAAGTTGATTAAACATCTTAACTGGACTTTCAGTCATAATTGGAGAAATAAGAATTGCTACCAAACGAAGACTTTCAGCTAAGTTGGTCATTACTTTAGATAATTCTTCAGTCTTTCCTTCTTTGTTAAGAATCCAAGGAGTAGTTTCATCAATATACTTATTAGCACGACTAATAAGTTTCCATACACTATCAAGAGCTTGTGAGAAGTGCAAGCTATCCATTTGCTTAGTGTATTCAGCAATTACTTCTTGGGTAGTCTTTATTAAGTCTTGTCCATATTCATCTTGCTCTTCAGCAACTGGTGCTACCAGACCATCTTGATATTGGTTAATCATTGAGACAGTTCTGTTTAAGAGATTACCCAAATCATTAGCCAAATCGAAGTTAACTCTTTCAACAAAATCTTCTGGAGTAAAGATACCATCAGAGCCAAATGGAATTGCACGCATTAAGTAGTATCTAAGGGCATCTAATCCATAACGCTCAACAATCATTTCTGGGTATACAGCATTACCCTTAGACTTAGACATCTTACCGTCTTTCATCAATACCCAACCATGACCAAAAATTTGCTTAGGAAGTGGTAAATCTAGTGCCATTAACATAATTGGCCAGTAAATAGTATGGAAACGAACAATTTCTTTACCTACTAAGTGAACATCAGCTGGCCAGAATTTCTTGAAAAGTTCATCATTGTCTGAACCATATCCAAGAGCAGTAATATAGTTAGATAAGGCATCAATCCAAACATATACAACATGTTTAGGATCACTTGGTACAGGAATTCCCCAGTTAACTGTAGTACGTGTTACTGAAAGATCCTCTAAACCAGGTTTAATAAAGTTGTTGATCATTTCTTTTTCACGAGAATGAGGCAAAATAAAGTCTGGATGTTCCTTGTAGTAATCAAGAAGACGGTCAGCATACTTACTCATTCTAAAGAAGTAAGATGGTTCTTTAACAAGTTGAACTTTATGACCGGATGGAGCTTTTCCACCAATAACATTTCCCTTATCATCTTTGTAAACTTCAGCAAGTTGACTTTCAGTAAAGTATTCTTCATCTTCTACTGAATACCAACCAGTGTATTCACCAAGGTAAATGTCACCTTTCTTCAATAATTTTTCAAAAATCTTTTGAACGGCTTTAACGTGTTCCTCATCAGTAGTACGAATAAATTTATCATAAGAAATATCAAGCATCTTCCAAAGCTTCTTGTAGCTTGATGCCATTTCATCAACAAATTCTTGAGGTTTAATTCCGCGAGCTTCAGCTTTTTGTTCAATCTTTAGACCATGTTCATCAGTTCCAGTTAAAAAGAAAGTGTCATAACCCTTGCTGCGTTTATATCTAGCCATTGAATCAGCTGCTACAGTGGTATATGCATTTCCAATAGTTAATTTACCTGATGGATAGTAAATTGGGGTTGTAATATAAAAAGTTTTTTTATCAGCCATACTTTTTCTCCTTAAATTAGAAAATAATTCATATTATATGATACACCATGACAAGTAGCTGGGAAAAGGATAGGCAAAGAAAAAAGAAGCTAAATCAGCTTCTTAAATCAAAAAATTATTCTTTTGCAAATACAATACTTTCACTAAACTCATCAATAAAATGTATGCCAGCAATAATATTAAAATTACCAACAAAAAATTCTCTGGCATTGGACCAAATGCTAAATCTTTACTCAAAAATGAAAATGGCAAAATCGTTCCAACTATTGCAGTAATTAATGTACCTGCTAGTACAGGTCCAGTTGCTCGTTGAAAAACAAATGGAAAACGTTTATCACGAATTATATGAATAACAATTTCTTGAATCCAAATACTTTCAATAAACCATCCAGTATAAAAACTTGTAATGAATATTATTTGCTGACTCTTCGTAATCTCATTAAAACTACCACCTGCAATGTGGGGACAAATCCAGAAATATAAAAGCGCAAAAGTAATAATATCAATTACTGTTGAAATAGGTCCAAAAACTATCATAAACTTTGGCAAACGTCTAACTGCCCATTTTTTAGGTTTATCTAAGTAACTTTTAGGCATTTTGTCAAAAGGAATCAACAAACAGCTCATGCCAAATAGCAAATTCATTACTACAATTTGCAAAGGCATCATAGGTAAGAATGGTAAAAATAAAGATGCAATTATCATTGCTAAGGAATTACCAAAGCTCGACGTCAAAATAACCTTAAAATACTTCATAATATTTCCAAGGACATTTCTACTAATTCGAACTCCATCTTCTAAAATAGCTAAATCTTTATTAAGCAAAATTATATCAGCAGATTCTTTAGCAATATCAACCGCATTATCAATTGAAATTGAAACATTTGACGCATGCATGGCTGGCGCATCATTTATTTTATCGCCTAAATAAGCAACAGTATGACCATTGGTGCGAAGAAGTTTAATTATCTTGGTTTTAAGTTCTGGTGTTAATTCTACAAAAATATTGCATTCTTCAACCATTTTAGAAAGTTCTTCAGTGCTTTTTCCTTCTAAG
The DNA here is from genome assembly GCF_052615405.1 of Lactobacillus sp. PSON. Taxonomy (NCBI): domain Bacteria; kingdom Bacillati; phylum Bacillota; class Bacilli; order Lactobacillales; family Lactobacillaceae; genus Lactobacillus; species Lactobacillus sp. PSON. The sequence goes on along the minus strand of NZ_JBQXFW010000008.1, from coordinate 15,800 downwards.
TCTTCTGCAGAATACACAACATTAACGTTTAATCCAACTTGAAGTCCTAAAGTTCTAGTTACAGCTTCATTATCACCAGTCAAAACCTTAACATCTATTCCATCGCGGCGCAGTTTAGCTAAACTTGCCTGAGCACTTTCTTTTGGCGGATCTAAAAATGTCAAAAAGCCAACTAAAGTTAAGTCATTTTCATCATTTACTGAAAATTCTCCAACAGGTGCAGGGTTACGCTTATATCCTAATAAAAGAACACGCATTCCATCAGTATTCAAATCTTCAACTTGTTCAAGTATCTTCTCTCGCCTTTCTTTAGTTAAAGGCAAAACTTTACCATTAAGTTCTACTTTAGTAGCTACTTCAAGCATTTGTTCAGCTGCACCTTTCGTTACTAAAAGGTGTTCACCATGATTTTGATCAGAATTAGCAACAACAACACTCATTCTGCGGCGATTATAATCAAACGGAATTTCGTCAATTTTATTATAATCTCGCTGGATTTCATTAGTATCTAATTCATCTCCTGCAGCATTGATTACAGCTTCATCAATTAAATCCTTCATTCCAGTTTGATAATATGCATTCAAATATGATAACTCTAAAACGCGCTTTGTCTCTTGCATAGTTAAATCATAATGACGCTCAAGCATAACTTTATCTTGAGTTAAGATACCTGTCTTATCAGTACATAAGACATCAGCTGAACCAAAATATTGAATTGAGTTTAACCTTTTTACAATATTACCTCGCTTAGCCATTTCTTTACTACCGTTGACTAAGTTTGAAGTAACAATTACCGGCAGCATTTCTGGAGTTAAACCCGCCGCAATTGCAATTGCAAAGACAAATGAAGAAATCCAGTTTGCCTTAGTTATACCATTAATCACAAAAACCAAAACACTCACAATTACCATCATAATCATCAGCAGTTTTGTGATACTTTTGATTCCTACATTAAATGTAGTTTTATGAAGTTCACGCTTATTTTCATCTCTAATTTTTTTACCAAAAATTGTATCTTTACCAGTCGCAAACACCACTCCTGTACCTGATCCAGATACAATCGTTGTTCCTTCATAAACAATATTTGGATAATCAAGATAATTATTCACTTGTTCAAAGCGTGGAGTTTTAGTGGCAATTTTTTCTTTTGGGTCAAACTTACCATCAATATAACTAGTTGAACAAAAAAGGTCTTTACTTCTCAAAAGCCGCATATCAGCTGGAACCATATCTCCAGCAGAAAGATTAATTACATCCCCTACAACAACTTCATTAGTTGGTAGTTCTCGATTTTCATTATCACGCTTAATATTTGTAGTAACAGATACTAAATGAAGCATTTCTTCTACTGCATCTGATGTTTTAATATTTTGAACGAACTTAATAATTCCAGCTATTAAGACCATTACGATAATAATAATGGCAGTACTCACATCATCTTGATCACTTGGTACAACATCTGCAATAAATAATGTTGCAGCTAACAATATCAAAACAATTGTAAAAGGAGTTAAAAAAGATTCAATAAAAAAATGCCACTTAGAATCATTTTTCGCATCCTCAATTTCATTTGCTCCATACTCTTCTCTATTTAATATTGCCTGTTTAGTAGACAAACCTTCCGCACTTGCATGAAGTCTAGCTAAAGTTTCTGTGCGACTTTCACGTGCAATTTTTTTAACACGTTCAATATAATCGCGTTTTGGCTCATTTTTTGAAGTCTTTACATTTAGCATTTTTACTCCTCCTTGTTTTTGTGCGCAAACAAACTAAAAAAGAGACACTTTCTGAAAAGTGACTCCATACCAAACAAGGCTTTAATACTCGTCGTTCAGTTTTAACACTACGTGACGTAAGCACATGCTAGCTATCTGGATCTCGCCTTAAGTCGACGAGGCCTATTTGACCCGTTGGCATCTCTGGATGTTTCTGGGCGATAGCGTGTGTTCACGTAGGAATCTCACCTAACAGTTTATTTGCAAAAATTGTATTACCTTAATAAGTCTAAAGCTTAAAAATCTTATCGTCAAATTAATTTTAAATTATGCATTTTTGCGCTTTACTTTACGTAAAACGTAAATCATCCCTGCCACTACAATAACTAACGCTAGTGCAATTGGGAGGGCAACTTTTCGCGGATGGGTAATCGTACTTTGTTCACTATCAGTAAGGTCATACTTATCTAAAGTATATTGATATTGTTGATCAACTTTAGTAGCACATGCTCTAAAAACAAAGCGAACTCCTTTATTAAAAGTAGCATTATTACTGCTTCTTAATTCATCTCCTGCAGCTCTAATAATACTTGCTCTTGATTCTGCAGTAAAAGCTCCATGTAAATCTTTAGTTGAATAAATTTGCACATTCTTCTTATCTTTTTTGACTCCAATTACAATAAAAACCTTATTTTTTTGTTTATTGAGAGTTTTAGGAGTTAAGTGGTTCAATCTATCAACTGTTTTAACAACTACTTGCGGCTGTTCTTTTGTCTGCCAATAGCGATTATTTTTAGCTGTAATTAATTCTTGAGTTTCTTTATTTAAAATATGTGCATTATCTTCAATATTATTTTGACTAAAACCACTCAAAGTTAAAAAAGTAAGCAATAATCCAATAAATATTAATAGTTTAGTTTTCATCCTCTTCAAGTTTATGAGCCAATCCTTCAACATATTTACGGTCAATTTTGATTTTCTCATATGGTACCCCACAATCTTCTAGTAATTTTATTGCTAGTGGATTATCACGGTAATCAAAGTAATAATTGATTTTTTTAACGCTTGCTTGAATCAAAGCTTTGGTGCAATTATAACAAGGAAAATGAGTTACATATATTTCAGTTTCAGCTGTTGAAACACCATTTTTTGCACATTGAATTAAAGAATTCATTTCTGAGTGAATTGTTCTAACGCAATGTCCATCTACCATTTGATGACCGATATCATCGCAGTGAGGCTGCCCTGAAACAGAACCATTATAACCAGTACCAATAATTCTATTATCTTTAACTAATACACTGCCAACAAGAGCACGATTACAAGTTGATCGCTGTGCAATGACCAAAGCCTGCATCATAAAATATTGTTTCCAAGGAATACGATCACGCATATATTGCCTCTTTTTCTTTATCTATTTTTGAAATAATTGAGACCAATTGCATCACGTACTTCTTCTAAAGTCTGGTTAGCAACTTCATTAGCTTTGTTTGAACCATCAATCAACATTTGGTAAACACTATCAATATCTTTTTCATATTTTGCACGGCGCTCGCGAATTGGTGAAAGTTCTTGTTCTAAGACTTTGTTTAAGTAACGTTTGATTTTAACATCTCCCAAGCCGCCTTTTTGATAGTCTTCTTTTAGTTGAGCAACTGTATCTTTATCTGGATCAAATACATCAAGATAAGTAAAGACAGTATTTCCTTCAACTTGACCAGGGTCTTCAACATGAATGTGATTTGGATCAGTGTACATTGACATAACTTTCTTTTGAACTGTCTTTTCGTCATCTGATAAGTAAATTGCATTACCAAGGGATTTAGACATTTTTGCATTTCCATCAAGTCCCGGAAGACGACCTTCACCTTTTGCAGGGAAGTAACCTTTAGGCTCTACAAGTACATCACAATCATATACACGGTTAAATGTGCGCACGATTTCACGAGTTTGTTCAAGCATTGGTTCCTGATCATCACCAACTGGAACTACAGTGGCTTTAAAAGCAGTAATATCTGCAGCTTGAGAAACCGGATAATTCAAAAAGCCAACTGGAATAGAATCTTTAAAACCTTTCTGCTTAATTTCTGTTTTAACAGTTGGATTTCTTTCAAGACGTGCCACAGTAACTAAGTCCATGTAATAAGCTGTTAATTCAAAAAGAGCAGGAATTTGTGATTGAACAAAAATTGTTGACTTAGTTGGATCAATACCAACTGAAAGATAGTCAAGTGCTACTTGAATAAGTGAGTTACGAATTTTTTCAGGATCTCTTGCATTATCAGTCAAAGCTTGAGTATCAGCAATCATAATATATGGGTCATAATCACCACTATTTTGAAGTTTTACTCGATTTCTAAGTGAGCCAATATAATGACCAACATGTAACTTTCCCGTTGGACGATCACCTGTAAGTAATATTTCCTTTGTCATAATTATTCTTCCTTTTTGCTTAGATCTTTAATACATTAGTTTTTAATAACTTCAATTTTATCAAAAATTAAGCTAAGATTAAACTAGCTATGAAATTACATTAGTTAGAAGGTCAAAAAATGTGCAATCACTTTAAACTGCCTAGTCTCATAACAATCCAAAACTATTTAAAAAATGATTTAAATCTTCCATTGATAGAACCTGACTTTGAATTAACGACACAGGACGTTTTTCCAAAAACAACTGCTCCAGTTTTATTATTTAAAAATCATGAACTTTTACTTCAACCAAAATCATGGGGCTATTCAAGTCCTATTAATTCAAATAAGCCGATTTTTAATGCCAGAATTGAACGTTTTTACCAAGCTGCTCCTTCCATGTGGGATAAGTCGTTTGCTCGTCAAAGATGTATTATTGTCGCTGAAGAATTTTTTGAAACAAGTAAAGATATTTACCGCTTGAAAAACAAAAACTACCATGAAAAATATGCCTTTCGTGATCCAGAATACCCACTAACTCTAATTGCTGGAATTTATGATAAAGATAAATTCGCAATGGTTACTACTGCTCCTAATTCTTACATGATGCCAATCCATAATCGAATGCCATTAGTACTTAAACCTACAGAAATTCGCCAATGGCTTTTTCAAAATTTTACTAGTTTAAAAAATCGCGAAAATTTTGACTTAGATATTAAAAAACTTCCCCACCAAAATAATTTGGCATAATTTATAAATTCATGATAAGATATTAGAGTAATGCGGGTATAGTTAAATGGTAGAACGTCAGCTTCCCAAGCTGAAGATGCGGGTTCGATTCACGCTATCCGCTTATATAATAAAAAAGATGATGAACAATTGTTCATCATCTTTTTTAAATATCTAAGTCATGATTACTAATAAGACTCCATTAACAACAGCTAAATATATCGGCATCCACATTGTTTGCGTATATAAGTAAGACCAAGCAAACATTGCTCCAAATGCAATATCTATAACAAATAATGGAATTGACATTTGAAAATTCAAAATGCTAAACAAAATTCCTGAAGCAAACATTCCCATTATTGCAATAGCTGGAACACTGCGTCTAAATGCATAATTAAATAAAAATCCTGTTGTTAAAAATTGTTGTAAAATCGGTAAAATGATACCTATTGCAACAATTAAAAACCAAAACATCGGTACAGACTCATGCTTTAAGTATTCAACCTGAAATCCATACCAACTAACTTTGTTGTAAGCTTGAAGCCATGAAACGCCAATTCTACCTGCTACAACTAAAATTGTTAAACCAATTGTTACCGCATAATCACCTAACCAGGGCATTACAAAATCTCGCTCAAAGAAGCGTTGTTCACGATTAAAGCGATAAATATAAAATAAAAGTACCATCGCTGCAATTAATCCAAATAAGATTATGTCCCATATTCTAAGCGGTGATTTCATAGTAACTAATTTAACTACACCAGCAGCCATTAAATAGCCAATAAAATAAACAGCATAGCGAATCAGATTACCTTCTCTTGATTCCGGCGTATTCAAAAACTTCACTCCTAAAATTGTATATATCCTACAAATTCCATATTATAACAAAAAATGCAACATTTAGGAATTATCATATTGATTTTTCCTATTTCACTTCAACAATCTTTACTTGATAACTCCCAGCCGGTGCTTCAACTATTACCGTTGTACCAGCTTCTTTTTTCATAATTGCACTTCCAAGCGGTGAATCAAAAGATACCTTGTTTTCTGATAAATTTGCTTCCATTCTTCCAACAATTTTATATTCTTCTGTCTCATCATCATCTTCAAATTTTAAAACTGCAACTTTACCTAAATCAACTTTGCCGTCATCTTTTGTCTTAATTACTTCTGCATATTTTAATTGCTTTCCTAAATAACGCAGACGACTTTGTAAATGCCCTAAGTCACGCTTAGCTTCAGTATATTCAGTGTTTTCAGATAAGTCCCCCATTGAACGAGCTTGTTGCAAAATCTTAATTCTACGAGGTCTATCTTTTTTTAAACGTGCAATTTCATCTTCAATTTGTTTATAACCTTCTGGGGTCATTTTTTGATAATAAACCATTTTTGCCTCCTGATTAGCACTAGATGCTTTTGAGTGCTAAATACTTTATTTTTTATTCTATCCTACTACAATAAACAGTGCAGGGAAAAATAAATTTACTGCATTATTGAAAGGAAGTTGTTAATTTATGGCAAACGAAATGATGAATCGTCATGATGATGTATTTGATGCAATGAACGATTGGTTTGGTTTTCCAAGAAACTTCTTTGATGATAAAGTTGCCAACATCATGCAAGCTGATCTTTCAGAAACTGATAAGGATTATATAGTAACTATTGATATGCCCGGTTTTGATAAAGATAAGATTCATATAAATTACCATGATGGAATTTTAAATGTTTCTGGAATAAGAAAATCTGAAAAAAATGAAACCGCTAAGAATGGCGATGTAATCCACAAAGAGAGAAGCCAAGGACATGTTTCTAGAAGCTTTAGATTATCAAATGTGGTTGCAAATCAGATTCATGCAAAGTATGATGATGGTGTATTGACTATTACATTGCCTAAGCAAAGTGCCGACGCAAATAATAGTTCAATTCAAATTGATTAACTTATAATAATTGCAAGAAGTCCACATAAGTTATTCAAATATAATTCTCTATTGAAGGCAGGTTCTTTATTGAACCTGTTTTTGTTTTGAACTAAAATGAAAGGTAACATAAAATAATATTAAAAAAGGAGATTCTTTATGACGCATAAATTAACCTTGCAAGAAATTGAAAAGTTCTCGCAAAACTTTAACAAAAATCCTGAACATCATGTTATTGCTCGTGCAGCTCAAAAAAACGGCGTCTTAGCAGCTTCATATAATGATCGTGTTCAAAGCAAATTAACACGTGTTTTTTCAACAGAACTTGATACCGATAATGTTACCAATCAAAAGCACTCAGGCCGGTGCTGGTTATTCGCTACATTAAACGTTCTTCGTCACGAATTTGGCAAAAAATACAAGACAAAGAACTTTACTTTTTCACAAGCTTATAATTTTTTCTGGGATAAGATTGAACGAGCAAATATTTTTTATAATAATATTATTGAAACTGCTGATAAACCTCTTGATTCACGTGAAGTTAAGGCCCATTTAGACTTTGCTGGAGCAGATGGTGGACAATTTCACATGGCAGCTTCTTTAGTTGAAAAATATGGAGTAGTACCTTCTTATGCTATGCCTGAAACTTTTAATACTAATGATACAACCGGCTTTAGTAACGCGCTTAAAGATAAATTAAAAAAAGATGCTTTAATTTTGCGCAAATTAATTCAAGATGGAAAAACAGCCGAAGCAGAAGATTTAAGAACTAAATTCTTAAACGACGTTTATCGAATGACTGCAATAGCAGTCGGTGAACCACCAAAACATTTTGACTTAGAATACCGTGATGATGATAAAAACTATCACTTAGATAAAAACTTAACTCCACTTGAATTCTTCCACAAATATTTAAGTGGTGTAGATTTAAATGATTATGTCGTTTTAACAAATGCCCCAGACCATGAATACAACAAGCTCTATGGACTCCCATCCGAAGACAATGTTGAAGGTCAATACCGTATTAAATTGCTCAATGTTCCGATGGAATATTTAACTCAAGCTTCAATCGCTCAATTAAAAGATGGTGAAGCCGTTTGGTTTGGAAATGACGTTCTTCGTCAAATGGATCGTCAAACCGGTTATCTTGATACTAATTTATATAAACTTGATGACTTATTCCAAGTCGATCTTAAGATGAGCAAGGAAGATCGACTAAAAACTGGAGCTGGCGAAGTTTCTCACGCGATGACTTTAGTTGGAGTTGACGAAGATAATGGTGATATTCGTCAATGGAAAGTTGAGAATTCCTGGGGTGAAAAATCTGGCGCCAAAGGCTATTTTGTAATGAGTAATGACTGGTTCAATGACTATGTCTATGAAGTAGTTGTTCACAAAAAGTATTTAACTGAAGAACAGAAAAAGCTTGCTGAAGGTCCAATTACTGATCTTCCAGCATGGGATTCTTTAGCATAATTTCCTGGGAAATAAAAATAAACTCTTGCAAAAGTGCAAGAGTTTATTTTTATTATTCATAACTTTGAGCAACATTTTGATATTGCTCTACTTCATCTTCACTACAACGCACAAAGTGTCCCGGTGTAATTTCATGTAAGGTCCTTTTTTTACCATCATGTTCTTCTTTTTCAGCATCATAATCAATTCTATGACGATTCCTTTCAATTTCAGGATCAGGTACAGGAACTGCAGAAATTAAACTTTTAGTATAGTCATGAAGCGGTCTATCATAAACATCATCAGCAGAACCGACTTCTAACAATTTACCGAAATGCATAACGCCTATTCTATCTGAGATAAATTTTACCATAGATAAATCATGAGCAATAAATAAATAAGTAAGACCACGCTTTTTTTGTAATTCAATCATTAAGTTAACAACTTGTGCTTGAATTGAAACATCAAGAGCAGAAATCGGTTCATCAGCTACTATAAACTTAGGCTCAACAGCTAAAGCTCTAGCAATCCCAATTCTTTGTCGCTGACCACCAGAGAATTCGTGAGGAAAACGACTAGCATGGTTTTTATTAAGACCAACGGTTTCAAGAAGTTCTTCAACACGCTGACGACGTTCTTCTTTAGTCTTGACCAAGCCGTGAATATCTAAGCCTTCTGCAATAATATCTTCAACCGTCATTCTCGGGTTAAGAGAAGCATAAGGGTCTTGAAAAATCATTTGCGCATCACGTCTAAATTTAAGCTTATCATTGCGCTTTTTCAGATTTTCAACATTTTTACCTTCAAAAATAACTTCACCGCTTGTTGGTTTATATAATTGTAAAATTGAGCGACCAGTTGTAGTTTTACCTGATCCAGATTCTCCTACAAGACCAAAAGTTTCACCTTCATAAATATCAAAACTAACATCATCAACAGCTTTGGTAATTTCACGACCATTTTTAAAGTATTGTTTTAAATGCTTTACTTCCAAAATTTTCTTTTTTTCTGGCATAAAATCCTCCTTAACTGTTAGCATTATAGCCTTGTTGCATCAATTTAAACTTTTTCCAGCGTCTTTGAATTTCTTGGGGTGGATTAACTTTAGGAGCTCCAGGAGCTAAAAGCCAAGTTGCAGCATAATGCGTATTTGAGACTTTAAAAAATGGTGGCTTTCTTTGAACATCAATCTTCATTGCATAGCGATTTCTTGGGGCAAAAGGGTCCCCTTTAGGTGGGTTAAGCAAGTCAGGAGGAGTACCTGGAATTGATTCTAAAGTATTACTTTCAAGAGTTGGCATTGAATTAATAAGTCCCCAAGTATAAGGATGTTGTGGATTATAAAAAATATCATCTACTGTTCCATATTCCATAAATTCTCCCGCATACATAACAGCCACTCTATCAGCCATACCTGCAACTACACCCAAATCATGTGTAATAAAAATAATTGAAGTCTTTACACGTTTTTGTAAATCTTTCATTAAATCTAATATTTCAGCTTGAACAGTTACATCAAGAGCCGTAGTTGGTTCATCAGCTAATAAAATTTCTGGTTCACAAATAAGTGCAATAGCAATCACAATTCTCTGGCGCATCCCTCCAGAAAATTGATGCGGATATTGATTGATTCTCTCTTCTGCTTTAGGAATACCTACAGCCTTCATCATTTCTAATGCTTTTGCCCATGCTTCCTTTTTGGATGCACCCTCATGCTTAATCAACGGTTCAGCAATCTGTTGACCAATTTTCATAGTTGGGTCAAGTGAAGTCATTGGATCTTGAAAAATCATCGCAATTTCATTTCCGCGAATATTTTGCCATTCTTTTTCAGATAGGTCTAGTAAATTTTTCCCATGGAAATTAATTTCTCCACCCATCACTTGTGCATTTCTTGCCAAAAGTCCAATAATAGAACGGGTAGTAACAGATTTACCAGAGCCAGATTCACCTACAATAGCTAATGTTTCACCTTCATTTAAATGAAACGTTACATCCCGAATCGCTTTAACTTCGCCAGCATAAGTATGAAAATCAATTTTTAAATCTTTTACATCTAATACTCTTTTTGGCATGGATATTCCCTCCTATCTTTGTCCTCTTGGATCAAAGGCATCACGTAAACCATCACCTAATAAGTTAAAAGCAATCATTAAAATACACAAAATAATTGCTGGATACCACATTTGATAAGGTAAGAATTGGAAGTTCTTTTGTCCTTCATTAAGAAGTACCCCTAGTGAAGTTTCTGGTGCAGAGATACCAATACCGATAAAACTTAAGAATGCTTCAAAGAAAATAGCAGTTGGAATAGTATACATTGTTTGAATAATGATAATACTTGAAAGATTAGGTACCAAATGCTTAAGGGCAATTTTCCAAGAAGATTCTCCAAGAGATTGAGCAGCTAAAACATATTCTTCATTTTTTAAACTTAAGGTCTCAGCTCTAACTTGTCTAGCCATAGTTGTCCAACTAGAAATAGCAATTGCCAAGATAATGGAAGTAATACCTGGTTTTAATACTACTAACATTAAAACAACAATAATCAAGTTTGGAACTGATGAAATAATTTCGATTATTCGCTGCATAACATTATCAACTCGGCCACCTTTCCACCCCGAGATGATTCCATATGCAACCCCAATTGTTAAATCAAAGAAAGCTGCAACTAAAGCAACAATCAAAGAAATTTTAGTACCATAAATGATTCTTTGACCCAATGGACGACCTAAATAGTCAGTTCCCGCTATAAAATATTTATTTTTAGGGACACCATTTTGAGCATAAGCATCCACCCATTGACCATTTTGCTTGATTTTTCCATTTAAACCATTAATTGCACTCATACCTGGCACTTTAGCTGGTAAATTGGCATATTGCGGATGCGACTTAACTAAGGTTGACTTATTAATAAAAGGGGTCGAACCAAAAGCTACCACAACCATCAAAATTACAATGATTGCTGAAAGTACAGCGGCTTTTCTTTGTTTAAATCTTAACCAAACATTTTGTCCAAAAGATAATGATGGACCTGCAATATTTTCGCTATCTTGAGCTTCGTCTTTAGTTAAAGGTTCAAAAGCATCTGGACTAAGTTTTAATTCATTTTCATCCATTTGTTTTAAGCCTCGCTTTCAGTTAATCTAATTCTTGGATCTATCAATCCATAGATAATATCAGTGATTAGAAGAATCACAACTAATCCAATACAATAGACCATTGTAATTCCCATGATGGTAGGATAATCATTAGTTAAAATTGACTTTACAAATTGTTCCCCAATACCTGGAACGTTAAAAATATTTTCAATAACCATTGAACCTGTCATAAGTGCTACAGCATAAGGACCAATTAAAGTTACAAGAGGAATCATAGAATTACGCATAGCATGTTTTCTAATAACTTCCATTCTGCTAAGTCCCTTAGCCTTACCAAGTTCAATATAATCACTACTTAAAGTGTCCACCATACTTGTTCTGATAAATCGAGCAGTTTCAGCAAGTGGTCCTACAGCTAAAGCTATGGTTGGCATAATTGTTTGACTAAATTGTCCCCAACCTGCGATTGGGAACCAGCCTAATTTAAGTCCGATATAATATTGAAGAAGAACTGCTAAAACAAAGTTAGGTACTGACTTACCAATAATTGAAACCACAGTTGCTGTTGAATCAACCCAAGTTCCTTGCTTCATTGCAGCAATCGCACCAACAATTACTCCTAGCACTACCCCAACAATAAGCGCTTGCAGCCCTAATTGGACAGATGCTCCTAAACGAGCACTAATTAAACTAGAAACTGGTTGGTTGCTATATTGGAATGAGGTACCAAAATCCCCATGGAGCATCCCTGTAATATAGATAAGATATTGTTCCCAAATGGGTTTATTAAGACCATATTGCTCATTCATAATGTGCAATTGCGTCGGTGTCATCTTCGCTTCGTTAGCATATGGTGAACCCGGCATTAATTTCATCAAAAAGAAAGTAACCGTAGCTACAATGAACAAAGTGAGGATCATGTAAAATACACGTTTTAATAAGTACCTAGCCATATAAATTCCTCAATTTCATATTAATTTTTATAACAAATTTTAATGTTTTTCTTATTATAGCAAAAATAAGGGAAATATCTAGTATAAAATTAAAAAAATAAGAGAAAATATTAAATTTTTCTCTTATTTTTTAGTATATTAATTATTATTTTTCTAATCTTTGCATATATTACTTACTTATAGTTAGGAGCCTCTTTTGTGATTTGAACATCATGTGGATGTGATTCGCGAAGACCCGCCCCAGTAATTCGAACAAATTGTGCATTCTCAATTAATTCTGAAATATTAGCTGCACCAACATATCCCATACCTGAACGAAGTCCACCATCAATTTGGAAAATCACATCAGAAACATCGCCTTTATAAGCAACTCTTGCTTCAATTCCTTCAGGAACTAACTTATTAGCTTCATTAACTCCACCTTGGAAATAGCGATCACTTGAACCATGAGATTGTGCCATTGCTCCAACTGATCCCATACCACGATATGCTTTGAACTTATGACCATTATCTTCAAATAATTCACCTGGAGCTTCAGTAGTTCCTGAAAGCATTGATCCAAGCATTACAGCATTTCCACCTGCAGCTAAAGCTTTAACGACATCTCCAGAAAATTTGATTCCGCCGTCAGCAATAATTGGTTTATGATACTCACGAGCCGCAGTAGCCGCATCATAAATTGCAGTAACTTGCGGAACTCCAACGCCTGCAACAATTCTAGTAGTACAAATTGAACCTGGACCAATTCCAACTTTTACTACATCAACACCTGCATCAAAAAGTGCTCGCGTTGCATCTCCAGTTGCCACATTTCCTGCAATTAAAGTTACATCAGGAAAATGATCTCTAATCTCCTTAATCTTACGCAAAACTCCAGCTGAATGTCCATGTGCTGTATCAATTACAATAGCGTCCGCTCCTGCTTCTAAAAGAGCTTCTGCACGTTCAAACGTATCACTAGTTACACCTACAGCTGCTGCAACCAGCAATCTATTTTCACTATCAACCGCCGCATTTACTGCGCTTTGTGGCACCATTACACTCTTAACATTTGCTACTTCACCAGCTTGAGCTTGAATTGACATATTTTTATGGACTACACCAAGACCACCTTGAAGAGCCATTGCAATTGCCATTGCGCCTTCAGTAACAGTATCCATCCCTGCACTGATAAGTGGAATATGCAACTGTAAGTTATCTGCCAATTTCGTACTTAAATCTACTTCATTTGGCAAAACATGACTTTCAGCTGGAATTAATAAAACATCATCGAAGGTTAAACCTTTCTTAGCAAACTTTGTTTCCCAATTAGACATTGAAATGACTCCTCTTCCCTTAAAAATATTTAAATTATCTAGATTTTACTAGCTTAAAACCAATAGGTCAAGAGTTAAATTTCAATTAATATAAAAAAGAACCAACCGCCTTCTTGCAGTTGATTCTTAAATAAATTATTTAATTTTCAGAAACATAAGCTTCTTTAAAGTTATAATTTGCTCCTGCAGCATTATAAACAATACCCTTAATATTTGGACGAACTAACCATGCTTCAGTCTTGTAGTAAAGAGGGGTTACACCTTGATCTTCAAGTAAAAGTTTTTCCGCTTTTACAAGATCAGCATATCTTTGTTCATCATTAGTTGCAGTTTTAGAGTCTGCAATCAATTTATCATATTGAGTGTTTGACCATTTACCATTGTTTTGGGTGTTTTTAGAAGTAAATAAGTCATCAAATGAAATTGGATCTGCAAAATCTGCACCCCAACCAGTTACAACAATATCAAAGTTTCCTGAAGTTGAACGACTTAAGCGAGTTTTAAATGGCACATTTTGAACGCCGACTTTAAGTCCCTTTAAGTTTCCTTCTAGTTGACTTTGAAGGGTTTCAGTTGTTTTTTGACCTGCATCAGTATCATCACTCAAAATATCCACTGAAACATTATTTTTACCAAGTTCTTTAAGTGCTTTCTTAAAGAGCTTTTTAGCTTCAGCAGGATCATATTTAGTATAAGTAGTATCTGCAGTCTTTGAAGCAAAATCTTGGTTTTCTACCTTGGTTAAACCAGCTGGAGTTAGTGACTTGGCAGGTTTACTTGAACCACCCAAGGCATCTCCTAAAGCCTTTCTATTAATTGAAAGAGAAATTGCACGGCGAAGATTCTCATTTTGTAAATTCTTATTTTTCTGATTATATTGCAAATAAAAAGTACTTGCAGTCGGACGAATCGTATAACCATTTTGGTTCTTTAAATTCTTAGTTTGTTGAGAATCTAGAACTACTGCATCAAGCTTGTTTGATTGGTACAAATTATAAGCTGTTGATGGAGTCTTTTGAACACTGTAATTAATTGCATCAAGCTTAACATCTTTCTTATCCCAGTAATTATTATTCTTCTTCAACTTCCAAGAAAGATTTGAGCCTGTCCAGCCAGTTTGTACAAAAGGACCATTATAAGCCATATACTTTGAAGAAGTACCGTATTTTTCTCCATATTTTTCAACAGCCTTTTGTTGTTGCGGGAAGAATAATGGGAATCCCATCAAAAGCTTAAAGTAAGGAATACGCTTATCAAGGTTAACTACTAACTTGTTTTTTCCTTCTGCCTTAACACCTAGACTTGATACTGGAGCTTTACTTGCAGAAATTTTATCAGCATTTTTAATTCCTTCAAAAAGATAAGCATATTGTGAAGCCGTCTTGGGATCTACAGTTCTACGCCAAGAATATACAAAATCTTTTGCAGTAAGAGCACTACCATCTGACCACTTAGAGTCACGTAAAGTAAAGGTCCAAGTCTTACCATCTTTTGAAACTTGGGTCTTAGTAGCTAAAGCATTTTCAACTTTATTATCTTTTCCTAAACGATAAAGACCTTCCATTACATTATTTAATTGGTTAAAGCTTACATTATCAGTAGCTTTTGACATATCCATCGTAGGAATTTCAGCGTTTTCTTCCCAATTGATAGATTTTTTGCTACCTGATGATGAATTGTTAGAGCTACAGGCTGCCAATGCAGCAGCAGAGGCTAAGACAGTAGCTCCTGCAGCAAAAAGTTTTGTAAATTTCATAAATATTTCCCCTCTCAATTATGAGAAAAATAATAGACTTTTTAAGTTGTTTATTAGTATAAATTATATTTTTCTCATATGCAAGTAAAAATTTCATTTTAATTTTAGCGAAACAAAAAAACAAGCTCTAGATTAATGTTTTAGAACTTGTTTTTATTATTATTTTTTAAGTATTTCATTATGTAAATTATATATTCCTTATTTTTTAAAGCCGCTTCCCAGATTTGAACTGGGGACCTCCTCCTTACCACGGCGGTGCTCTACCTCCTGAGCTAAAGCGGCAATCTTATTGTAACAAAAAAGAAGGCATTCAACGAGAATGTCTTCTAATTTTTCTATAAAATCGAAAAGTATTTAATTTTTAGTTCAAATTAATCCTTTACAACGTCCTTAGTGTTAAGCCATTGAGTCTTGTTGATCTTAACGATTTTCTTACCGTGTACTTTCT